>JBBRSO010000214.1:0-4434 GCA_038245405.1 Bacteroidales bacterium
CAAGTTATATGGTTTAAATGGAAGCGGAAGATCACCGCGTTCGCTTAAGCTCGAATATTTTAAAGAAAATGGGTATGAATTTATTCCTTCATTTGGACCGTTGCCCGTTTCTGTACCCGGTTGTGTTGATGGTTGGTTTGAAATGCACGAAATGTTTGGAAGGCTACCTATGAAAGATATCCTGCAGCCTGCAATAACGTATGCAAGGGAAGGATTTCCGGTTACAGAAGTTATAGCATTTGCTCTCAAACAGGCTGAATCGCTTAAGGAATACCCGAACATAAAAGAAGTATATATGCCAGGTGGCAGGCCTCCGGTAAAAGGAGAAGTTTTTAAAAATCCGTTACTGGCAAACACTCTCGATAAAATTGTAAAAGGCGGACGCTACGAATTTTACAAAGGCAGTATAGCGAAGGATATAGCCGCATTCATGAAGAAACAGGGAGGATTTCTCACCTATGACGATATGTACCGACATCATTCTGAATGGGTGGAACCGGTAAGCACTAACTACAGGGGCTATGATGTATGGGAACTCCCTCCTAATGGACAGGGAATTGCTGTGCTTCAGATCCTGAATATTCTGGAAGGATATGATATCGCCTCGATGGGGTTTGGTTCAGCTGAATATATGCATCTCTTTACGGAAGCAAAAAAACTTGCATTCGAGGACCGTGCAAAGTACTATGCCGATCCGTTCTTTAGCAAGATGCCAGTTGCAGAACTGCTCTCAAAAAAATATGCTGCTGAACGACGAAAGCTTATTGACAGGGAAAAGGCTGCTAAGATTTACGATCCCGGCATAATTGAAGGAGGAAATACTATTTACCTTACCGTAGCCGATAAAGCAGGGAATATGGTTTCACTTATACAGAGCAATTACAGGGGAATGGGCTCAGGAATGTGCCCTACCGGACTGGGTTTTATACTGCAGGACCGAGGCGAAATGTTCAGTCTGTCAGAGGGTCATAACAATGTTTACGCTCCGGGAAAGAGGCCTTTCCATACAATAATCCCGGCATTTATTACAAAAAACAAAAAGCCCTGGATCAGCTTTGGCGTGATGGGCGGGGATATGCAGCCACAGGGTCACGCTCAGATCGTTATTAATCTCATCGATTTTAAAATGAACCTTCAGGAAGCAGGAGATGCTCCAAGAATGCACCATGTAGGATCATCGGAACCGACAGGCCAGCAGATGACTAATGGAGGAGTATTGCTTCTGGAGAGTGGTTTTCGTACTGAAGTAATCCAGAATCTTATGGCTAAGGGTCATGTTATCCAGTGGGATCTTGGTGGATATGGTGGCTACCAGGCCATAATGTGGGACGAAAAGAATAAGGTGTGGTTCGGCGCTTCGGAATCGCGAAAAGACGGACAGGCTGCAGGGTATTAAAAGGCGCAATGGCTCAACGGCGTAAAGGCGCAACGGGAGAGGCACGGATTGCAAATCCGCGCCATCATTTAATTCCCAGCAAATCCACAATCCCATTTATAAATGTCAGTGGATGTACCGGATTGCCTGGTATATACAGATCGATATGATGCTGTACCAGGAAACTTCGGTCTAACGCAGTGCTGCCTTCAAATATTCCACCACTGATAGCGTCAGTTCCTGCCAGTATAATGATTTTTGGAGAAGGAATGGCAGAGTACGTTATTTGCAGTGGACCTGCCATATTTCGTGTGATAGGTCCTGTAATAACAATCCCATCCGCATGACGTGGAGAAGCAACAAATTCAATTCCATACCGCCCTATATCAAAATTTACATTTCCGCTGGCATTTAACTCAAGTTCGGTACTATTGTCCCCTCCGGCAGAAACTTGTCTGAGCTTCAGCGACCCTTTGAACAACTTTCTGATCTCTTTTCTTACCAGCTCGGGATCAACAAGCACAGGTGAAGATGAATCTTCAGAAATGATGAGCCTGGCCCGTTCGTTTGTAGCTAACTTGTAATCTGTTGTAAATTGTATTTTAGATGGGAAAAGTCTTGCACATTCTCCACAGAATACACATTTCCCAAGATCAATACTGACAGGACTTATTGAAATTGCATCTGTCGGACAGATTTCAGCCAATAGCTCTTCATCCACTTTTTCCGTACTTATTTCAGGCCGACCCCGGAAGATCCCGGGAACCTTTGCCTTTGTAACATCAGGGATATATTGTTTACCCTGATGATATATGATTTTAAATGTGTTAAGCATTTTTTACATGTTTTATATTCTACAGATCGTGCCCGCAATATGACAGATCAAAACTTTTATTACATACAGGAAAATCAGATATTTCATTATTCCTGACTGACAAAGCCAACGCAAGCCAGTTATGAAATGAAGGATCTTTGATTTTATATATTAACATTTCACCATTGCCTCCGGTTATACAGGCATGGCAGATTTCACCGCGCCACCCCTCTGTTAACGAGATAGAGAATGAATTGGGCTTTAATAGTACAGACTGAGGTTGAGGTTGAGGTTGAGGTTGAGGTTGAGGCTGAGGCTGAGACTGAGACTGAGGTATGTCATTCATTAAATGTCTCAGATATGAGATTGACTGCAGCACTTCCATCTTTCTTATTTGCACTCTTGAATAGACATCTCCATGATGCTTGATAATCGGTTCGTGGTTCAATTCACTATACAGACCATAACTGTGAGACACTCGTATATCCCTTGGAAGTGCATTCATTCTTGCCGACATTCCAACTGTACCTATCGATAACAACTGATTATAAGAGAGCATGCCTGTTCTTTCAAACCTCGACAATGTGCTTGGAAGGCGTGAGATCTCAGCGTTTATTTCTATGAAATCAGGTTCAAATGCATCTAAAATCTTAGTAAGCCTGTCAGCCAGATGCCCGTTGAAAGGGTAAGGATTAAAACCTTTCCTGATCATTCCTTTTGCCAGTCGATTTCCGCACCATTCCTGAAAGAAGTTAATAACAGGTGTGCGTAATCGCCCCAATACAGAGCTTCCAAGCTGGTAAGCTATATCAGTACATATTGCACTAAGGGCACCCGTGTGGATCGCGATGCGTTCTACCTCCTGAGCAATTGTACGCGAGTAGAGAAGCTCCCTGTCGGGAATAAAACCGCTCATACTCTCCATCAGATATGCAAAAGCTGTAGTATGACCTATAACGCTGTCGCCGGCAATAGATTCAGCCAAAATCGTCCGCTGTAACAGTTTGGTTTTATCGAGAAACAGCTTTTCAACACCCCTGTGCTGAAAACCGAGTTGAATTTCGAGGTGTAAGATCTGTTCTCCATTACATATGAACCTGAAGTGACCAGGTTCAATAATACCCGCATGAACAGGGCCTACTCCCACCTCATGAAGTTCTTCGCTATCAATTTTGAAAAAAGGATAATTTAAAATTTCCTTAGTTTTATCATTCCTGTTTTCAGCGTACCTTACCGGTTTGAGCCATGGATGATCATTATACTTTATCCCAAAGTTTTCATGAATCTCACGTTCAAATTTTTCAAATGATAAATGTCTTGCTGTAAATGAATTCAAAACAGAATCTTCATTCACCAATGATGAAGAAACCTTAATATCATGTTCCGAATCGTCGGCAATACAACAAATCAGACGAACCGACTTTTCAATTTTATACCCAAAATACAAAACGCAGTGTCTCTCAGGATGGTTATCCATTAAGCTGGTGTTTGTCTCAAAAAACGACTCGTAATCTGATTCCGGTACCGAATTTAGCGGAATGGTCTGGTGGTTGGTTATATTGATGAAATTCATACTAATGTGGTAAGATATTAACTGCATCCTGAATCATCTGTACAAAAATGGCAGGTGGATTTAACCCCAGCCATATTGCGGTAAAGAGCAGCACGTACTGTGTAAGCGATTCCCATGGATTTATTTTGGGTATTTTAGTCTCATCTATCTCCGAAACCGGAAGAAAAAGAATCTTCATAATATTTTTCCCGAAAGCCCAGATTACGATTGTAAGGAGAATTAATACAAAAATCAGCAGAACAATGAATTTACCCTCAAAAAGAGATCTGAAAATCAGGAATTCACTGACAAATAATCCTGAAGGTGGCATAGCAGTGGCGCTAATGAAACCTATTAACAACACTATAGCGCCGGCCGGATTATATTTAAAATAATTCCCTACATACTGAATACTCTTGCTTTGAAAGGTTCTGTAGAGCTGATTAAACTGGAAAAACAGACTTGATTTAACGAACGTATGCAGGATTATATGGAGAACAGCCGCATAGTAACCTATTCCTCCGGCAGCAATCCCCAGCATTACAATTCCCATATGCTCTATGCCTGAATACGCAAACATTCGTTTAATATTCAGAACTTTAGTCATGTATACAGTTGCAACGAATATAGAGATGAAGGCTGCAATAAAAATTATAAGGTTTGCCCAGTGGAAAAGCGAAGTATGAGCTACTA
>JBBRSO010000215.1:0-4431 GCA_038245405.1 Bacteroidales bacterium
ATACTTCTTATTTTCCTGTTTGCCAATATGCTTCCATACTCCAAGCATTTTCATGTCTTCATGTCAATTCCCAATGTCTTTCTATCTAGGCTTGATCCGTTGGGTAAGCTTGCGAACATGGACAGAATAACAAGAGAAGTAAAACTTATGATGGATCCCAATACTGCATTTGCTGCAGCTCCCGCAAACGATGCTCCTCCAGAGCGTTTTGGTGTAAAGGACTGTGAAGATGCATCGTGGAAAAACTATTTTGATTCACTGGCTTGTACCCAGTGCGGAAGATGTACTTCTGTTTGTCCGGCAAATATTACTGGGAAAAAATTATCCCCGCGAAAAATTATTATGGACCTGAGGGCAAGGATGAATGAGAAAGGTCCGCTTATGGTTAAAAACGGAAGAGATTTCAGTGATAACAGATCACTCCTGAGAGATTATATTTCGGAAGAAGAACTATGGGCATGTACAACATGTAATGCCTGTGCCAAAGAGTGTCCGATAAATATCAATCACCCTGCTCTTATAGTGGATATGAGACGATACCTGGTGATGGAGGAAGCATCAGCACCAAAAGAAATCAAAGCATTATTCAGCAATATTGAAAATAACGGAGCGCCATGGCAATATTCGGCTGAAGACCGAATGAACTGGGCTAAAGACCTGGAAATGAAAGTTCATTAATCCCCGGAGTCCCGATAACTATAGGGACTCTGTGCTAACCTGTGTAACTCTGCGTAACAAAAACTAATTTAAAAAATGGAAACCCGTAAAATTGATGTCCCTGTAATGGCTGATCTCTTTGCAAGAGGTGAAAAACCCGAATATCTGTTCTGGGTAGGCTGTGCCGGAGCATTCGATGACAGGTATAAAAAAGTAGTAAAGGCGTTCGCTAAAATACTCACTCATCTTAATGTAAGCTATGCTGTTCTGGGAAAAGAAGAGACCTGTAACGGCGACCCTGCCCGGCGTGCAGGGAATGAAATGCTTTATCAGATGCAGGCGCTTCAGGTAATTGAGATATTCAAAATGTATGAAGTAAAAAAAATTATTACGATTTGTCCTCATTGTTACAACATATTCAAGAACGAATATCCCGATCTGGGTGGTAATTTTGAAGTTATTAACTACCTTCAGTTTCTTAATAGGAATATCGAAGAAGGCAAGCTTAAGATAGACCGGGATTCTTTAAATAATATTTCAGTTACCTATCACGATCCTTGTTACCTGGGAAGGGCGAACGATATTTATGATGAGCCCCGGCAGATTCTCAGAAAGCTTACAGGTAACCTTGTAGAAATGCACAGACACAAAAGCTTCGCATTATGCTGTGGCGCAGGAGGTGCTCAGATGTTTAAAGAAGCCGAGAAAGGGGATAAAGAAGTATTTATTGAAAGAACAGAAGATGCGCTAAAAACCAATGCAAGTGTTATTGCCACGGCATGTCCTTTCTGTATGACTATGCTCACTGATGGTCTGAAATACAAGAATAAGGAGCAGGAGATAAAAAATATGGACATCGCAGAACTGATAGCACAATCAATTGATCTATAGAAGAAAGTCAAAATAATTATTTGAAAAAATGGAAAATACGAAACTCTTGAAAAGCGGTGAATTTCTTGTAACTGAAGTAAACTCAAAAGACATTTTTATCCCGGAAGAATTCAATGAGGAGCAAAGGATGATCGCACAGACATGCAAAGATTTTCTTGAAGCTGAAGTGTATCCCAACCTTGAAAATGTTGAGAAAGGTGATCGGGAGCTGATGAAAAGCATGCTTAAGAAATCAGGAGAGCTCGGGTTAATGGGAATCTCCATTCCTGAAGAATTCGGAGGCTTCGGACAATCATTTGTTACCCAGATGCTTGTTGCAGAAACAACCGGCGCAGGATATTCATTTTCAGTAGCCTATATGGCACATTGTGGTATTGGAACTCTGCCAATAATGTATTACGGTTCAAAACTTCAGAGGGAAAAATATGTGACTAAACTAGCCTCGGGGGAAATAATAGGGGCTTATTGTCTTACAGAGCCCGGAGCTGGCAGCGATGCCAATTCAGGTAAAACAAATGCAAAGCTGAGTGAAGACGGGAAGCAATATATTCTTAATGGTCAGAAAATGTGGATCACCAATGCCGGTTTTGCCGACACGCTTGTAGTATTTGCAAAGATTGACGTCGACAGAGTATTAAGCGCATTTATTGTTGAGAGCAAATATCCTGGTGTAGTCATTGGTCCCGATGAACACAAAATGGGTATTAAGGGCTCTTCTACAGCACAGATTTATTTCAATGATGTAAAAGTTCCTGTAGAAAACCTGCTCGGAAAAAGAGGAGAAGGATTCAGGATTGCACTCAGCATTCTGCATATGGGAAGATTGAAGCTTGGCGCCAATGTTATCGGAGCCGCTAAAAAGACAATAAATGATTCAGTAAAATACTCCAATGAAAGGAAACAATTCGGGGTATTGATTTCAACATTCGGAGCCCTTAAGCACAAAATGGCAGAACAGGTCATTCGTCTCTTTGCTTCGGAATCTGCTGTTTACAGGGTGAGTGCAGATATCGACAGGCTGATGAAAAATCTCACTTCCGATTGCGGTGACTATGGCAGGGCCTCTATTGAGTCTATCAGTCATTATGCCGTTGAAGCTGCTATACTGAAGGTAGTGGGATCGGAGATGCTTGATTTTGTTGCAGATGAGGCAGTACAGATACATGGCGGAATGGGCTACTCAGCAGAGATGGCAGTGGAGAGAGGTTACAGAGATTCAAGGATAAACAGGATTTTCGAAGGTACAAATGAAATAAACCGTCTGCTCGTTGTTGACACTGCTATGAAACGTGCTATGAAAGGTGAATTCGATCTTTTTGGAGAAGCAGAGAAGCTTTATAATGGTCTGAATGACATAACTTCCGGAAAAACAGAAGGTGAAACATATTACCAACAGAAAACGAGAAATATAAAGAACTTTAAGAAAGCCACACTTATATGTATTCATGGCGCATCTAAATTTTTCGGGAAAGGCCTGATAAATGAGCAGGAAGTTCTCAATAATATAGCTGAGATGATGATGGAGACTTACGTATCTGAATCTCTGGCATTGAGGGTCGAAAAGATGTCGTCATTAAACGGAGATGGGTCCGTATACAAAGATATGCTTGATGTGAATGTTACTGACACGGCAAGCATCGTAAGAAAATCGGCCCTTGAGGCAATCGGCTCATTTTCGACACCGGAAACCTGTCCCGTTCTGATTAAGGCAATTGAAAACCTTACCCGTGTGGATTGTTTAAATGTGAAAGACGCAAGAAGACGTATTGCTGATAAGCTTATTGAAGATAACAGCTATAAATTCTAAAACTTTAGATGTAAGTGATAAAAGAGACTTCATGTAAGTCTTTTTTCTTCTTCAAAGAAATCATATTTATTAGTGTCATAGAATTGTGTAATCAGAATTAATATATTTGTAAACAAAAAAACAGCTCTATGAGATATCTGAAAATCATACTTATTTTAGTCTTGTTTAACCAGGCATGTTCAGTAGTTCCCCTCACAGGCCGGAAACAACTTAACCTGTTGCCCGAATCCGAAGTGATCTCTATGTCATTGACAAATTACAGCGATTTCATGAAAGAAAATCCTGTATCTGCTGATCAGAAAAATACAGATATGGTTAAGAAAGTTGGCTCTGATATTGCCGGCGCTGTTACAAAATATTTTGCAGATAATAATAGTTCATCCAGGCTTGAAGGTTATAAATGGGAATTCAACCTGGTAAAAAATGATTCAACACCAAACGCATGGTGTATGCCTGGCGGAAAGGTTGTCGTTTATAGCGGTATACTTCCATATACAAAGGATAAAAATGGACTGGCAGTTGTATTGAGTCACGAAATTGCCCATGCTGTAGCCCGTCATGGCAATGAACGGATGAGTCAGCAACTCCTTACACAGTTAGGCGGGATTGCGCTGAGTGAAGCGGTGAAGCAGAAACCTGCAGAAACGCAAAATATTTTTAATGGTGCCTATGGTATCGGAACGCAGGTGGGGGTCTTACTTCCATTCTCGCGTGAACAGGAGCTGGAGGCAGATAAGCTGGGATTAATTTTTATGGCAATGGCTGGTTATGATCCACAGACTGCGATTGCATTCTGGGAACGAATGAGCGCCAAAGGAGGATCAAAGCCTCCGGAATTTATGAGCACTCACCCTTCTGATGCTACCCGTATTGCTAAAATTAAAGAAGCACTCCCCGCAACTATGCCTTATTATAAAAAGTAACGTCACAATTACGTTATCTTAACCCAACTTGCAGGGGTTGACCACTTGCTAAAAAAAGTTTAATTTACAACTATCACAATTTCAGAATGATAGCATTTTGGTGTATAATTTATTTTCATTCTAAATTACTATATCCCTGATTATCAATGCTAT
>JBBRSO010000216.1:0-4312 GCA_038245405.1 Bacteroidales bacterium
TCGCGATGGTTTTTCAGAGCTTTTGATACAGTTGAGGGAGATATTCCAAGCTCTTTCGCGATATCCTTAATTGTTACCTGTCCTTTATGCATTTTCAGCTATTATACGTCAATGCTAAAATAGATTAAAAAATCAAATAAACAGCCACGCCATTTTCATAAAAAAATAGAAAGCAAATTCTCTCAATTCTTCAAATTCATTTTATGCAGGTTATTTTATGTCTAGGTTTTTTTAAAAACACGGCTTATATTTGTATTAAATACAAACACGCTCAATATTGATTGGGGGTGTAAAATACTCTTTTATAAAACTAAATCTGAATAGAAAATGAAAAAATTGTTGATTATCAGTTCAATGTTGCTCGCTTGCATGTATGCTTCGGGACAGTCACAGCAACCTGCAAAAACCGCTCAAACAAAATATCCCGAACCAGAAAAAATGACACCTGGCATGACTGAAATATGGGAGCCAGAGGTAGCTATTATTCAACCCGGAAATACAAATATGGATGCACCTTCCGATGCAATTATATTATTTAACGGAAGCGATGTAAATTCAGAATGGTCTGATCTGCAGGGTAATCCTACAAAGTGGATTGTTAAAGACGGGTCACTTATCAGCGTAAGAGGAGCTGGAATGATTAAGACAAAAAAGACATTCGGAAACTTTCAACTTCATGTCGAATGGAAAACTCCTTCTGATGTTTCAGGAGAAAGCCAGGGCAGAGGCAACAGCGGTGTATTTCTTCAGGATCTTTATGAAGTTCAGGTTCTGGACAGTTACAATAATCGCACTTATCGTAATGGTCAGGCCGGAAGTCTCTACAAGCAATATCCCCCTCTCGTTAATGTATGCAAGAAACCTGGTGAGTGGCAGACATACGATATAATCTTCACTGCACCAACATTTGGGAGTGATACCACGGTATATGCCACTCCTCCGAGGGCAACTGTTCTGCACAATGGCGTACTTGTCCAGAACAATTCTGTTCTAAGAGGACCTACAGAGTACATAGGTATCCCTGAGTATTTTATAAAGAAACATAACCCTGGAAGCATCCAGCTTCAGGACCATGGAAACCCTGTTTCTTACAGGAACATATGGATCAGAGAATTGTAAAATTCTTAATATGTTGTTAAATATGCAATTTCATATGCACGACATTATAGAAAATAATTAATTTTATGGATCAATTATAAATTTTAATTTACCTGAGATGAAAGAAAATTCAAAACACATTACACGCCGGACGTTTCTTGGAACGACTGGTGCTGTTGCTGCAGGTTTGACAATACTTCCCAGCAATGTAGTTAGTGGTATTGGCCGCAAAACACCTGCTCCCAGCGACAAGCTGAATATCGCTGTTGTTGGTATCGGTGGTATGGGGAATTCAAACCTGAAGAACGTCTCTCCGACAGAAAACATCGTTGCACTCTGCGATGTTGACTGGGGATATTCGAAAAAAGTATTTGCTGCAAACCCTGGTGCAAAACCATACTGGGATTGGCGAAAGATGTATGATGAAATGGGAAAATCAATTGATGCTGTTATTGTTGCTACAGCCGACCATTCTCATGCCGTCGTTGCATCCAATGCGATTCAGATGGGCAAACATGTATATTGCCAGAAACCTCTGACACACACTGTTTATGAATCCCGTTTACTTACCAAACTGGCAGCAAAATATAAAGTTGCTACACAAATGGGAAACCAGGGATCATCGGCAGAAGGTGTAAACCAGACCATTGAGTGGATACAGAACGGCGAAATTGGTGATATTAAAAGAGTTGAAGCATTTACAGACCGCCCTATATGGCCGCAGGGACTTAATGTACCTAAAGGCGAATGGGTTCCAGATACACTTAACTGGGATCTTTTCATAGGGCCTACAAAAATGCGTCCTTATAACAGTCTTTATACTCCTTGGAACTGGAGAGGCTGGTGGGATTTTGGAACCGGTGCTCTTGGTGATATGGCTTGCCATATTCTTCACCCGGTATTCAAGAGTCTTAAGCTGCAGTATCCAACTAAGGTGCAGGCTAGCTCTACATTACTTCTTAATGATTGCGCTCCAACAGCACAGCTGGTAAAACTTGTTTACCCGGAAAGGATTGCTCCTAAAGGATCAAAGATTAAGTATCCTGAGGTTACTGTAACATGGTTTGATGGTGGATTGGAGCCAGAAAAACCTGCCGGTTGGCCAGCAGGTAAAAACATGAATGATAGTGGTGGTGGTGTTCTCTTCTACGGTTCAAAAGATATTCTTGTTTGCGGATGCTACGGAGTAAATCCATGGTTATTATCAGGAAGAAAACCTGTAGTTCCGAAAACTGAAAGAAGAATTGAAAATGCTATGAACGGCGGTCACGAAATGGATTGGGTACGCGCATGTAAGGAAGCTCCTGAAAGCAGAGTTAAAACCAAATCTGACTTTTCAGAAGCCGGACCATTCAACGAAATGGTTGTTATGGGCGTTCTCGCTGTAAGACTTCAGGGTCTTAACAGATCACTTGACTGGAATGGTGAGAAAATGGAATTTACAAATATCACTAATGAGGATAAAGTAAAAACTGTTATTTCTGACAACTTTACCATCCTCGACGGCGATCCGAAATTTGACAAAAAATGGACTGAGCCAATCCCTGCAAAACAATTTGCAGCCGAAATGGTTAAACATACTTACAGACCAGGTTACACATTACCTGATATGCCGGTATAATTAATACAAAGTCACAGGTAAAAAACTTTACCTGTGACTTTTAACTTTAAATAATTCAAATATTATGAAGCTAGTTAATATTATTTTATCAAGTGTTCTCGTTATGGGCCTTGTAACATCATGCGGATCAAATGGTAATACAAAAAAGACAGCCGAAGCTGAACCTGCTGTAACAAATGCTGCTGCACCAAAAGATGACGGTTTTGTCTCTATTTTTGATGGAAAAACCACAGACGGATGGCGTGGCTATAATAAACCTGCTTTCCCTACAGCCGGATGGGAGGTAGTTGATGGTACACTCCATTGCATTGAATCCGGAACAGGTGAAGCCGGGAATGGCGGTGATGTTATTTATGACAAGAAATTATCCAATTTTGAACTGGATCTCGAGTGGAAATTAAAAGCTGGAGGAGGAGGAAACAGTGGTATATTCATTCTTGCTCAGGAAGTACCAAACGAGGAAATCTGGAAATCAGGGCTGGAGATGCAGATCCTTGATAATGATAAGCATCCGGATGCCAAACTCGGTAAAGACGGAAATAGAATGGCAGGGTCCTTATACGACCTTATACCTGCTAAGCCGCAGAATACAAAGCCTGCAGGAGAATGGAACCATATTCATATTCTTTGCTACCAGGGAACAGTCGTTTTTTCCCAGAATGGCGATAACGTTGTTGAGTTTCATTTATGGACAGAAGACTGGAAAAAGATGATTGCCGGCTCGAAGTTTAAAGATTTTCCAATGGTGGTTAACCCTGCTAAAGAGGGATACATAGGACTTCAGGATCATGGCAATGATGTTTGGTTCAGAAATATTAAACTGAAAGTGTTATAATAGTAGGGACATGCCATGGCATGTCCCTACTTTTCACCCTGCTAACCCAATCTCCTTTGCCGCTGTTCTCATTCCCATTATACAATCAGTTATAAGCTCATCAAGGCTTACTCCCAGCATTTCTGCGCCATTTTCGATGACTGACCTGTCGACACCGGCTGCAAATCTTTTATCATTCCATTTCTTTTTCACCGAACGTACTTCCATATCAAGTACACTTTTTGATGGCCTTACAAGTGCACTGGTAGCCACGAGCCCTGTAAGCTCATCCATGGCATATATTGTCTTCTCAAGCAGGGACTCCGGCTTTACGTCAGTTACTATTCCCCAGCCATGGCTCATCACAGCCCTGATATATTCCTCAGGCCAGTTATTTTCCTTCAGGATCATCTCTGTCATTACACAATGCTGATTGGGATACATCTCATAATCGAGATCGTGAATTAATCCTACAATTCCCCATTTCTCCTCATCTTCTCCATACTTTTTTGCCATGTAGCGCATCACACTCTCTACAGATAGTGCATGTCTGTAAAGACTCTCTGTTCTATTGTACTTTTTAAATAGTTCCAGAGCATTTTCTCTGGTTGGCATTACTGTTGGCATGGATAAACTCTATCTTCCGACATTTAAAACAGGTATTGTTTTATATAAGCTGGTTCCTCTGATATAAAGATAGTATAAACCGGGGGTTAACCTGATATTCGAAATTGTAAATGAATTATTTCCTGTCAGTACTTCCTTTTCAAAATCATACA
>JBBRSO010000217.1:0-4273 GCA_038245405.1 Bacteroidales bacterium
ACAGCCGATTACCTTAACAGTAATTTTATATGTGTAAAGGTTGATCGTGAACAGAGACCCGATATTGATCAATTTCTCATGGATTTCATCAACAGGCAGAACGGAAGTGGAGGATGGCCTCTCAACGTCTTTATAACCGCAGATCTCAGACCTGTCTATGCTCTTACATATGCTTCTGCGGAGTCTGAAGATTCTACGAATTCACTTCTGTATATTGCGAAAAAGGTAAATGAGTTTTGTGCAGAAAACAGAGATAAAATACCAACCTTCTATTCTGTTGAACATCAACCTTCAATTGCTGATGAATCTTCTCTTTTGAAAGTGCTCTCAGGGTATTATGACCCTGAGCACGGAGGTTTTGGTACAGGACAGAAATTCCCGCCTCACTCATCGTTGTTATTTCTTTTATTCCAGTCAGGGGTAGGGGACAGCCCTTCCATAAATACAATATGCATTAAAACACTCGACGCAATGCAGGCCCGCGGTCTTAATGATCACCTTCAGGGAGGTATTTTCAGATATTGCGTCGACAGGGAGTGGACAACCCCCCATTTTGAAAAAATGCTTTATGACCAGGCAATGGCCTTATGGTGCTATTCTCTCGCTTACAGGGTAATAGGCAAGGAGTCATACCGGTCCATGGCAGAAAAAATTCTTAAGTGTCTGGATGAGTGTTTTCTATCAGATGGCTTGTATATAACCGGGCTGGATGCAGATACTGATCATAAGGAAGGGGAGACATACCTTTGGGACTATGACGAATTGAAAAATCTTTTGTCGGCTGAAGAATTTAAAAAATTCTCTGACTCATACATTGTAGATCCCTCAGGTAATTTTGATGGATCTATCCATCTGATAAGACAAAACGGCTCATCGTTAACCGGGATCGAAGAAAAATTGCTTTCAGTAAGAAAAACGAGGAAACAACCCCAGGAGGATGGAAAAATATTATGTGGCATAAACTCATTGCTTGCAATTTCCCTAATGCAAGCTGCCAGATTTCTTGACCGACCCGATCTGGTAAAAGTTTCTTCCGATATTGTATTAAAGGTTCTGAATAAGTTCTGGAATGGAAAGTCGTTAAAACACTCATACTATAAAGGTGAATTTCAGGATCTTAGTTTTCTTTTCGATGCTGCAGCACTACTTACAGCGATAAGTATGCTTTATGAAGAAGACAAATCGTGGGCCAATCAGATGAATGAGATGATTCCATACCTTGAATCGTTTAAGGAGGGTAATTTGTGGAAGGAATCTTCTGCTTCTGATTTCCACACTGTTTATGCCTCCTGGTCAGATCATCCTATACCTTCAAGCGTCAGTCTGGCTGAAATGGCATTGACCCGGATCGGTCTGCTTACAGGAAAAGAACCAGATTTTTCAGATTACAGGGAACCATTTAAATCTGATTTTTATAATATAACAGTAATGATAAACAAGGGGCTTTTTCATTTGTTTGAATCAGCCGGTAAACTGTCGTGGAACGACCTTCCTGTCAACTCTCTTAAAATTGAAGGAAACAGCGAAACAGATTGTTTTATGGGGACATGCAGCCCCCTTGGAAAAGAATTTAAATTTTCCTGAACTTATAGATATAGCCGCCTGTTATATTAAAGTAGCACAAAACCTTAAATCTTTTACCTTACAGGTACAGAAATTCTCCAGTGTGATAAACGTATAGCACCTATACAATAAATTTCAAAATTTAAACTATGCAAACAATTTTAGGAGCAAACGGCACTATCGGATTATTATTAGCCAAAGAATTGTTAAAATATACTGATAAAATAAGGCTTGTGAGTCGTAACCCCAGGAAGATAAATGAAACGGATGAGCTTTTCCCTGCTGATCTTTCAAACCCGGCAATTGTTGACAATGCAATAGCTGGGTCGGACGTTGTTTATCTTGTGGTGGGGTTTGAATATAAGCTGAAAGAATGGCAGGAGAAATGGCCGATGTTGATGCGGTCAACAATTAATGCGTGTATCAAACATAAAGCGAGGCTTGTTTTTTTCGACAATGTCTATTCATATGATATAAAATCTATTCCGCATATGACAGAGGATTCGCCTTACAATCCTCCAAGTAAAAAAGGTTTGGTTCGAAAACAGATTGTACAAATGATTATGGATGAAGTTAAGGCCGGACGCCTAATGGCAATCATTGCCCGTTCTGCTGATTTTTATGGTCCGGGAAATGATAAAAGCATGGCTATTGAGATGGTCTATAAAAATTTCTTAAAAGGTATGCGTGCCAGCTGGCCGGTTAATGCGGACAAGATACATTCTTTAACGTACACACCAGATGCTGCCAAAGCAACCGCTATCCTTGGTAATACCGATGATGCTTATAATGCCGTGTGGCACCTGCCCACCGATCATAACACTCTGACAGGCAGACAATTTATTGAGCTGTTCTCAAAAGAAATGAAAGTTGCAAACAGATTTTTTGTTATGCCTGTCTGGCTTTTTAAGATACTTGGAATATTTGTCCCGATGCTGAAAGAAATGCCTGAAATGATGTACCAGTACGACAGGGATTATTTCTTTGATTCTTCAAAATTCGAAAAGAGATTTAGTTTTCTACCTACACCCTATCACGAGGGAGTAAAAAATACCGTTCAGAATTCAAAATAAAAAAACCTGTATCATTCCAGAATGATTAGAACAATCTTTCATACAGCCTGTTATCATACCTTTAACCACGATGTGAAACATCAGTATAGAAAGACTACCTTTGTGCCCCCACCATCATAACAGATTGTTATCAGGGTTTATTCATTTAAATACTAATTATGCATTTTGAATCATTAAAAATTATTGAACCAATTCTTAAATCACTAAAGGAAGAAGGCTACACGATACCCACACCAATACAGGAACAAGCAATACCGATAGTTTTAGAGGGAACAGACCTAATTGGTTGTGCCCAGACCGGAACTGGAAAAACTGCCGCATTCGCAGTCCCAATACTCCAGTTACTAAGCAGGAATAAACATATTGACAGAAATAAGAAAATCAGAAGCCTTGTTGTAACTCCAACACGGGAATTAGCTATACAGATTGAGGAGAGCTTTAAAGCATACGGTCGCCATACAGGTCTTACATGCACTGTTGTCTTTGGCGGGGTAAATCAGAACCCTCAGACAAATGCCCTGAGAATCGGAGTTGACATTCTCATTGCGACACCTGGTAGGTTACTCGACCTTATGACACAGGGTTTTATTTCGCTGAAGGATGTTGAGATATTTGTCCTCGATGAAGCTGACAGGATGCTCGATATGGGATTCATACACGATGTTAGACGGCTAATCGCGGCACTGCCGCAGAAGAGACAATCATTATTCTTCTCTGCTACAATGCCTCCGGAGATAGTAAAACTGGCAGGGACAATTGTCTACAAGCCAGTGAAGATTGAGGTTACTCCATCGGCGTCGACCGTTGATATTGTAAATCAATTTGTCTATTTCATCGACAGGGGCAACAAGAACTCTCTGCTGCTCGAACTTTTAAAAGATGAAAAGATAAAAACAGCACTGGTATTTACAAGGACAAAACATGGTGCCGACAAAGTTGTAAGAGTTTTGAAAAAGAATAATATAAGCTCAGAGGCTATCCATGGAAATAAAGCACAAAATGCGCGTCAGAAAGCACTCTCTGGTTTCAAAGCGCAGACAACACGCGTACTTGTGGCTACTGATATTGCAGCAAGAGGAATAGATGTTGATGACCTTGAATATGTCATAAATTTTGAAATTCCGAATATATCAGAAACTTATGTTCACAGAATAGGACGCACGGGAAGGGCAGGAGCTAAGGGTACAGCCATCTCATTTTGTGATGCAGAAGAAAAAGAATACCTGAGAGATATAGAAAAGCTTATAACAAAGAGAATCCAGGTAATCAGCGACCATCCTTATCCATTGATCGATAATAATCCTGTTAAGCCAGCAAAACAAGTTCAACGGCGTAATGGTTCAACGGCTCAACAGCCTGGCCGCTCAACGGCTCAGCGACACAATGGTGCAAATACGCACTATCGCAATTGAAGAAGAGCTTAACCACGGATTGCACGGAGGCCACGGAAAAGAAGCACGCATGCTTGTATCCTGAATTCCCATTAAAAACTACGAAAACATTTATTCTGATATTTGTTTCCAAAGTTTTTTGTTTAATTTTGCAGGATGAATGATGAGTTAAAAAACATTATGTCGAAGGTTCGGGAGTTATACATGAAATATGGTATAAAGAGTATAACTATGGATGATGTTGCG
>JBBRSO010000218.1:0-4256 GCA_038245405.1 Bacteroidales bacterium
AAGCTGATGTTATCGGGCAGATCGAAAAAGTATATTGCTGGACAGATCGTCCTGTATGGCCGCAAGGTATTCCCTGGCCAAAAACAACTCCATCGGTACCAAAGGAACTAAACTGGGATCTCTGGCTTGGAACAGCGCAACAAACCAATTATATAGATAATTTGGTGCCATTTAACTGGCGCGGATGGTGGGAGTTTGGTACAGGTGCTCTGGGTGATATGGGTTGCCATATTATCGGTCCGCCGTTTAAACTCCTCAATCTGGGTTACCCCACTGAGGTATCATGCAGCGCAAGCACTGTATACGATGGGATCTTTACCGAAGGGATCTATCCTGAAAGCGGACCAGTATCGAGTTCTATCAGATTTAAATATAAGTTGAAAAACGGGAAAGACCTGGATCTCTACTGGATGGATGGCGGAATAACTCCTGAACGTCCTTATGAGATTGACCCTGATGTAAATATGAATGAGGTAATGGCCGACTATCCTGGTCTTAATGACTATGAAGGTGGTACTTTATTCATTGGAACGAAGGGTAAAGCAGCATGTGGCTGGGGTGGTCGCAACCCTGTTCTATTGCCGCTCTCACGCAATAAGGAAATCTCCATTCCTCAGAAATATGCTAGGGTACAGGGTGATATGGATGGTCATTGGTGGCAGTGGATCGACGCGTGTATAGCAGGTTACGGTAATGCCGAAGTTGACTCACCATTTGTGGGGTATGCCGGACCATTGACCGAGACTGTTCTTATGGGAAACCTGTTGTTGAGAAGCTTTAACATCAGAGAGAAAATAAAAAGAAAGGATCCTGTTTATGGCGATATGGAAGCCTTTGATTTCCCTGGCAGATATATAAGTTACAAATGGGATGGAGAAAACATGCGAATCACTAATTTCGAAAAAGCTAACCAGTTTGTAAAAAGAGAATATAGGAAAGGTTGGGGAGAGATAAAACTTTGAGACTGGGAGAAGGGGAGAAAGGGAGAAGGGGAGAAGGGGAGAAGGGGAGAAGGGGAGACTTAGGGACTTAGGGATTTAGGATAAGCTTGTTGTTCCTTTGTATTCCTACGTGATTACCTTCGTGTTCCATTGTGGTAAAAAAAAATCCATACCACAAAAGTGCACAAAGGTTTTCACAAAGGACACTAGGTAAAGTAAATCAATATTAATACTGTTAGTAATGAAGAAAATTATCTTCAATGATTATAATGAATTATCGGTAAAAACTGCTGAGCAGATTGCCACTATAATTCAAAATAAACCTGATGCCCTGCTTTGCTTTCCTGCAGGTGAGACTTCTGTTGGAACATTCAAAAATCTCATCGCACTGAATAAGGCAGGTAAAGTAAGTTTTAAAAAATGCAAGATCGTAGGATTGGATGAATGGGCAAATACTGGAGAGATGAAGAGTGAAAACTGTTTTTCATTCCTGAAAAAACACCTTTTTGATCATATTGACTATTCAGAGGAGAATCTTTGCTTCTTCGACGGGGAATCCCCTGACCTGAAGAAAGAATGCAAGAAGACAGACGATTTTTTAAAAAAGAACGGGCCAATTGATATGATGCTTCTTGGAGCAGGAATGAATGGTCACCTGGGATTAAATGAACCTGGAACTTCATTTGATCTTTATTCACATATTGTTCACCTGGATGAAACAACAAAAAAAGTCGGGCAGAAATATTTCTCAGGTAAAGTCAGTCTCACTGCAGGTATTACTCTGGGTGTAAAATATATTATGGAATCAAAAACTGTAATTCTGCAACTCAATGGTACAAGGAAAGCTGAAGTGGCCAAACGACTTGTTGACAGTGAGGTTACCACATCATTTCCTGCTTCGGTTCTGAAATCTCATAAGAATTCCTTTTTACTACTTGATAAAGAAGCAGCCAGTCTCCTTAAAAAATAGCCAGTGAATTCTACATTAGCGAATATCATTCCCGGTATCATAAGGAAATTGGAACAAGATTCAGCAGATCATAATGCTTTTCTAGGTTTTGACGCCTGCATAGATTTACTGGTTCGTATTGTAAAAGAAAAGAAGGAGAATGAAATTACAGGCTATTTCTCTGACAGCAGTCAGTTTGGTAGCTTCTTAATGAATCTTGACAATAAGAGCTGTGGTTTGGAACTTCAGACAAAGTTATCGAAGATTGGCGGTAATATGGTAATAACGGCTAATGCTCTCGGGAGTCTTGGTGTTAAAGTGGATTGCATCGGGACGTTTGGTCTTCCTGATATTTTGCCTGTTTTCAAAACCATGTCCCCTAACTGTTCAATAGAGACCATTGGAGATACGATAACCGCAACTGCGCTTGAGTTTAATAATTCAAAAGTAATAATGTTTGATCCAGGTCCTTATGCAAGTCTCACCTGGACAGGAATCCGAGATCACCTTGGAGTTGACAGGCTGATAAAAATGATTTCAGGCAAACAACTTATTTCGTTTCTGAACTGGAGTGAGATTGATAATTCCTCAGATATATGGGAAGGCATGCTAAACGAGATATTGCCATTTATTAAGATGGAAGGGGAGAAGCCGGACTTCTTCAGCGACATTTCAGATTGTTCCCGAAAATCGGGAAACGAAATAAAGAAGGCAGTTGAGCTATTAGGCCGGTTCAAGCAGTATTTTAAGGTTACACTCAGTCTCAATCAGAACGAAGCCGATCTTGTTGCCAAAGCATGCGATATCATTCATATTAATGATGATCAGGTATTTATAAAACAGCTCTGGCAAACTTCAGGAGTCGATACATTAATTATTCACCGGACAAAAGATGCTATAGCTTACGACGGAAATAGTTTTGAAATGAGCGAGACATTTTTCTGTAGCGAACCCAAAATACTGACCGGTGGAGGTGATAATTTTAACGCAGGATTTTGTCTGGCACTCTTAAATAATCTCAATCTCGATCAATCATTAGTTGTCGCTAATGCTGTATCAGGATCATATGTGAAAAATGGAATCAGTCCTGATGTAAATAGCCTGATTAAGTTTCTGAACTCTCGATAATCCGTGGTTAATGTTTGTCGTCTTGCACCCAGCACATTATTTCATCTGAAAAATCTGAAGGTTTCCATTGTTTATTGCGACCACTAAATATTGAGTTCCTTTAATATCAATTTGTACTATTCTCCTGGCATCACCTGTGATGACCAACCCGCTCCCGGATGGCATAATTGCCTTGTATACAGAGTCTGAAGCCAGCAAACACCATCCATAGCTGGCATCATAACGGCCATAGTCCGGATTTACATTGTAATCATTCCCGGCCAGAATCAAATCCTTTCTTCCATCGTGGCCAATATCCTGCACCATAATATTCCTCACAGGCGAGAACTGAGCTTCGACAGGTAGCTTTTTGATCTTAAATGTTCCATCGCCGTTGTTTAAAAAGATACTGCTCCCGAAAAGAACTGCCTTCTTAACAATGGACTTATTGATGGCATCATCGCCAAAAATATCCCTTACCGTTTTTCCGCCGAAATCTGAATATTTTGGAAATCTGTTTTTTATGCCAGATATCTGAACATCAAGTTCATCGAGAGAAGCAAACGGATAGCTGATTCCGTTTTCATAAGAACAGATTATAGGATCTGGTGTTCCGTTGTTATCAAAATCATTCAGATACATTTCTACTGGTTCCTTCACTGAAGCTTTCAATATTGAGTTTAGTCCGAGATTTCCTGCTATCAGATCAATATCACCATCTCCGTCTATATCAGCTGCCTGTAAGCAATTCCACCACCCGGAAGTCTCTTCCATGCCTGCGATGTCTGTTACATCAGAAAAAAATCCATTGTCATTTCTGAGGACTGAAATTTTCATCCATTCCCCTGCAAGTATCAGATCGTTGTCACCATCATTATCAATGTCCATCCATACGGCATCAGTTACCATCCCTATATTTTTCTGACCAGCCATTCTTACATCAGTAACATCCTTAAAATGCCCTTTCCCATCATTTTCAAGTAACAGCTGTGCTGGAGACAATCCGTATGCTCCCGGAACCGATCTGGAGCCAACAAAGAGATCAATATCGCCGTCTTTATCAAAATCGCAAGGACGCACACATGATCCATTATTTGGAATAAATGGCAAGGAGCCTTTTTCAGCAGGTTTAAAACTGCCCTTTCCATCGTTTAGGAGCAATAAATCTTCCAGCAGCGGATCCCCGGTTGGTTGTTCATTTCCACCGCGTACAATATACAGGTCAGGATCCTTGTCTCCATCAGCATCAAAAAACACTG
>JBBRSO010000219.1:0-4236 GCA_038245405.1 Bacteroidales bacterium
CAAAGCCCACAGCGGACTTTCACCGCCAAGTTATTGCCCATGTCGGGCGAACTGAATAAGGGGCAGGCTATATAGCCTGCCCCTTATTCAGTTCGCCCGACATGGGCAATAACTTGGCGGTGAAAGTCCGCTGTGGGCTTTGTAGTGGGAACCACTAGCTGAACAGCAAGGGTGTCCTCCGTGAGGAGGAATCTGAAGGAAGCTGTAGGCAAAGTCTCGCACCGACGAATAGAAACTATATATAAGGCATATGTGAAACGGACGAGTTTGCTAAACAAAACAAAGTCCAACACTATACGACTTTCACGGTGTAAATATAGCGGTGACATGAGATGAAAGTTAATGTTCTTAAGCGGGTTATCGCCAGTTAATGATTATTACCAGTTGGCAACAGATTTCTTACCAATGGAATGCAATCAACCTGTCAACTTGCGATAATCTTATCCTTTATAATGAGCGTATCAGCTATGCTGAAATATCATTATGAGGTGATAAGAATGTTATTAAAAGTGGCTACAAATACAATAGTGGGGCACTTAACAGAAGCTGGTCTCAAGAAGCGTACCATTGCTCACAATTACACATGTTTCTATTGTGCGCTTACTAAAACGGCTGGCAATAATCAGGAACTAGATGAGCATGTGGTATCTTCTTTCCTTGTAAGTAAGTATAATCGAAACCTTATGGAGCTTCCTAATTATCAATTGACCCGGCACGAGCAAACATGCAAACATGCTTTCATCGTACTTCTTGCTTTCCAAGAGGAAAAATTACTGTCAGTGCGATGCAAGGGTGTCAATCCCCCATTGGAAGAGGGCTCAGAAATCTTGAGTGAATATCTCAACTTTTGCTCCGAGGCAGAAAATTGTCCTAGGACAATCCAAAGAAAGCAAGGCTCCATCAGACGATTTCTTTTATTCAGTGTTTTACAGTCTGTCAGTTCGATTAGAATCAAAGAGTACATGCAGTCTTTCAAAGGTAAAAACGCTTACTATCAAAAAAGAGAACTGGATGAAGTAAAAAAGTTCCTTTCATACTGTACAGTTCACGGGTACATTGGGCAGGATTTCTCCTGCATATTTCCTGATATAAAGGCAGTAAAGGCAAGTAGGATTCCATCTGTTTTTACAGACGATGAAGTAAAAAGTCTGTTGCTTTACTTTGCCATGCGAAATTCTACAAACACGCGGCGTGATTATGCGATTGTACTTTTACTGGCAGTCTATGGGTTCAGGTCTATTGATATCGCTTTCTTTCATTGCAGCTGTCTGGATTTTGATAACGGAATGATTTCATTTTCGCAATTAAAAACAGGTACTATGATTAATCACCATATCCTGCCGCATATTGGAAACGCATTGATGGATTACATTTTAAACGAACGTCCTGAGAGCGATTCAGCATTGCTTTTCCTGAAATCAGACGGTACGGGTTTGTTTCCAAAATCTGTCAGCGGAATTGTAAGAAATGGCTTCCTGTCCAGTGTCATTGATATTGGACTGAGAAGGTACGGCTCTCACAGTTTGAGACATTCCCTGGCTTCCAGGCTGATTAATCAGGGAACTTCCATCTTTACAGTTGCAAACGTACTGGGGCAAACCTCGGCAGAAACCGCCCGCTTGTATTATGACAAGGAAGTACTTATGTAAAGAAAAAGGCTGAAAGATGCATTTCTAAGGGATATAAAACAAATTTACTTTTCATAATTTTATTAATACAAGCTATAATTTTTAGCTGTAATAGGGTGTAAATAGCTTTATGAGTACTATAAATCAAGTAAATAGATTAAATTTCTGTGCTATATATCCTAAATATTATGGAAAGCAAATTAAATATAAATAGCCTAAAATAGGGTTTTGTAGCCCATAACTTGTCATAATCTTTTTCTTGTCATAATAAATTTTATGACAAGCTTGTCATAACTTGTATGCAAAGGTTGATCTCACACGATTATCCCTGTGCGCATTGGAGGTACCTGACCATGATTGAACCATTTAGTATTCCAGAGTATCAATGCGGACTGAAAGAGACGTTTACACATTTTATCCAGTACAAGAAATCCACTCGCAGAAAAGAGAGGTTATATGCTACTGTACTAAAAATATTTGACGCATACTGCATCCGATATCATCCACCGATATGTTCCCTGGATAAGGACGCGGTAGATGGATTCCTTCAGGTAACGAATCAGCGTAAAATATCTACAGTACTTACTTATGCTTCAGTCATGCGCGAACTAGGACGTTTCATGCAAAAGGTTCAGGGAATTGAAGATGCGTATATCACACGATTGCATGGGAGCAGAAAAAGCACATATACTCCTTATATTTTCAGTAAAGAGCAAATCTCTTTTTTATTGGAAAAAGCATCTGCCTTCCATACATGTAATGACAGGATAAACCCCAACATAAGGAATGCCGTTTCCTGCCTGTATGCGGTGCTGTATTGTACGGGTATGCGGATTTCAGAAGCACTGGCATTGAAACTGACGGATGTCACTTTAGACGAACATATCATACTGGTTACAGAATCAAAAAGTGGAAAACAACGATTGCTTCCAATTTCGGAATCCCTTACCACGAAATGCCGGAACTATCTTGGGCGGCGGTGCAGCATCTATAACACCTACTTTTTTGATTCTGGTTCCGATCTCCATAACGGGCACATCGACAAAAGAATAGCTTACAATTACTTCCGTATATTATTGAAAGAAGCGGGCATTCCTCACCGTGGAAAAGGGGAAGGGCCACGTCTTCACGACCTCCGCGATACCTTCGCCGTTCATTCTCTGCAGAAACTCGTAAGTATGGGCGGAGATGTCAATGCAGTGCTTGAATATTTATCCTTATACATGGGGCATCACTCCATTTATGAAACACAGGATTATCTCTGGATGACAGAAGAACTGGCCTCCGATATGTTGAGAAAAACATCAGGGGACACCTCTTTTTTGTCAGATGAGTTCCAGCGGAAGGTGGTGGATTCAGTTGTTTAAAGGCTTTTATCCATTGCTCGAAAAATTCCTGTGCACCTACCTGCCAAAGCAGAAGGGCTGTAGCAGGCATACAATCATATCTTACTATACCGCTGTAAGCCAGTATGTCTCCTGGCTGTCTGATACATCAGGGATTAAGAAAAGCGAAATCCGTGTGTTTGATTTTACAAAAGAACATGTGCTTTCCTGGCTATCAAACATTGAGGAAAAAGGTGGATCTGTTTCCACAAGAAACCAACGGCTTGCCGGCATACGTTCATTTCTTGCGTTTGTGGCTGAAGAAGAACCTGTTTACATGAATATCTTGCTTTCTGTAGGAAAAATCCGTGTCAAAAAAGGGGACAGACCACCAAAATATTTCCTAAGCCTTGAGGAATTTCAGGCTATTTTAAAGGTTATCCCTTCAGGTAGTGACATTTCAATCAGGCATTTTGTACTTTTAAGCGTACTTTATGATTCAGCCGCCCGCGTTCAGGAAATATGCGACATGAGGGCAGAAGATATTTCTTATGGAAAAAACTGCTCTATCAAGATTTACGGCAAAGGGAGAAAAACCCGTATTGTGTATATTTCTTCCGATGCCGCTACTTTAGTCAAAGATTATTGCCAAAGATTTGGTATATTAGAAGGAACCGTGTTCTGTAACCGTTATGGAAAAACATTGACGGACTCAGGCATTGATTACATTATCAAAAAGTATACCGCTGCTGCATCTGCGGATATGCCTTCGCTAAAGGCAAAGAAAGTGTCTGCACATACATTCCGGAGATCAAAAGCCACACACATGTTGTTGAGTGGTGTTAGCCTTCCTGTGATACAGAGATTTCTTGGACATGAATCGATCCAGACAACCGAGGAATACCTTGAAATCGGTTCGGAAGCCATGCTTCAAGCAATTAATCAAACCGGAGCAGCTCTGCTTATGACGGACAAAATGGAAGAAAATAAAAAATGGAAGGACACTGATATCATGGAACAGATTCGAATAAAAATATCCAGACGTTAAGCAATGAGGATTATTATCAGTTGATTTGTAAATTTCCCTTTATTTTTAAGAACTTTGCTATTAACTGGTAATAATCATTAACTGGCGATAACCCGCTTTATTACCAGCTGGTAATAAAGCGGGGAGGTCTCACGGACGTGTAGAAATGAAATTTGAAACACGGTTGAAACAAGATTTATCGTGAGAAGTCAGCAGAGGTCATAGTACCATTGAAGTGAAAGATGGGAAGGACTGA
>JBBRSO010000220.1:0-4213 GCA_038245405.1 Bacteroidales bacterium
AAAGATGGTATGATGCCGGGGCACACAGATATCTTCTACGTATTGAAGCCACAAATCAGTCACTTTATAATAAGATCCATCCCTTTGATTCGAAACACGATTTTAACCACAGACTTGAATGCCTGAAGAGTCTCCAGGACATCGGATACCAGACCGGCACCGGTGTGATGATCGGATTGCCTTTTCAGACTATGGATGACCTTGCAGGGGATCTCCTCTTTATGAAAACATTTAATATCGATATGTGTGGCATGGGCCCTTATATTGAACATGAAGATA
This sequence comes from Bacteroidales bacterium, assembly GCA_038245405.1. Taxonomy (GTDB): domain Bacteria; phylum Bacteroidota; class Bacteroidia; order Bacteroidales; family VadinHA17; genus LD21. The sequence continues at coordinate 280 of JBBRSO010000220.1, forward strand.
CACCCCTTATAAAATATAGCGGCGAGCTAATGGCGTTAAACGAGAGATTTGATCTCACTCTCAAGATGATTGCTATTATCAGAATAATGATGAAGGATATCAATATTGTTGGTGCTACTGCATTACAGGCAATTGATCCGATTGGCAGGGAAAAAGCAGTTAAGGTCGGCGCAAACATATTAATGCCGAATATCACGCCGGGAAAATATCGCGACAACTATAAACTCTATGATAACAAGCCATGTACAGATGATTCTGCTGAAGATTGTCAGAGCTGTCTGGAAGCAAGAGTGAGCCTGGCGGATGCTGAAATAATTTATGATGAGTGGGGTGACTCAAAACATTATAGCGAAAGACGTCGGTGAGTAGGGTGTAGTTTTATCACGCTCTCCAATTAAAAAACCATTGTTCTTACATGAACATGATTTAATGCTTTGAGGTCTTTTTCTAGAAGGATCCTCTGTTTTTTGTCACCTCTAAGTTCAATAATTATGAGACCTGCCGGTTCACCGAAAAACACTTCATTAACCCCCAAACGTGTCCGGATATTACATCCATAAGATGTAAGAATTTTCTGTACTGATAATATAACTGACTGACTACGTTCAATAAGAATGGCAAAAATTTCCACACTGTTTTTTTCTGACTCAACATTAAGTGATTCTTTGTCAGTGGAAAATGTAATTTCCCGGAGTTCAATACCCTCGAGTGATTTTAATTCAGATGATAGCTTCCCTGTATCAGCAGGATCACCATTAAGATGAAGAATGATATATGCTTCACGGCTGCAGACTTCATCTGTAACTTCATGAAACCCCAGTCTGGTGGTAATAACTGAAGCATGTTTTGAAAGAATACCCTGTGTAAGACCGGCTTCTTTAATCCTGTCGATGATCTTAATACCGAGAACTTTTATCATAGTTAAAAATTTATTTCTTTTAATGCCTCCGAAGTTGCCCCCCTGCCCCCTTGAAGAGGGGTGTCTTCCGAGTTATACATGAGTATACAAACGCACTCAGGGATGGCTTAAGTCCCTCCCCCCTGGGGGAGGGATTTAGGGAGAGGTGAATGATGCCTAAAAATATAAATCCCTCTCGCCTTTTTTTATCTTTTCAATTTTTTCTTTTGTACTTTCCAATACTTTAGGGTCGAGTTTTGAAAGATTTTTATCAATAGCCTTCCATCCCTTTTCAACCGTATCGCCCTGGGCATAGTCACAGATATATTCCGAAAGAGTAAGGATAGCATTAGGAGTACAGAATCGCTTTATGAATCCGGGGACTGAAAATTCCATAAAATGCTCTCCGGTTCTGCCCATTCTGTAGCATGATGTGCAGAACGAAGGCAAATAATCATTATCCAGCAATTCATCTATAACCTCGGAGAGTGATCGTGCATCGTTGATTTTAAACTGCTCGCGGTTCAGATTCTGTTTTTCATTCTTTGTATCGGAATATGATCCAATTTCAAGCTTTGTGCCTCCATCTATCTGTGATACACCAAATTGCATAGCTTCCTTCCTGACATCCGGAGTTTCTCTGGCAGTAAGTATTAATCCTGTATATGGTACAGCGAGTCTCAGAATCGCAATAAGTTTTTTAAAATCCTCATCTGAGGTCTGATACTTGTCATTAATATTCAGACTAAGAGCATCTTTAATTCTCGGAAATGAAATTGTGTGTGGACCGACATTATAGCAAGCCTCGAGATGATTTGTATGTCTTACCAATCCCATCACTTCAAACCTCCAGTCGTATAATCCAAAAAGGGCGCCAATACCTACATCGTCGATACCAGCTTCCTGTGCCCGGTCGAGTGATGTAAGCCGGTAATCGTAATCTGTTTTTTTACCACCAAGGTGATAGAGTTTGTATGCGTCAGGATGATAAGTCTCCTGAAAGACCTGGTATGTTCCTATTCCTGATTCTCCTACAGTTCTGAATCCTTCAATGTCAAGTGGTGCAGCGTTTATATTAACTCTCCTTATTTCACCATGTCCGCGTTTGACACCATAGACCAGCTTAACTGTATGAGCTATATATTCAGGTGAATAATCGGGATGCTCACCATAAACGAGTATTAGCCTCTTCTGACCATTTTCCTCAAGTGATGCAACTTCATTAATAAGTTCATCATCACTAAGAGTCTTTCGGATGGCCTCCTTATTTGTAACTCTGAAACCGCAATACTGGCAATTATTAACACATCTGTTACCGACATATAATGGTGCAAAAAGGACTATCCTGTTTCCATATACTTTCTCTTTAAGTTCTCGTGCACCCTGTTTTATTTCGTCAGCCAGATCAGTACCAACAGAATTTATCAAAACTGCAGTTTCTTCAAGTGTCAGTCTTTGCTTATCAAGTGATTTTGCGATAACATCGCGAACCCTCTGCTTTTCAGGTTTTGTATTATTTATTAGATTCCATATTTCTTCAGGATCAATGAATGGTTTCATTCTTTGATCTGGTATGCTTAGTTTTTCAGGTGAAAATTTCATTATTCTACATTTAAATTCAAAAAAATAAACCTCCTATTGCTCAAAAACTTCTCCCAAAATCACATCCATTATCAAGTGCATAGAGGCCGTTAAAAAAGTCTTAATCTGCTGTTTTTCACTTTGGGTGCCTTTGTGTTTAAAAGCTCCTGGAACGGAAGGGGCAAAGATAGTCAAAAATTGTCCTTTTGCTCCGGAATGATCTTGTTAATATATCAACTCCGAAATCTCTTCAATGGCATTTTTAATTTTTGAAGCTGACTTAATATCTGAAAATGGAATTGCTCCATGAATCTTTTTATGAAATGAGAGAGTAAGGGCGGATTCCGATTCGAAATCTTTTTCAAAAATATAAAGTAATACTTCAGAAACATTTTTATCTGATTTGTTTACCAGAGCCATTCCCTTTGAGTTATGTAGCTTTTTATCAACAGATACCGCGTATATACCAGCTGCAGGAAGGATTTTACACTCTTCAGTAATTCCGATTCTCATCATGCCGGGAAACACCGGATTATCATTTGCTTGATCGGGCTTACCCTTTATTATATAGTAATGATCAAGATAAGCATTTGCGCGCTGTATGTATCCTTCACTTATTGCCTGTCTGATCTTCGTGGAGCTTACCGTTTCATGATGTACCTCCTGTTCCGGTATCTCTTCGGCTTCAAATTGATATTTTTCGCGCCATTGCCATAGCTGACGGTAATCACCTTCCTGGTTAAACCCAAAATGGTGATTAAACCCTGCTACAATGACTTTCGCATGAAGGAGTCCGTGAAGCCAATCTCTTACAAACTGCTCGCTTGTTATTTTTGAAAACTCCCTCGTGAATTCGATGATGATCACATTGTCGAGGCCGGTTTTTTCGAGAAGATCGAGTTTTTCCTCCTGTGAGTTTATCAGTTTGAGATCCTTACCTGCAGTTTCAGGATATAGAACTTTTCGTGGATGAGGATCAAATGTAATCAATACTGATTCGCCGTTATACTTTTCTGCCAGCATCCTCAGCCTGTTAAGAATAGTCTTATGACCGATATGAACCCCGTCAAATGAACCGGTTGTTACAACGGGATTGATAATATTCTTAACTTCCCCGAACCCTTTATAGATCTTCATCTCAAAATGATGTGTCAGATTTTATTTTCTTTAACAAAATAGGCCACCTTTTCAATCGAGGTAATCATATCATATTCCTCCAGATATACTCCCGACGGAACATTCAGGGGTATTGTAGTAAAATTCAGGATCCCTTTTATTCCGAAACGCACGACTTCTTCCGATATTTCCCTGGCATAATCAGGCGGAACTGTAAGGATTGCAATCTTTATATCAAGGTCTATAATCATCTTCTCTATTTCGCTGTAAGGATAGCACTTGACACCTGATATCACTTTATTAATTTTTTGAGGATCACTGTCGAATGATGCCACAAGA
>JBBRSO010000221.1:0-4194 GCA_038245405.1 Bacteroidales bacterium
CTCTGAACAAGCTTCAAAACTACTAAAAGCCTATATGCAGGAAAATCGCCTATTGGATGATTATGCCAACTTATACCCTCTTTTTAATAATGGAAGGGGTGATATGTTAACCCGCATGGGAATAACTGCGATTGTGAAAAAATATGCAGCAAGGGCCAGAATGATCAATCCCGCATTGATTCCATCGAAGATAAGCCCACACTCACTCCGCCATTCCAAAGCAATGATGCTTCAGCAAAATGGAGTGAACTTGGTGTGCATCAGAGATTTTCTGGGTCACCAGTCAGTAACAACCACTGAAATATATGCAAGGATAGATAATAAGCAAAAAAGGGAGACTATAGAAAAAACAAGTTTATCCCCGGCTCCAAAGAAAATACCATCCTGGCAAAAAAATAAAGGACTGTTGCAGTGGTTGGAAAACCTTGGGAAATAGCTATAAATTATGCAAACTATTTTTGACCGAATAGGCTAATAACTAACTGTTTGGTTTAAATAATTTGCATAATATTTTTGTTTCCATAATCTTTGTTATGGAAACATTTCCATAACAAAGATTATGGAAACAAAAGCGTTATGGAAACAAATTTTATTAATGTATTGACAATCAATTTATTTTTCTTCTAAAAGTTTGCATAATAATCTTCCTAATTTTAGGAAAGAGGCAGCAATGTCGCTGTCCCTTAAAAGAACATGTTATGCATACAGATTATTCGTCTTTTGAAGATTTAACCAAAGCAGCCTCTGGATATCTGGAAGGTATCAAGCGAAGTAAACAAACGGTAAATATATATAACTGGATTTGGAGAAAAATCAAGTTATATATGGACAATAACGGCATTATTGAATGCAGTTCAAAGGTTATTACTGACTACCTTAACTTCATATATGGGGACAGACCGATTTCTCAATTATCACATCATCAAAAACATTGTTTGCGATGCGCCTTATGCCTGGCCCAGTTTGCGGAAACCGGGAAGATGATCGAAATTATCTCCCGGAGAGAACCGCTAGAATTTACAGGGGAAATCGGGTCGCTCGTCCTTCAATATATCGAGTACAAAAGATCGATGCGACTGAGCAATAAAACATTAAGCAATCATTTATGGTACTTACACCATTTCCTTCAATATCTGACTGGGCACACTATCTTAACGGCATCACAAATATCTCCCCCTGAGATCATGAATTATACCACAAGTTTGTTTCCAAGCCTGGCCGGAGCGAAACATTTGAGCTTGTCGCTAGTCCGCAGTTTTCTGAGGTATTTATATGATCTAGGAAAGACCCGCGCCGATTTATCCCTGGTTGTTCCAAGAGACAACTACAAAAAGCAGCCAAAACTCCCGTCAACCTATACACGGGACGAAGTGTCAAAAATACTTGGATCAATTGACAGATCCACGGCCATTGGAAAAAGAGATTACGCGGTATTAATGCTTGCCGCAAGGTTGGGGATGAGAGCTTCAGATATTAGTTCACTGGAGTTCAGGAACATATCATGGCCAACAAATACGATATCGTTCAAACAGTTCAAGACAGGGGAACCCGTGGAACTCCCACTTACCGCAGAAGTGGGGGAATCTATCATTGATTACATCAAGTATGCCCGCCCTGACTCTGAAAGCCGTTTTGTGTTCCTGGAAAATAAATTTCCAAACTCATCAATACGACCCAAAGCGGTATCAGGAATTGCAAACAGAACGATCCTTAAATCCGGGGTGAACGTGGGCGAGAGGAAACACGGGTCACATGCTTTGAGACATACAATGGCCGGTTTGCTTTTGGAAAACAAGACACCTCTTCCTGTCATCTCTGGATTGCTTGGTCATACGAGTATCCAGTCGTCCATGTGTTATCTCCGGATAGACATTGAATCCCTGCGCCAGTGTGCCCTTGATGTCCCACCGGTCCCTGAATCTTTTTATATACAGAAAGGAGGGGCTTTTTATGTGTAATTTAATACAACGAAACGGGATACTGGCCCCTTTTATATGGGGCTTTCTCCGTATGAGAAGGAATCTTGGTTTTAAATCAATATCCACCGAATACAGCTTATTCGCCTTTGATGATTTTGCCAATGGAAAAGGAATTGTAAGCATAACGATAACAAAAGAGTTGGCAGATGAATGGTGCCAAAGACGGCCCAATGAGGCGACCGACACGTGGAGCCACCGAAATTGTTTTCTCCGGCAGTTCTCCATATACCTCTTCAATATTGGTTACGAAACATACATTCCCCTAAAACTGCCTTCGAAGCATGATAATACTTTTATCCCCTACATATATTCTGACCGGGAGCTTCAGGCTATACACCAGGCGTGTGATTCCCTGATATTGTACGATAAACATGCCCGAAGTATGCTGATGATCCTTCCTGCACTGATACGGATGCTTGCAGGGACCGGCATCAGGCTTGGCGAAGCGATCAATCTTCACTGTAACGATGTAAACCTGGAGCAAAACTACCTGGTACTGAAAGGATGCAAAAATGGGAAAGACAGGATTGTTCCAATATCCGATTCGTTGGCTGTTGTTTGTGCGCAATACCGGAAGTACCGGGAATTACTTCCACGTCACAGTGATCACTTCTTTGTCAGGCTGAATGGCTGCGCATGTTCAGGAAAATCTTTTTTCTACTGGTGGAAAATTATATTGAAAAAAGCCGGTATTAAGCAGCGTGGAGATCTAGTGGGGCCAAGGATACAAGACCTCCGTCACAGTTTTTGTGTCAAATCCATGAGTCATCTTTCGAAAGAAGGGAAGGATCTTTACTACATACTGCCCGTACTGTCTACGTATGTTGGGCATCAGTCTCTTGCCGCTACAGACGGGTACGTGAGGATGACTTCTGAAATGTATCCGGACTTGATCAATCAGACGGACAGTATTTGTTCTTATATCTATCCTGAACTTAAATACCGGAACCAATGAAACCAACCAATTTTGCAAAATATCTTACAGACTTTTTAGGTAAGTATCTTGACGGGGAGCGGGGTTGTTCCTCCAATACGATTAGTGCTTACCGGGATGCGATGACTCTATTCCTTATCTTCATGCGTGACATATACAGCATCAGTGCTGACAGGATCGATTTTAAGGATATCACCCAGGAACGTGTTATCGCCTTTCTTGGCTGGCTCGAAACAGAAAGAAAATGCAGCGTGCAAACAAGAAATGCCCGCCTTGCAGCAATACATTCATTTTTCCGGTTTCTTCTTTACAGGTCGGTGGATCACTTAAGTGAATGGCAACGGATATTAGCCATAAAAATCAAAAAGACTTCCAGACCTCACGTTGTTTATCTGACATCAGAAGGTATGAAACTCCTGTTTGCGCAACCAGATACATCCAGATCAAAGGGCAGACGGGACCTGGCGCTTTTATCCCTCATGTATGAATGTGCAGCCAGGGTGCAGGAAATTGCCGGACTGGTTCCGGCAAGGGTGAACTTCGGGAAACCGACAACCTTAAGAATCACTGGCAAAGGAAATAAAACACGGCTTGTCCCGATCTCTGAGCAAGGCTCAAAACTACTAAAAGCCTATATGCAGGAAAATCGCCTATTAGATGATTATGCCAACTTATATCCTCTTTTTAATAATGGAAGAGGTGATATGTTCACCCGTATGGGAATAACTGCGATTGTAAAAAAATATGCAGCAATGGCCAGGAAGAACAATCCCTCGTTGATTCCTTCGAAGATAAGCCCACATAAACTGCGTCATTCCAAGGCAATGATGCTTCAGCAAAATGGAGTGAATTTAGTGTGTATCAGGGATTTTTTAGGACACCAGTCAGTAACAACAACTGAAATATACGCAAGGATAGATAATAAGCAAAAGAGGGAGGCTATAGAAAAAACAAGTTTATCCCCGGCCCCAAAGAAAATACCATCTTGGCAAAAAAATAAAGGACTGTTACAATGGTTGGAAAACCTTGGGAAATAGCTATAAATTATGCAAACTATTTTTGATCGAATAGACTAATAACTAACTGTTTGGCTTAAATAGTTTCCATAATGCTTTTGTTTCCATAATCCTTGTTATGGATATTTTTTCATAACAAGGATAAAGCACTGGTGGAAAACCAGGTAAAATTGATATATACCCGGATATATGCCAGGTTGCGTAATCTTACATTTTTTGATTTGCCTTCTCTCAATAAAGCCGTTAAAGAAAAGATCGGGGATCA
>JBBRSO010000222.1:0-4139 GCA_038245405.1 Bacteroidales bacterium
AGCATTCATTTTGATCCGCTTATCAGTAGGATTTCTACCGATAGTTATGATACACGCAGTGACTGTGTGATACCGGGATTTTATTTAGGCGTTTCATACAATAAGTATTTTAGTTCCAACTATTCATTTTCATCAGGAATAGATATTAGCAGAGCGGGTGGCAGACTGATCAACCGCTACTTTTTCCCAATAATCAGATCATAAGAATGGTCGATCCACGATAATACCTCCTTATCAGGTACTGAGCCATTAAGCATTACGGTATTCCAGTGTTTTTTGTTCATATGATAACCCGGCGAAACAGAGCTGTATCTTTCTCTGAGTTCAATAGCCAGGGCAGGGTCGCATTTAAGATTAATACTCAGATCTCCGTCGAGATTTACCAGTGCAAAAATTTTATCCTTTGACTTAAAAACCAGAGTGTCATCTCCAAAAGGGAAAGTTTCTTCAGCGCCTTTTTTTGAGATGCAGTATTCTCTTAATGTTACAATGTCCATGTTTGATAGTTGCTTGTTGCCCGATGTTCTTTAGTGCAGTGTCACATAAAATGCATTCTCAATATGATCAATCTCAAATGTATCATCTGTCTGGATAACAGTAATAATATCGAACCTGCTTTCTTTGTCAATTCCGAATCTCTTCAGGTATGAAGAAGCTGCGTATATTATTGCTCTTTGTTTTTGGTGATTTACTGCTGCTACCGGATGCATCTGAAAATCAACTTTTCTGGTTTTAACTTCTATGAATACAATAAATTCGTTGTTTTCCGCAATGATGTCTATCTCATTTTTACCAGAGCTCCAGTTTTGAGCAATAATTTTGAAACCAGTTTTCTTCAGGTGTTCAACAGCAAGTTCTTCTCCTTTCTGACCCAGATCATGTGATTCAGCCATATCGTTTCAACGTTAAATCTCAATCAGTTTATTTCTGATAGCAAACAAAATAAGGCTTGCAGTATTTTTTGAGTTTGTCTTGCCTAACAGGTTTGCACGGTGTTTATCAACGGTTCTTTTACTAATAAAAAGTGTTTCAGCGATTTCCTGGTTAGAGAACCCTTCGCAGATCTTGAAGAGTATTTCTTTTTCCCTCTTTGAGAGATTGGCTGTTTTACTTTCCTGATCGCGGTACCTGATTTTCTGAATGACATGGTAAAGTAATTCCTGTGAGAAATAGTTACCACCTTTTCTGACGGTAAGGATCGCTTCCTTTACTTCCGAGATGTCAGAATCTTTAAGAAGGAATCCTTTTGCACCCGCATCAACCATTTTATTGTAATACTCTTCTTCGCCGTACATTGAAAGAGCGATAATATTTATATCGGGACAGATCCTCAGACCTCTTTTTGTGGCTTCAATGCCGTCCATTTCAGGCATATTGATATCCATGAGTGCGATATCGGCTGTTGAATTTTTCAGCACTTTCAGAAATTCCTCGCCAGTTGAGGCTTCGCCGGTAACTTCAAATTCAGGAAAGGCGTTAAGGAGTATCTTCAGTCCATTTCGAAAAAGCTGGTGATCGTCTGCTATTATAATTCTTATTTTTTCCATTTTCCGCAAATGCGCGTTTTGTGAATCATTCAATCAGTTTGATAAGTGCACTGGTTCCTTTTCCGGGAGTACTTTCAAGAATAAATACGCCTTCAACAGTCTTCACCCGAGTTTCGATATTTGAGAGTCCCATTCCCTTTATATCTTCCTTTCTTAATGAAGATGTGTCAAATCCACGACCATTATCATAAAACTGCAAGGTAACGAATTTTTCGTGTTTGTTCAGTTCAATCTCAATCCTTGAAGCACCTGAGTGCGAAATAGAATTGTTTATAAGCTCACATACAGCACGGTATACCACAACTTCCTTATCATTTTCGAGACGTTGGCTTTCCATGTTCGATTTGAAGTCGATTTCAATAGCTTTCGTCTGGTTTATCTTTTTAGTGAATGCGCTTATTGCACTGGCCAAACCAAAATTGGTGAGAACATGAGGACTCAGATTATTTGAAATATCTTTAATTGTGCTGATGGCTTCATTGACAAGGTGATTTGTATTGTTCAGAATCACTGATCCTGATGGGTCGTGAATTCTGTCGGTGAGTGCAGATATCGACATTTTCACAGTTGAGAGGATTGGCCCAAGACCGTCATGGAGGTCTTTTGCGAAGCGTTTTCTTTCATTCTCCTCAGTATTGATAATAGCGTTTATGACCCTTTTCTCTGATCTGAGCCTGTCTGTTTCAGCACGTTTCAGCGAATAAAACAATTCACGGATAAGAATCACGCCTCCGATTATCATCACAGAAATCATCACCCCAATCCATTCATCAATAAGCTGCCATGTGAAAGAGGGAGGTCCCCGGAAGAATTCAATCAATTGTATTATTTTAAGAACTGCCATCATAGTAAACGACAGGGAAAGCAATATCCATGACAGTCTGTATTTTGTCAGTTTCATAAACCCCAGAGCTATAGAGGCTGCAATGATCTGAAGGATAATAGAAATAACTAATGCAATGAGACGTACCATGGTAACGATCCGTATAATTCCGTAAAAGTAGTAAATAATTAGATAAAGGTGTAAAGGCATAAGGGTACAACGGCGCAACGGCGCAACGGCTTAAAGGCTACTTACCTTTGCGCCTTTTTCTCAAACGCCGTTGTGCCGTTGTGCCTTTTTCTTAACTTTGGCCGGTTGAAAATTATATTATGAATGTTCTATATAACCTTGGAATCCTTATATTCTCAATATTAGCTCGTCTTGCTTCACCTTTTAATTCAAGGGCTTCATTTTGGGTTAAAGGAAGAAAGAACTGGGCTGAAAAAATTGCTGAAAAGATAAAACCCGGAGACAAGGTAATCTGGGTTCATTGCGCATCACTAGGGGAATTTGAACAAGGTCGTCCTGTTATTGAAGCCATAAAGGAACAGATGCCCTCCTTTAAGATTCTTCTCACATTTTTTTCTCCTTCAGGATACGAGATCAGAAAGAACTATGGCTATGCCGATTGTGTGAGCTATCTTCCTTCAGACACCCCTTCAAACGCTGCAAGGTTAATTAAGCTGGTCAGTCCGGAATATGTAATATTTGTAAAGTATGAATTCTGGAATAATTATATATCAGCTCTTTACAAAAACAGGATTCCATTATATCTTGTTTCAGGAATTTTTCGGAAAGGGCAGCACTTCTTTAAATGGTATGGTTCATTTTTCAGAAGCATGCTCAGGAAATTCGAAAAGATTTATGTGCAGGATCGGAATTCCCTCGATCTGCTTTCATCAATTGGTATAAAAAATGTGATCCTGGCGGGCGACACAAGGTTTGACAGGGTTGTGCAGATAGCAGCAACCGCTAAAATTATTCCTCAGCTTGAACAGTTCAGGGGAAGCGAAAAATTATTTCTGGCAGGGAGTAGCTGGAAACCGGATGAGGAAATAATTTCGGAATATATCAATATCTATCCGGGAAAAATAAAATGGGTTTTCGCTCCCCACGAAGTTGACAAATCGAATATCGACAGGCTGCAGTCGTTGTTTAAAGTTAAAACAGTGAGATTTTCAGAATTCTCTGAAAAAGATGCAGATTCCAGAGTTCTGCTTATAGATAATATAGGTATGCTATCCTCTGCCTACAGTTATGCATATATTGCAGCAATAGGAGGAGGATTTGGCAAAGGTATTCATAATATCCTTGAGCCTGCCAGCTGGGGAATTCCTGTGATTTTCGGACCCAGGTATGAAAATTTCAAAGAAGCTGTTGATCTTTTAAAAGAGGGAGGGGCAAAGTCTTTTCAGACATTTGATGATTTTAGAAAAATTATAGATTTATTGCTTTCTGATGAAAAAATCTACACAATTTCAGCCGGAATTGCATCAAAATATGTAAAAGAAAACGCCGGAGCAACTGGAATTATAATCAAAGAAATTCTTCAAAAAGATATCAACATTCCGCGCTCATAATTTGTTAAAAACAAATCTTTTAATATTTGGATAGGTCTTATAAAGAGACGTAAATTGTTCGTCCGGATTTAACAAGTATTTAATTCCGATGCAACCTAATATTCAAGTATTTAAGATAACCTTATTGAATTTTTTTTAATCCTTAATCCTAATTTTATGATGAAAACAAAACGTTTATCAGCGATGGTA
>JBBRSO010000223.1:0-4135 GCA_038245405.1 Bacteroidales bacterium
AGGACGACGAGGACTATTGCTTAACAAGCTCCACCCTCCTGTTAAGAGCCCTTCCTTCCTCCTTTTCATTACTTGCAACGGGAGAAGTCGGACCGTCTCCAAAGCCGGTCAGACGTGTTGAGCTAACTGCATACTGAGTTATGAGTGCATTAACAACAGCCATGGCCCTTTCCATGGAGAGCCTCATATTAGTTTCAAATTTTCCTGCATTATCAGTATGACCAACAACATATAGCTTGAGATCAGGATAGGCTTTCAGCAGCTTTGAGATCTCAGTGAGAGCCGCTTTTGATTCTGATTTAAGTACTGCTTTGCCAGTGTCGAAATAGATTCCATAAAGCGCTACCTTGCCAGTCTCTTTTATGCTGCCTGCCATGCTGGTGGCATCTGCCACAACATCCTGCTTCATTGATCCTTTTTCAATAATATTGACTGTATACATGCCATTTCCCGCTGCAGCTACAACTGCCCATATCTCCAGACCACTTTTTGCAATTTTCATTATTGCAATTTGCGTCCCACCATCTTCATATTCATATATGACCTGACCGCCTGTCTTTTTTGCAGCATTTGTGTAGTTTCTGACAACCTGTAACCCGCCGGGTGCCTGGGCATTCTCATTCAGATAGTAAATAACATAAATGGAATGGCCTTCAATTGTCTGACTCTTATCCTTACCGACACGGAATTCAAACTTATCAAACTGGAGATCTTCACACCTGTAGATGTGAAAGTTAGGCATTCGTGTAAATAATGCAGGATCTTTACACCCAGTCTCATCTTCCTGTGCTGATAATGGAGCAATTACTGCAAATAGAATAAGTAATAAGGCGGCAATTTTTTTCATGTTATTTTTTTTATTCAGCTTTTGTAATATAATGTACCAATATACTAATAAACCAATAATTGGACTGATTAAAAACGACAAACTAAATGCAAACTCTAATCATAATATGTATTTTTGTATACAATAAACAATATTTTCTCCACAAATGGCAGGTATATAACAGGTACTCAACGGACAGCGATTCGAAATGAAAATACGAAGGATAACCCGATTCAGTGATGATATATATAATGCGGTTATAAAATTGCTGACACAACTTTCTCCTGAAGCTGAATTAATATCTGAAGATTCATTTAAAAGGTTACTGTCATCATCAAATATTTATTTTTTCATTTGCGAAATAGAAAAAAATAAGATTGCAGGAATGCTTACAATCGGGACTTACAATCTGCTATCGGGGAATAAATTCTGGATTGAAGATGTAGTTATTGATGAATCACACCGAGGTAAAGGATATGGCAGGGAATTGATGTCATACGCAATTGATTTTTCAAAATCTCTCGGAGCAACTTCAATCATGCTCACATCGAGGCCGTCGAGGATCGCTGCAAATAAGTTATACACCTCACTGGGCTTTGTGAAGTATGATACGAATGTATATAGATATTATTTGAAAACCTTTAACTGATTTTTGTGTTAATCATTGTGTAAGTTTAATAGAACAATAATTTTTTAGCTATGTTGAAGCCTATTGGTCTGGAAAGGTTTAATAAGATATTATTGGCGGCAATACTAATAAGCGTCGTGCTCTATTATGGCAAGGAATTTTTTGTTCTGATCACCTTTGCCGGTTTTTTTGCAATGCTAATGACCCCAATATCAAACCGACTGGAAAACCGCGGGGTTTCGAGACTTTTATCGACAATTATTTCTATCTCATTAATTTTAGCAGTTATAGCAGGGATTTTATTTCTCCTTTCAGCCCAGATTACCAATATAGGCAGGGAACTGCCACAAATAGAATCAAAATTTCAGAGAGCTATTATTGGTGTTCAATACTGGCTTAGCGAGAATCTTGGAGTTAGCAGTGAACAAATAAAAGATCATACTACAAATGCATTCGGTACTGCCGGCAGAATTATAACCGGTATTGTAAAAAGCATATTTACTATTATCGGGAGATTTATACTTGTTCTGGTATTTACATTTCTTTTTCTGCTTCAGAGAGATAAATATAAGAATTTCGTGGTGATGCTTTCAAAAGAAGAGAAAAGAAAAGAGACTGAAGCGGTTATAGATAAGATCAGCAAAATTGCCTACCATTATCTTGCCGGCAGACTTCTTGCAGTTTTTATTATCGGGATCCTATATGCGATCGGCTTTTCTATTATTGGTCTTAAGGATGGTATCATTCTGTCGGCACTTGCTGCACTGGTAACCATCATCCCATATATAGGAGCCCTCTTGGGAGGTCTGATTCCATTCTCAATGTCTGTAGTGGATGGTACTTTAAATCACACGGTGTGGGTTGTTGTTATTATATTGATAATTAATACTATTGACCATTATTTTATCGAACCATATGTGGTCGGCGGTAGTGTAAGTATCAGTCCTGTTTTTACTATACTTATACTCATTCTAGGGGGTGTAATCTGGGGACTTGCCGGAATAGTCCTTTTTCTTCCTTTACTGGGAATCCTGAAAATAATTTTTGAAAATGTTGAAGGACTAGGTCCTTACGCATACCTCATTGGCGATCAGCAGGAATCTTCAGCTTCACAGAAGATCTGGCTGAAGGTGAAAGGTTTGTTTTCGAAAAAAAAATAAGACGCTCACTCGCAACAGCTTACTCCTGACTCCTGAATTATTTTAACATTGCTGCTTCTTAAAGACCAGCAAAACATTACGCAAGGGAACGATTACGCTTTCCGGGTTCAAAAAAAATGATTTCGATAAATTAGAAGCTTTTACTTTTAAGGACTCATTGTTTTAAGAATAATTATTATTTTCACACATTGTTTTTTTAAGTAAAACCTGACAAAAAATTTATCGGGGTTAAAATATTTGTTTATGGATGTTCTAAATTCCTATAGTTACTTTAAATACAATTCTCAGATGAAGGTTTGGAATATTATAAAATATATTCTCAATCCTATCGATATAATATCAATTTTACTGGCTTTTCAATGCTCATATTTCCTGCATAATTTCGAAACAGGAGGTTTGTTTTTTTCCGATTACAATCTTGTTGAATTGTTTATCTGGATCTTTCCTCCATGGATAATAATTCTTACACTGGTTAAACTCACGGGAATTCCTACAAAAAGGCATAAGGTTTTGTTTTTTCTTTATCTGCAATCGTCAATATCGATATTTTTTCTTTTAACACTATGCAATTATCTTTTCAGACTCGATAATGTTCCGAGGATGTTCCTTGCGGAGTTGTCGTTCTTTTCATTTCTGTTCCTGTTCTTTGGGAGACTGATAATTTTTAATGTGCTGAGGATGTTTGGAAAGAAAGGATATAAGAACACAAATGTTATTATTATAGCTGATGACACCTCCTCTTCTTTTATAGAGAATCTGCTTGCCAAAGTCCACCTGGGTTATAAAGTGGTTGTAATCTTTACCGAATCGGAATTGATAAAGAGTAAATTTGAAAATGCGGCAATAATCCTTCCTGAGAATTTTCTTGGAATACTTAACGACCTGATAAAAATAGATTTCGTCGACGAGGTTATTTACCTGAAAGAAAACACCGATTCGGCAAGTGTCAGAGAAATACTGAGGACCTGCGAAGATCTAGGGATTACTTTAAGGTTAAAGTCGAAAGAAACAAAGGCAAATCTCTCTACCGCCAGGAAGATAGACATCGCTGATGGGAAATTCCTGAGTTTTGAAAATATACCGAACAACTCTTATGCAATGGCAATTAAAAAATCCATTGATATTAATATTGCGCTTCTTGCAATTGTTATCCTCTTTCCGATATTACTCCTTCTAAGCATACTGATTAAGATTACTTCGCATGGCCCGTTGGTATATAATTTCGCCAAAACAGGATGGCGTGGACAGGAGATAGTGGTTTTCCGGTTCAGAACAACTTATGCAACCGGTGAAATTAGCGGGAATCACCAGCATACCTATTCAGTTGCTGAAGATTTAAGATTTACGCCAGTCGGAAGATTTCTGCACATGTCGGGATTCGACCATCTTCCACAACTTTTTAATGCATTGAAGGGAGAGATCCCCATAATTATTCAAAAACATCCATTCCAGAGAGATCCTGCCAAATAAACGGTATAAACCAATATGATTTCTTTCAGTATTGAACTATGAAATAATAAG
>JBBRSO010000224.1:0-4121 GCA_038245405.1 Bacteroidales bacterium
ATCAAGCGTTTCACACCATCCTTTATATCTGAAGGTGCCCCTGTACATTGTTTCTGCTTCAGGTATGCCGTAAATATCGACATAACTTAGCGAGTCGCGGTTTGGATACACTTCAAGATCTCCCACCCCCGGAAACAGGTAAGTGAATCTGTCCTTAAATAGATCAACAGGCTCTATCTGCACTCTCTTTCCCTTACGGAGGTAAAGAGCGCCATTCCTGCTTGCCAGTATCACTCCCTTTGGACTCCAGGAAAACTTATATTTCAAGGGATTGTCAGCGGATTCGGGAGCCGGGAGCGCTCCGCAGAGAGAGAAGAATTCATTCACCTTCCCATTTTTATTATGAATATGATCGATGATCCTCATTGCTGTCATGTGATCTATTCCTGGGTCCAATCCGACTTCATTCAGAAATAACAGACCAGCCTTACGAACTGATTCATCAAGGACAAGCATCTCGGGCTGAATGTACGAGGTCGTTACAAGAGGCTTTCCGAACCTTAGACAAACTTTCGCGATTTCTGTGTGGTATTTGTAAGGAAGAAGGCTTACAGTGATGTCATATCCGCTTACAAGCGTATCAAGCATTGCAGGGTCATCCATCGACCAGTCAACTGAAGAGCCCAACGGATTGCCGTTTATCATTTCATCTGCTCGATCCTTCATGGGTGATGCAACCATTAGTTCAATATTATTTCCCAAAAGGTATTCAACCATCGGTTTAACAACCAATCCAGCTCCAAGGATAAGTACTTTCTTCATAGTCATTGATTAGGATTCAGCAAGATATAAAAACGCGACGAATGAATCAATGAGATTTAACACTATGAATTTCAGATTAGCAAAATCTGAAGTTCTTAAAACTCTTTAGTAATAATAATGATCAAAAATATTTCATTAATAATCCGCCCGGTGTATCTTTGTCTGAAAGAAGCTGACCTCGTATAAAACCCATATAATATTATAACCCCTGATGTCTGATTTTCAAAAGTATGCAGAAACACCGCTGATGAAGCAATATTATAACATCAAGACCAAACATCCTGATGCTATACTACTCTTCAGAGTTGGTGATTTTTATGAGACTTTTGGGGAAGATGCAATCAGAGCCTCCGAGATACTTGGAATTACCCTAACACGCCGGGCCAATGGTTCAGGAACATTTGTTGAGCTGGCCGGGTTTCCTTATCATGCTCTCGACACCTACCTGCCACGTCTGGTAAGAGCCGGGCAGAGAGTTGCAATCTGCGAACAGCTTGAAGACCCCAAAATGACAAAGAAGATCGTCAAAAGGGGTATAATTGAACTGGTAACTCCGGGGGTATCACTCAACGAAAATGTCTTAAATCATAAGGAAAATAATTTCCTCGCTGCCATACACATTGACAAGAAAATTGTTGGTGTGGCGTTTCTTGATATCTCCACAGGCGAGTTTCTGACATCTGAAGGCTCAATTGAATATGTCGATCAGATGCTTAATAATTTTCAACCCAAAGAGGTTTTGTTTGAAAAGGGGAAAAAAGATTTATTCCTTGAATATTTCGGACCGAAATTTTATACATTCAAGCTTGATGACTGGATCTTTACTACTGATGCAGCAAATGACAGGTTGCTCAAACAGTTTGAAACCAGTTCTTTGAAGGGATTCGGAGTACATAATCTTAATTTCGGCGTAATCGCTGCCGGGGCCATACTCTATTATCTGGATATCACTCAACATGAGCAGCTTGGCCATATTACAAGTCTTACCCGAATTGAAGAGAACAGGTATGTATGGCTCGATAAGTTTACAATAAGAAATCTCGAATTATTTCATTCACCTTATGAAGGTGCACGTACGCTCATCGATGTAATGGATAAAACCATTTCTCCTATGGGAGGACGACTCCTGAAAAGATGGTTGTCACTGCCTCTGAAAGATATTCTTCCTGTGAATGAGAGACTGGATGTTGTGGAGTATCTTGTTGGAAATAGTAATGTGAAAGATGAAATAGCAGGGCTGATAAGGCAGATTGGTGATCTTGAGCGGCTTATTTCAAAGGTAGCGGTGAGCAGAATAAATCCGCGGGAGGTGGTTCAGCTAAAAAGGTCATTGTTAGCCATTGAACCTTTGCGTGAAATATGTAATAAGAGTGGACTGCTGCCATTGGTTCAAATTGGTGAACAACTGAATCCATGCAAATCAATTGCTGATAAAATTGAAAAGGAGCTTAATAATGATCCTCCTGTCCAGCTCAATAAAGGAAATGCTATTGCCGCGGGCATATCAGCTGAGCTTGACGATCTTCGAAGGGTACTATATAATGGAAAGGATTATCTTGCTGAGCTTCAGACACGTGAGAGCGAGCGCACAGGGATAACATCTCTGAGGGTAAGTTTTAATAATGTATTCGGTTATTATATTGAGGTAAGAAACACCCACAAAGATAAAGTGCCCGCCGAATGGATAAGAAAACAAACGCTCGTAAGTGCCGAGCGTTACATTACGGAAGAGCTAAAAGAATATGAAAGCAAAATCCTGGGTGCTGAAGAAAAAATTATTGCCATCGAAGCAAAACTCTATAACGATCTTGTGCTTGCTATCCTGGAGTTTATACCTCCTATCCAGCTTAACTCAACTCTAATCGCAAAACTCGATTGTCTTCAGTCTTTTGCCGTTATTTCTACAGAGAATAATTACTCCAGGCCAACGCTTAATGATTCGACGATCCTCGACATAACAGAAGGCCGTCACCCGGTTATCGAGAAGCAGCTGCCATCAGGAGAATCTTATGTTCCGAACGATACATTGCTCGACGATCAGGACCAGCAAATAATCATATTAACAGGTCCGAATATGTCGGGGAAATCAGCTCTATTACGGCAAACAGCACTGATTGTACTGATGGCTCAGACAGGATGCTTTGTTCCGGCAAAGGCAGCCAGTATAGGCATGGTCGACAAGATTTTTACAAGGGTGGGCGCCTCGGATAATATCAGCCTTGGTGAATCTACATTTATGGTTGAAATGAATGAGACAGCCAGTATTCTTAATAATCTTTCCGGAAGAAGCCTTGTACTGCTCGATGAAATTGGACGGGGTACAAGTACATATGACGGTATTTCAATTGCATGGGCTATGGTTGAGTATCTTCATGAAAACAAGTTCAGGGCTAAAACTTTGTTTGCAACACATTATCATGAACTGAATGAGATGGAAAATTCATTCAACAGAGTAAAAAACTTTTGTGTCTCAATAAAGGAACTAAACAATAAAGTTATATTTCTAAGGAAACTGAAGCGTGGGGGAAGTGAACACAGTTTTGGGATACATGTTGCGCGGATGGCCGGCATGCCCAAAAGTGTAGTAAGCAGGGCCGATGAGATTTTAAAGGAACTTGAAGAGAGCCACAACAAAAAAGAGCTTGCCAAACCGATCGCCGGGCTGGCCGATCACCGGGAAGGTATGCAGTTGAGTATCTTCCAGCTCGACGATCCGGTATTAAAACAGATCCGTGATGAGATACTCGAAATTGATATCGATAATCTTACTCCTGTTGAAGCATTGAATAAACTTTACAACATAAAGAAGGTGCTTAAGTAATCAAGCCATTTGTCTACCTTTATCAACTCAAAAATAATTCAGTTATGAAAAATCGATTTTATCCAATTGCAGTCATTTGCCTTCTTCTTATGAGTTTGTCATTCCAAGTTGCAGGGCAGAACGGAACAATTAAGCAGAAGAAACTAATCAGCTTTGAGTTACAGTCATCGGCACTGATTAATTCAACCGGAGAAGAAATCTCTTCACCCGGTTATAAATCAAAAGTTTACTGGTTTACTGTTAAAGTGCCATCCACAGTTCTTACAGCCCTGGTGGCAAATAAAGTTTATCCCGATCCATATCTTGGTCTTAATAATATGGTGATTCCTGATGCCTCAGATGAGTTCAATAAAAAATATAATCTTGAGCAATTCAGCTTTCTTCCAAATGATCCTAATCCCTGGAAAAAGCCATACTGGTACCGGACAACTTTCAATGTGCCTGCAAATGATAAGGGAAGATCATTTCAACTGATATTTAAAGGAATAAACTATCGTGCTGCCGTGTGGCTTAATGGTAAGCAAATAGCCGATTCAAC
>JBBRSO010000225.1:0-4059 GCA_038245405.1 Bacteroidales bacterium
CTTGCTTTAGTTATTTCAAATTCATTAATACCTGTTTTTACCTTCAGAAGATCGCGAAGAACACCTATCACGCTTGATAATGGTGCGTTACCTGCTCTTTCACCAAGACCATTTATTGTGGTATGTATTCCTTTTACGCCTGCGGTAACAGCTGAAAAAACATTTCCGACAGCCAGATCATAATCATTATGAGCATGAAAGTCGAAATGGAGCGAAGGATACCTGTCGATAGTTTTTTTACAGAAGTTGTAAGTCTGTTCCGGGTTAAGAATGCCCAGTGTATCGGGCAGCATGAAACGCTGTATATTTTCATTCTTCAAAGCATCGAGAAAGAAAAAGACATACTCTTCTGAGTGGATCATGCCGTTAGACCAGTCTTCAAGATAAATATTCACCTCCATATCCCTGTCTTCAGCTTTACGAAGAATCTCTTTAATCTCACTCACATGCTTCTCCGGAGTTTTCCTGAGTTGTTTTTCAAGATGGCGCAATGATCCCTTGGTGAGTAGATTGACCACTTTCCCTCCTGCATCGTTAATCCAGTTAAGAGAAATATCGCCGTCTACAAAACCAAGAACTTCCACCTTTCTGTGGAGGTTATTATGGCGTGCCCATTCAGTAATCTGCCTTATTGCTTCAAATTCCCCCAGAGAAACACGTGCAGAAGAAACTTCAATCCTGTCGACTTTCAGGTCTTTAAGCAAAAGTTTTGCAACATGGAGTTTTTCAAGAGGTGAATAAGAAACTCCCTGCGTTTGCTCCCCATCTCTGAGGGTAGTATCCATTATTTCAACTGTCATTTTATAAGGCTTTGGTTTTTTCATAACCGGAGATCTGATCCTTCATACTTAGCAGAAAATCTATATCATCCAGTCCTTTTAACAAACATTCCTTTTTGTAAGGATTTATTGCGAACATAACCGAATCACCGGTTGATAGTATTGTAAGAGTCTGTTTTTCGAGATCAATTTTGAGTTTTGTATCCGGGTTTTTTTGAACCAGGTCTTGTAACTTTTTCAATAATTGCTCAGAAACAACAATAGGGAGAAGTCCGTTATTCAGTGCATTATTCATGAATATATCGGCAAAGAAACTTGATATCACTGCTCTGAAGCCATAGTCAAAGATTGCCCATACTGCATGTTCCCGGCTGGATCCACTCCCGAAATTTTTTCCGGCAACCAGAATCTTTCCTGTATAAGCCGGATTATTTAATACAAACGATGGGTTTTTCTCACCTGCTTTTGTGTATCTCCAATCGCGGAAAAGATTATCGCCAAATCCCTGCCGTGATGTAGCACTTAAAAACCGTGCAGGTATTATCTGGTCTGTATCAACATTTTCCAAAGGAAGAGGAACGCACGTTGATTCAAGAATATCGAACTTTACTTTTGACATGTTTATTATTTTTTTACTTCTTCTGTTATAAATTCCCTTGGATCAGTTATCCTGCCAGTTATGGCTGCTGCTGCGGCAGTAAGCGGACTGGCAAGCAAAGTTCTTGCACCGGGGCCCTGTCTTCCCTCAAAATTCCTGTTAGAGGTTGAAACTGCATATTTCCCAAAGGGGATCTTATCTTCATTCATTGCCAGACATGATGAGCAACCTGGCTGTCTTACCTCAAATCCGGCATCGTTGTATAGTTTGATGAGTCCTTCCGCAACCATCTGTTCTTCTACCTTCTTAGAGCCTGGTACAATCAATGCGGTTATATTATCAGCTTTCCTTCTTCCTTTAATAATCTGTGCAAATGCCCTGAAATCCTCAATTCTTCCGTTGGTACAGCTCCCGATAAAAACATAGTCAACAGGATGCCCGAGAAGTTTCATGCCTGGCTTAAATCCCATATAGTCAAGCGATTTCATAAATGATGATGATGCTTTGCTTCCCGTTTCATCAGATAAAGGGATTGATGCGTCGATAGCCATTCCCATGCCAGGGTTAGTACCGTAGGTTATCATCGGTTTTATATCAGAAGCATCGAATGTAAGATCGAGATCGTAAACTGCGTCGTGATCGCTCTGCAGATTTTTCCAGACGGAAATTGAACACTCCAGGTCACCTATTCCGGGTATTGAAGGAAGTCTTCTCAGATATCCGTAAGTTATTTCGTCGGGTGCAATCAAACCGCCGCGTGCTCCCATTTCGATGCTCATATTGCAAATTGTCATTCTCGATTCCATGCTCAGGCATCTTATTGCTGAACCGGCATATTCCACAAAATAACCTGTTGCTCCGCTGGCCGAGATCTGTGAAATGATATACATTACGATGTCTTTTGAAGTCACACCTTTAGGCAGCATTCCGTCGAGGTTGATCCTCATTTTTTTTGGTTTTGGCTGGAGTATGCACTGAGTAGCGAGTACCATTTCCACCTCGCTGGTTCCTATTCCAAATGCGATTGTCCCAAAGGCGCCATGTGTTGAAGTGTGACTATCGCCACACACGATTGTCATGCCCGGAAGTGTATACCCAAGTTCAGGGCCAATAACGTGCACAATTCCATTTTTTGGGTTATTCAAACCAAAAAGTTCAATTCCGTATTTCGCACAATTCTCGCTTAGCTTCTCCACCTGGTTGCGTGATAAAAGGTCACGTATGGCAAGATGCTGATCTTTGGTCGGAATATTATGGTCGGCCGTAGCGATAGTTTTATCCGGACGAAGAACCGGTATCCCTCGTTCTTTCAGTCCGTTAAATGCCTGTGGACTTGTTACCTCATGTATGTAATGACGATCAATGTAGAGGACATCCGGTCCATCTGCAATTGATTTCACTACATGGCTGTCCCATATTTTATCGAAAAGTGTTTTGTTTGCCATTTATCTTCTTTAATTTTTAACGTCATTTTACCTTTGCTTTTTACCTTCCCCTTGCTTTTTTACCCCCTGCCCCCTAAAGGGGGTTCAATCCTATTGAGGGTTCTTCAGCCCCCCTTTAGGGGGGTTGGGGGGTGGCCTTGGGGGTTAGTTTATTTTTGCAAGAGCATCAATAAAAGCTTCCACTGAAGCTGTTATGATATCGGTATTTGCAGAAAACCCATAGTACATTTTTCCCTCGTGCTCAACCTGAATATGTACTTTACCAAGATCATCGCTACCCCTTGTAATAGCCTGAATGAGAAACTCCTCCAGATGCACGGTTTTGCTTATCAGTTGTTTTACAGCAGTAAAAGCTGCATCAATAGGCCCATTGCCTGATGCTGTTGAGAAATGGACTTCACCATTAATCTTTACACCCACTGTAGCCACAGGAATCAATGATTTACCGCATGAAACCTGGAGCAGATCGAGCTTTAGTGATTTTTCTCCCTGGTTGACCACGCCGGCAAGTATTCTGATATCCTCATCGTTTATTTCTTTTTTCTTGTCGGCTAAAAGAAGAAAATTATGGTAAATATCGTCAATCTCTTCTTTTCCGAAGTTGAACCCGAGCAATTCAAGATGGTGATTAAGTGCTGCTCTGCCGCTTCGTGCTGTAAGAATAATTGAAGATTCCCTGACACCTACTTCTACGGGATCTATGATTTCGTAGTTTTCCCTTTTCTTTAGTACTCCATCCTGGTGTATTCCTGATGAATGGGCGAATGCATTTCTGCCTACTATGGCCTTGTTGGCCTGTACAGGCATACTCATCAGAGTTGATACAAGGCGGCTGGTATTATAGATAAGCTTTGTATTAATATCTGTTCTCAGATTCAGATCATGATGACTCTTGATTATCATCGCTATCTCTTCGAGAGAGGTGTTGCCGGCTCTCTCTCCGATACCGTTTATCGTGACTTCCACCTGCCTGGCACCATTAAGGACACCCATCATTGTATTTGCGGTGGCCATTCCAAGATCGTTATGACAGTGTGTTGCTATAACAACCTTATCAATACCAGTCACATTCTCTTTCAGATATTTTATTTTCCTGCCATATTCTTCGGGAAGACAGTAACCAGTTGTATCAGGTATGTTTACAACAGTTGCTCCTGCTTTTATCACAGCCTCGATAACCCTTGCGAGGTATGCATTTTCGCTTCTCCCTGCATCTTCTGCATAGAACTCAACATCA
>JBBRSO010000226.1:0-3911 GCA_038245405.1 Bacteroidales bacterium
CGATAATGATTTCTTCCTGAGCCGTAGTGAGACACTAGTTACCTATTGGGATAAAGCCATAGCAAGCTGGAGAAAAGGCATAGTCTTCCGGCTCGATAACCCAAAAGACTTCTAGAATGCCCCTCTGCCCCGTTGGGGCATCTCCCCTGAAGGGAAGCTAATGCGTTGGACTTTCGGAATTCTTTGCAGCCTCGGACAAGCCGGGAATTAACCCTCCTTCAGGGGGGAAAGGGGGGTAAAAGGTTAACTTGATTTTTAGAACTTACAATATATATTTATGCAGAAAGAAACAGATTGCATTTTTGGGTTACATGCAGTGATAGAAGCTATTAAAGCGGGCAAACAAATCGACAGATTGTTGATTAAACAGGGGCTTCAGGGTTCTCTATACCATGAGTTGATGACAGAGGTGAGAGCTCATAATATTGTATTTCAGATTGTTCCCGTAGAAAGAATTGAACTTGTAACACGAAAAAATCATCAGGGTGTTCTGGCCTGGCTTTCTGTAATTGAGTATCAGTATATAGCCAATCTTCTTCCCATGATCTACGAAAAAGGAGAAGATCCTCTTATTGTGGCACTCGATGGTGTTTCAGATGTAAGGAATTTTGGCGCCATAGTCCGTACTGCTGAATGTCTGGGCGCCCACGCGATCATCATTCCTGAAAAAGGATCAGCCAGAATAACGGCCGATGCGGTAAAAACATCTGCAGGAGCCCTGCATTCATTTCCTGTATGCAGGGAAAAAAGCATTGTCCGCAGTATTGAATTTCTGAAGGAATCGGGGTTAAAAGTGTTTTGTGGGGGAGAAAAGGCAGGAAAAACTGCGTCGGAAACTGTATTAACAGGACCATCTGTACTCATTCTTGGTTCAGAAGATAAAGGAATAAGCCGTGAACTGATAGCATTATCGGATAGTCAGATAAAGATCCCGATGACCGGAACCATTGAATCTCTGAACGTATCTGTAGCTGCCGGTATTCTACTTTATGAGATAACCAGACAAAGATCCCTTTGAATTATTTCTCCGTGTTCTTTATCCGTTCTCTCCGTGTAATCCGTAGTTAATTTTTCTTTCTTTGTAGTTATTCAATGATGCCTCGTATCCTCTGATCAAGTTTCGCCTGATCACTGGTAAATGAAGCAAGACCGGCGAGAGTTAATAATGTATCGGGGGCAATTTTGCCCTCGCTTATCTTTTCAGCCCATCTTGAGTGCACCGGTATTTTTCCATCAGAGGCAATATTGCTCTTTTCCTCCTTTGAAAGAGAAGGAAACATATCCTCGCATCCTTCTTCATGCGCAATATGAACTAACTCCATTCCTGTGGCAGGCAATTTGGCAGCCAGACGTTCCGACAGCTTGAGAACTTTATTGTCAACTTCCCAAAACTTCTCAATATGAGCATCTTTTGCAGAGTCAGACAGACTGACCTCATAGTTCTCATGTGTGTGGGAAATAAATTTCTCCTTAATCTCTTTATGACCTGCGGCTGCAACTTTCGGGGGCATTGTAAAAACATCGACACCAGCGAGAAGCTCGAGCTGCTGGTAGCTTCTCAGGCTTGCAGCGATCTGCTTTGTCTGCCATGGGTTATCTGCCGACAGGCCCGTTACCCAGTTTTGTGAAGAGATAACTGCTTTCTCTCCTGCCCCAACACCGTCGCCCAGCTTATTGTCAATAATATAAGCGCCTATCCTTCCCAGAAATACATTTACATAATCGGGCCTCGATACTCGTGTTACCAGGACATTTTCCCTTGCACTGAATCCAAGCGTAAAATTCACTTTTATACCAGAATCCTTCAGGAGACGGGCCCCTATCAAACCCTCAGCAGTAAATGGGACTTTTATGATGAACTGTTCAGGACAAATATCATGAAATCTTCTGCCATAATTCAGAATAGCTTTTATGTCGTGGGCGGTATCGGTATGAAGCTCTACACTTACATATCCGCCAAACTTTGACGCCAGCCTCAGAGCATGACGAGCATTCAGAATGAATGCTATCTCCTTTACTCTTTCTTCCTGGGGAAGATCTCTCACCACACCTTTTGCCTCGGAGATAAACACATCATAGATACCCTTTTGGATTTCATTATTAAGAAGTGAGTTATTTGTAGTCAGGGCCACCATTTCCGATGACCAGTTTGCTTCGGCTTCCTCTACATCACCTGTATCGAGCCAAAGTTCTGTACCGGTCTTTACTAGCGATTCCCAGAAAGGATCACTCTTGCCCGATACACGTTTTTCATTAAGGTTTTTCCAAACGAAATCACTGATTCTGGTACTTAAGTCGGCCATGGTGTCAAGTATTGGTGTGAAATTTAATTAAATCAATTTTTCAATATTGTTTTCAGGTCATCGCCGGTAGGCTGCTGAAATACTTTGAGTCCAAACTCATTCATAATAGCTAAAAGATGTTCGACAATTTCAGACTGTAAATTCTCAAAAGAAATAAATTCAGTGTTTTTTGCAAAAAGGTTGAGCTGAAGATGCAGTCCGTCACTTTCGTTATGCCGATGACGCAGGATGATTGCCTGCCTCGCATCCACAAAAGGGTGTAGTTTTAAATAAGATTCTGCATAAAACCTGAAAACGCCGAGATTTGTAATCTGTGTATAATTATAAAATGGGGTTGCAGTATTAACGGTAGATTTTTTATATATATTTTCGATATACTCACCTAACTCCGGAACAGCTGATAATCTGTCTTTTAATTCCTTATCGAGAAACTTTATACTCTTTGAATCGATATACAATGATCTCTTTAATTGCCTGATACCGGCTTCCTGCATTCCTTTCCAGTTCTGGAATGAATCATTTACGAGGGAGTAGGTTGGAACAGTAATTATTGTCTTGTCGAAGTTTTGTATTTTGACAGTTGTAAGTGTTATGTCAGAAACAATCCCATCTACATCACGTCGGGGTATCGAGATCCAGTCGCCTATCTTCAGCATTTTGTCTGCCGAAAGCTGAATACTTGCTACCAAACCGAGGAGAGTGTCCCTGAAGACCAGGATCAATACCGCGGCCATCGCTCCAAGTCCTGCAACCAGAGTGCTGATATCCTTCTTAAATATAACCGAAACGATTACAAGAACAGTTATAACAATTACGAGTATTTTGACCAGCTGGACATAACCCTTTATATGCCTGTGTTTTGAGATAGAAAGTGTTTTATAAATTTCGTGCCATGCTTCAATGAATGAATTTATAACCACCATTGATATAATCACCATGTAGATGTAGGTGAGTTTATGTACTGCAACCAGCCATAACGGATACGAGCTGAAAGCCCATGCAGCCATTGACCAGATCACCCATGCGGGCGCAAAATGTGATAATCGGCTGAAGACTTTTTTCTCAAGGAAGATATCATCCCAGGTTGTTGTTGTTCTTCTTACAATTCTGGTGACAACATTTTGAATTATTGCCTTCGCAATAAGATTCGATAACCAGCTCAGTAGTACCACAATCAGCACGAGGGCAATCGTACTGAGGAATGAAGAAAAGCTGTAACTCAATCCTGCATGAACGAAGAAATCTTTAAACCATACAGCAGGATCCTTCATTAATGGCATGTCCATAATATTTAGTGGCAAAAATAGATAAATTATCAATCCGTCTCAATGAATATTTTTAGCTTTACATCATTCTGTTAAAATTAATTCGCTATGAGAACAATCTTTTCGTTCATATTATTTACTTTAACCCTTACAATCCAGGCTCAGAAAGACTTTGATAAATATTTTATTAACAAGGTCTTACGCTTCGATTTTATGCTGGCCGGCAACAGCCAGAAAACTTTAGTCTACCCTGTTGGTATGAAACAGGAACCAAACTGGGCAGGGTCAAATATGGTGACCCGCACACATCGCTCGATCTTGCATTCATAGCGGAAGGTTATAA
>JBBRSO010000227.1:0-3844 GCA_038245405.1 Bacteroidales bacterium
GCCGCAATCAGCGGTGCAGGGCATAGTTGTCCTTTTGTATCTACTACTTTCATAAGCTCTATCTGAAAAGATCAGCAAAAGTAGTAAAGTTATTTTGTCAGATTCCAGGTTAGAGAATAATCTTTAATCCTAGTATTGATCTGCTTTGTTGAACCATAATATTGTGCCAAAGAACCCAGATAAAACTGTGATGGCAAGTATTATCCAGCTTGCTGTTACCAGTTGCATACCCGAAGTTCCGGCCGGAGCGATATAAACTCCCGGTATTGCCCATGGGAAATATGGGCCCAATCCGACTAATCCCATAAACTGGGCCATAATCATTGTAATCATCACAAATCCCAAAGGCAGTATAATTCCCCTTCCAATGTATGCAAAAAAAGCCACCGGGGGACAAAGAACAAGAGTGAGAAATGCCGTTACAAAATATTTCTTCGAGAGAATTAATATTGTATGATTTTGCCAGCCTGATAATCCAATCAGATTACCGGTTATAAGACCTGTTACAAAAAGAATAACCAAAAGTAATGTACACCAGACGAAAACCACCAAAAACTTCGCTATCACAATCGATGAACGAGAGACAGGCAGTGCTGTAATATCTTTCAGAGTCCGTTCAGTATATTCCCTACCAAATACCCAGCTCGTTACAAATCCGAAGCCTATTAATCCTACAGTGGCAATAGATTGTAACAGCAGACCAAAAAAAGCCAGCCAGCCCGTGCCCCCGAATAATATTGCTTTAGTTCCTATCAATCCCAGTTTTTTTGCTGTTTCCGGATTTTCGGAGACAAACATCATAAAGCTCATCATCACTGGTATTACAATAAACATTATTATGGTAATCCAGAATATACCTGATCTTCGGAGTTTCAAAGTTTCTGCAAACAGAGCTGCTCTTAAACTTTTCATTTTCCTGTATCTATTGTATTTATGGTTCTCAAAAAAAACGTCTCCAGGTCTTCTTCCTCAACTTTCAACAATGTAGGCGGACATCCGGCATTTACCAGTAATGTTGCTATGATTTCAGGATTATTTACAGCTGCATCATCACCACACTCCAGCAATCCTGTTCCGGTATCTTTAATATTATATCCATTTGAAAAAAGTGTTGATCGTAAAAGGTTATTGTCATTTCCAGAGACATACAAACTCTTGCTGCAAAGTTTCGTAAGTTCACTATTGTTGAGTTCTTTAATCAAACGGCCTTCGTGAATTATGCCTATACGTGTTGAAAGTTTTGATATTTCACTAAGAATATGACTTGAAATAAAAACTGTTACTCCTTTATTTTCAGTAAGATCGCTTAACAACTCACGTATCTCGTGTATTCCTTCCGGATCCAGACCGTTTGTTGGTTCGTCAAGTATTAAAATTTCAGGATCGTGGATAAGTGCTTTAGCCAATCCAAGACGTTGGGCATTCCCGAGGGAGAGATGTTTGGCTTTTCTGTCAGCATAACGCGAGAGTTTGAGCTTCGCAATGATACTTTCAATCGACTTTTTGTCAGGCAAGAATCTAAGTCGTCGTATTATCTCAAGATTTTCCCTTACGGTAAGATTTGGATATGAATTAGGGACCTCCACAAGATACCCGATCATTTTCCACAAATAATGGTTATCGGGAAAAACCTTTTTTCCGGCAATTATCATATTACCTGACGTTGGCCGGATCATTCCCAGTAGGAGCCTTATTGTTGTTGTTTTCCCAGCTCCGTTCAATCCCAGAAACCCATAAATTTCACCTTTTCTGACATTTATGGAAACTTCAGAAACTGCATCAACATCTTTATAATGTTTTGATAAGTTTTCTGTTACAATAATATCTGCCATTAAATTTCTTCAGTTTACTGTGCCACACCTTCATTCCCGATATACCGAAAAACACACCGGTCGCAATTATAACAGCCAGGCTCCATTTGTCAGGAGGTCTTAGTTTGAGTAGCCACCTCTTCAGATCTGATTTACAGGTTGTAAGATAATAATTTATTATATAAGTCTGATAAAGTCCTTTTTCATAACTAAAAAATTGCTGTTTTCTGGGTCTTTCTAACTAATACTATATTCCCAGCCATAGCGGGATGGTTTCAGGTCTTTCCGTGTTCTTTTTTTCATGTATAAAAGTACTTGTAATTGGGAATAAAGAGTTTAAATTGACGCCTTTAAATTCTGTTTTATTTTAAATAAATACTGTAATATGCAAAAAATGAAATATGAGGCCATAATATTCGATTTGGACGGAACTCTCTGGAACGTAAACGAAAGTTGTACAAAAGCATGGAATACATTTCTTGGCGAATCGAATTATAAAGGTAGGATATCAGCTGAAGGGATGAATTCAGTAACAGGTATACCAATGGAAAAATGTATTGATATATTGTTGCCGGGGATCAGAAAGGAATTTAGTGACATAAAGAATATATTGATAAGTTATGAAAAGGAAACTGTAGGAAAGAATGCGGGTGAAATTTATCCTGATGTGCTGTTGAGAATCACTGAATTATCTCACAAGTTCAAAATATTTATTGTAAGCAACTGTGAACAATGGTATCTTAATAAGTTTATCGGTTACTCAGGTCTTGGCCCGGTGTTAACTGATTGGGATTGCCATGGATCATCCGGGGTCGACAAGCATGTGATGATAACAAATATGAAAAAAAAATATCATCTGAATAAGGTTATTTATGTTGGTGATACAATGCACGATAAGAATTCAGCAGAATTATCAGATTCGGATTTTATACAGGTAACTTATGGATTCGATGAGCCAATAAGCGATGCAAAGCGTTTTGACTCCTTTAATGATTTATATAATTATTTCATTGGTGGGCGCTTAAAACCCACTGATTATTAATTGATTATTTTTAAGTTCTTTGACATTATAGTAATTGCACTTCGTAAGTATTTATCTTATAGGTGTTTTACCTAAGAGATGACTCTCAAATTATGTAGAATTTTAGGATTGATTTAACTTACCGTTGGCTTTAGCCCAAAATTACTGGACTAAAGTCCCTGTATATTAGGGTTATATGCCGTTGGCTAAAGCCAACGGTAATTGATTAGTTTATTAAACTGAAATAAACTGGATAATCTTCAATTTCAAATCGTCACGTAATTAAAAACGCTACAATTGCGACTAATTCATAATTTCAAAGAACAAATTTCATATTTTAATGCCCGCTAGTGTAATTATTTCATAAATGTTCAATAAAAATCAGAATAGCGTAGGTACGGCTTGATCTGAAGGCTTTTCTCTTCGCGCATAACTTTCACCGACAAATATATCTGCCTCGGAATAATCAAATGACAATAAATCTTTTTCTGAAACCCATTTGAAATCAATGTGCTCGGAAAGTAAAGGCAATTCATCGAGAGTATCGCAGATAAAAGGGATCAGCCTGATATGCTTATTGCCGTAATCATGATCGACTTCGGGTAGTCTTCCGCAAATAACAATCTCCATTGATAATTCTTCCCTGATCTCTCTTATTATGCAGTCATCTTCAGACTCGCCTTCTAAGATCTTGCCTCCCGGAAATTCCCATTTATAAGGATGATCGGAAGCCTCTCCCCTCTGAACGATCAATACTTCGTTCTCTTCATTCCTTATAACGGCACATGTAACACTCAACATAATTCATATCATAAAACTATAGTCAGATCCTCATAAAGAGGGATAACCAATAAATACTCGAACTTCATAGCAATGTGATCAATTATACACGCATAATGATGAATTCCATTTGTTACAATCAGATATGGTACCTTATACTTCATATTATATGTGGCTATCTGTTCAAAAACAACCTCATCAATCTTAACATCCGGTGATTTGCACTCTACAA
>JBBRSO010000228.1:0-3839 GCA_038245405.1 Bacteroidales bacterium
AAAACTAAACTTAACTTTTTCATAACTTTTTTTATTTTAAATTGTTAATTAAACGACAGGTTATTCCTGTATATTATTGATTGAATTGTTTTCTTCATTCCAAATCAGCAGAATCTTCGATTTGAATTGATTTTCATAGGAATGGCAAACCATTCCTATGAAAAAAGTACATTAATTCTGAGTTACTGTGATTGTATTCATATTCCCGGTTACGTTATTGGTGCTTATATTACCATTACTCAATTGGGTTACATTAAATGTATTTCCATCACCATGCATTAAGGTGTTTGTATTTACACTATTGTCTCCTGATTGTATAATGGTAAATGTATTGGAATCATCTGAACCCGGATATTCACTGAAGTCCTGGTTTGTGTAGTTAGTATTGGTATTACCATCACCTGACTGTAGAACTGTAACAGTATTAGAATTACCTTGAAGCCAACTTGAAGTGCTATTGTTACTGCCACTTTGCGTTGTAACAATAGTGTTTAAATTACCTTCAATAGCATTTCCACTTAAATTATGAAGGGCTGTCTGAATAACATTAACAGAATTATTATCACCTGTAATGACTGCAGTCGCTGTATGATTATTACCGGTTTCCCTGATATTTGCATGGTTGTCTTCACCGATAACACCTATATTTGCAAAGTTGTCAGAACCTTCCTGAATAGTAGTTGATTCGTTATCCTTTCCATCCTGATTGATATAACCCGTATTCCTGTCTCCAAACTGATAGATAGCTGCTTTATTTTCATCACCCTTTTGAATAGCTGTCCCTTTATTATTCAAACCATATTGTTGAATTCCAAAACCCCATAAATCTGAACTGTAACCTGTTAATGCCGGATTAAACGCTGTTCCATCAGCCAATGAAACTTTGTTACTAGTTCCAACCTGACTAATTGTAGCAGTGTTATTAGACATACTGGCATAACCAATCCAACCCTGAGAAGTACTACCATCGTTCTTAGTCCCAATCTGATTGATCGTTGATGTATTATTTGATGAATTCGTTGCAGCATACGCCCAGTTTTCATCTCCTCCGGTTTGGCTTATCGTTGCTTTATTTTTATCACCCCATTCCCAATGGCCGGAATAGTTATTATCACCGGTTTGAGTCATTTTGACAATGTTCTCATTTCCAAGAGAAAAGCCGCCAGCACTATTGATTTTTCCTAATTGATTAATAGTGATTTCATTCTTGTTGCCATCAGGATAACTTCCTGGATACCTATAAGAAACTCCCTGTTCAAAAAAAGCTTTGTTGCCAGTACCATCCTGGGTAACTGTTGCTTTGTTTTCATCTCCAGTTTGAGAACTGAAAGTTACCGGAGAATCTGAAGTTGCAACGCGTCCTACTAAATTGTTTGAACCTGTCTGATCAACAAAGATTTGGTTTAAATTCCCAATCTGCTTTACATCAGACACGTTCTGGGCCATAACAAAGCCCACTGTAAAAAACGCAACAAAAAATAAACTAAATTTTTTCATAGCTTAATGATATTTAAATTGTTAAATTAAAAACAGGTTTATTCCTGTATATTATTGCTTATTTTGTGTGATACTGATTTGATTATTGTTCCCGTTCTGCGAGATCGTCACCTTTGATTTCTGATTATCCTGGTTCACTGAAACGGAATTTCCTTCCCCATTGACCATGATTGTATTTTGCCTGTCTGATTTGCCCGTAGTTGATTGAACCGGTACGTTGTTGATCTTTACCGAATTTGTTTGGCCATTCACCTCTATTGAATAGTAAGCCGTATCAACAGGAGCCAAATTGATTTTTGGGCTTACCTGTGTATTGGATTTAGTTGTTGCCTTATGCTTTTGTGATTCGCCAGCCCAACTTTTATCAGTGGCGCAAAATGTGAGCAGCAGAATCAGAGAAGCAGCATAAATTTTTTTCATCTGGTCGTCGTTAGTTTATTTTAAAATTACAGTCTTGAAATCCCTCACAGTTCATTGTTCTTTTTAAGCAGTCGGTATTTTGAAATCCCTTTTCCAAAGGTCAGCTATTCAATTACGGTTTGCAATACGTGAATTCACGCAAAATTCAGGTTCTAAATTATAGGTAAAATCACCCATATGATCTATTGCAAACTGGTGAAAAAAGTCATACAAGGCTTAAAAAAGAGCATCTCGAATAACGCACAATAAGCCCAACACAACGATCTGACGGCTGGTAATTTAGTTTTGTATGACTACTGCTTTGTTCGACATCCCATCCTGTGCTACATTTACAATAGCACCCGGCGAAGCAGATTGAAGGTCTAAAGTATTTCCATCACCAATCTGCCAAACATCTAATGTTGATCCGGCAAAACTTGCCCATTCATCAGGGACTGTTTGTAATCCGCGAACAACATTTCTATTTCCAAGCTGATCAATCGTGACAATACCTCCGGTTTGATTCAGGTTAACTACATTTTCATCGCCTAACTGACTAATTGTTGCTTTTAATTTAAAACCCGTCTGATTTAAATTAGTTACATTTTCATTTGCAAATTGATAAATTCCAGAAGTGGTGCCATAACCCTGCTGATTTAAATTACTCAAATTTGATTTTCCGACCTGAGTCTGAGTTGCAGTATTCTTAATGCCTTGCTGCAAAATACTTGCCTTGTTACCATCGTCCCCGGATTGTTGAGTTAAAGCAATATTACCAGCACCCAACTGCCAGACATGGCTAAATACATTAGGACTTGACTGGGTTTGTGAACTGACATTCTTGATTCCCTCTTGTTTTACCCATGCATATTCCTGCATCCAGGCATTATTATGTGTCTGCGCAATAGTAGCGTAATTGCCAATTCCATATTGACCCATACCTGCTTCAGGACCAGCTTCTACTAAATGAGTAAACCCATTTATCTGGCTAATTGAACCAGTGTTGCCAATTCCTACCTGTGTAATACCACGAGTGCCCGTTAATAATCCAAACAGTGAACTCTTGTAATGATCACTCACTGCTGCATTACTCATAGCACCAACCTGGGTAATTGATGCATCATTGTTCGCTCCGAGCTGATTAACGCGAGCATCGTTTTCAGCTCCATGCTGATTAACGTAAGCAGTATTATCAATCCCAATTTCTGAAACTGTTGCCGTATTCTGCCCGAAAGTCATGCAAGCCATAAAGGCAAATCCTAAAAACAAGCTTAATTTTTTCATACTTTTTTGATTAAATTGATGGTTAAGAAAACAGGATTATTCCTGCATATTATTACTACTGCTGTTTTACAGAGCGTTAATGACTCCAAATCCCATCCTTGTCACTGATTTTTTTGAATTGGCGGGACCTTGAAATCACTAAATCAAAGTTCAGCCATTTAATCACGGGAGACAATAGGTAAATACAATGAAACTAATTAAATAATTATTAAGGGTTTTTACCTATACAATTTAGGGAAATCAAAATAAGACATGGTTTTGCCAAATCAGTATAATGATTACTGACAGGCCACAAGGCTGTTTTTCAATGCGAATGCGATTACTTCGATGATATTCCTGGAATTGGTTTTTTCCATTAGTTTTGCGCGGTGATTCTCGACCGTACGGTCAGAAATTGAAAGTTTGTTGGCAATCATTTTGATAGGCAGCCCTTCCATCGATAAACAAAGCACCTGGTTCTCTCTCTTTGTGAAAAATCTACTTTTCTGATGGTCCGTGCTCACATGTTGCTGTTTGAAAATATTAACCAGGTTTTCTTCAAGTGATTCAGTCATCCTAATCTTTTCCTTTTTCAAAACTCTAAATACTTCCGAAATAAATGCATCATTATCAGCATCTCTTTTATTTTCCAAGATAACTAACCCTGCCATTAATGAACA
>JBBRSO010000229.1:0-3824 GCA_038245405.1 Bacteroidales bacterium
AATGGAATACTCTAGTATAAAAGATAATCTGGAATTTAAACATCCGATCGATATAGGAACAGCATGGAAAGAATCTAATTGTTCGGAGTGCCATAAATTTCTGTATTAGCGCGTGGTGTAGGGTGCGCGGTACATATTACTTAAGCTTTCTTATTCTGACCTCAATACCGGAACCCTTTAGCAACTCAACAATCTTATTGGTATCGGTATCACCGAAATGGTAAGGATATAATATTTTAGGTTTAAAAGCCTTAGCGGCATCAGCCACCATTTCGGGCGTCATAGTATATGGGAGATTCATTGGGAGAAAAGCGACATCTATATTTTTTAGAGATTTCATTTCAGGTATATTTTCTGTATCACCTGCGATATAAAAACGTTTCCCTCCTATTGTGAGAACATAGCCATTACCATCTCCTTTCGGATGATAAGGCTGGCCGGGAGCTCTCTCGTTTACAATATTATATGCAGGAACTGCTTCAATAATTATGTTATTGAATTCCTGACGATCTCCATTTTTCATAGGCATACCCCATATAACTTTGGATGCGGAGTTCTGATTGCAAAACAACAGTGTTCCAGGCTTTCTTAGTTCTTCAATAAGCTTTGGATCAAGATGATCACCATGTTCATGTGTAATAAGAATCATGTCGGCTTTTGGAAGGAATTGATAATCCCCTGAACTTTTAACCGGATCGATATGTATGACATAACCATTGATCTTAAACATCAGAGATCCGTGTCCGATAAAGTGCATTTCGACTATTCCGGCTGAAGTAGTGATTTTATCAAATTCAGGATCAGCCTGAGAAAAAACAGTTATTGTCATAACGACAAAAATTAATGAAATGAATATCTTTTTCACAATCGTTGAATAATTTTTCATAATGCTGTAGTATTAATTCAGTATACAAAGATTCCAAAAAAAAAGCAGAATTATTATTCATTGGGAGAAAAAATACTTTTAATTATTTTTACCTGTATTGTCGAATACTTCTTAACTGCAAAGTTCCACTTCGTACTGACAACAAAAACTTCCGCAACTGGTTTTCAAAGCCCCCTTCAGGGGGTTTGGGGGTGGCTCGGGGACGCCAATTTCATATCATCAACATTTTAATCATATTTATCAACTTCAAGCCTATAATATCTCTTTTTTTAATAACTTGCCAAAAGAATTTAGGTCAAAGTGTTAATGAATTATCATTGATGCACTTAGGTAAAGATAAACAAGCTACTCTTTTAGCAGTTTTTCTGATATATACAGCATCGCTCAGCGCGCAAACAGAAAGAAATCATAAGTTTCGTCTGGATGGCAATATGCTGGCTGGTGATGTTATTATAACAGAACAATCCATTACTATAAACTATAAAGCGCCTGAGCTTAATGTAGTAAGTGTTAAAAATGCCGCAGGCTCTTTCTACAGAATAACAATCCCCGGACATATCTCCAGTTCCAAACCAGGAAGACCTGAGCTCCCGGTACTGAGCCGTCTGATCTCAATCCCTGCAGGATCTGATTATTCTATAAAAATTTCGGCTGTAAAAACATCAAATATAAAACCTTCGTCAAAAAAGATCGAAGGTCTTCTTTTTCCAGCACAGGAGAGCGAAACAAAAAACATTCAACAAATAAAACAGACTTTCAGGATTGATAAGGATGTATATGGTTCACGCGGTTTCATATCAGCTGATACTGTGAGCATTGAGGCTTTAGGTACTGTAAGGGGAGTAAGACTTGCCAACCTGTACATATCACCAGTAAGGTATAATCCTCATTCGAACTCACTGGAAGTTATCACTTCAATGAAAATAGAAGTTTTATTTAAGGGCATTTCTGCCCTTCCAACAAAATCTTTGCTATCAGGGAAGGCTCTTTTCAATGAAACTCTTAACAAGGGAATTTTAAATTTCAATCCCGCGAAGGTCATCCCAGGCTATTCCGATAAGCCTGTAAAAATGGTAATAATTACAGATACTGCCTTCAAAAAACAGCTTGCGCCTTTCATAAAGTGGAAGATGCAAAAAGGGTTCAACATTAAGGTAATTTACCGGGGAGTACAGTTCAAAGGAAATGATTATATACAATTAAAAGATACGTTATCAAGGATTTATAGATCTTCGACAAATGATGGTCCGCCGCCAGAATACCTGCTTATAATCGGAGATGTAAACAGAGTTCCCTATTTTGGCACTGGTACTTCAGGAAACGTAACTGATATGTATTACGGAGAATTTGATGGCAACGGAGATTATATACCTGAAATGTTTATTGGCCGCCTGCCTGTTGCTGATACTATGGAGCTTAAGACAGTTGTCGGAAAGATTATTCAGTATGAGAAATTGCAGTTTGCTGACACTAACCAGTTTTATTCACGCGGAATTGCTACAGCAGGATTTGATGAAGCCTATGCTAATTACATGAACGGTCAGTTAAAATATGCAACAACAAATTACCTTACTACGGCCAACAGAATTAAAGAATATCACTTCAACTATCCACAGTCATATACATCCAAAGATTCTTTAATTAAACTGATAAACAAAGGAGTATCTTTTTTAAACTACACTGGTCATGGTGACGCTCTCGGCTGGCTCCATATTAATTTCAAATCTCCTGATGTTGCAACCCTGGTGAATAAAAATATGTATCCGTTTGTTATCAGCAATGCCTGCAGGACCTCACAATTTAATTTTGCAAACACATTGGGCATAAGAATGGTTGTGTCTGCATCAAAAGGTGCGATAGGATTCATAGGCTGTTCCAATGATTCTTACTGGGATGAAGATTTCTATTGGGCGGTGGGCCCGGGCACTATTTCTTCCGAACCAACATATTCATCATCTGGTTTAGGCGCCTACGACAGGATGTTCCATACGCATGGAGAAAATCCATCTGACTGGTACTTTACAATGGGTCAGATCAATTTCGCGGGAAATATGGCAGTGAGTGCATCCAATTCATCACGTAAGAAATATTACTGGGAAACATATAATCTCGTCGGGGATCCGAGTGTAATTCCCATCCTTGGCAAACCACAGCCATTTACCATAACATTGCCCGACACATTGCCAAACGGCATGAAACTTCTGACTTTAACTACTGATCCCTTTTCATATGTCGCTGTTTCACATTTTAATATCCTCTGGGATGCTTCGTATGCTTCCGCTTCCGGATCAGTTTCCCTTGACATGCCCGGACTATCAAATGATTCTTGTCTCGTGGTCATAACAGGTCAGAACAAGATCCCGGTTATCAAAACAATATATTTCTCAAATTTAAGGAAAGAATATATAGATCTGGGGGCAAGTAGTATAAATGACAGCCTGGGAAATAATAATCATCTGGCAGACTTTGGTGAATCAGTATTTTTGAAACTTAAGATAAATAATCTTGGATTAACTGACGCAAAGAATCTGAGGGTCAAAATTTCCTCTTCATCACCATTCATTAATATATCCAGAGATTCCATTGTTAACGGGACATTAGCTGCAAGAACGGAAAAAGTCTTCTCTGACAAGTTTGCATTTAAGATCTCCGATAATGTACCTGATCTGGCTATTGCTACTCTGGATCTTATGTTGAAAGATAATGTTTCTGAGAAACATTATCCCGTCGATATCTGTATCCATGCGCCTGACTTACTGCTGGTAAGCTGTGTTATGGATGACAAAATTGTGGGAAACGGAGATTTTATACCTGATCCCGGTGAAACTTTTAAATTAATAATCAAAGTACTAAACCAGGGTAGCAGTGATATAGATGGAAAATTAGCATTATCAAGTTTTCAGGATGGAATTTCGATTGGGGAGCCTTCTGTAAAATC
>JBBRSO010000230.1:0-3813 GCA_038245405.1 Bacteroidales bacterium
AGGAGCAAGCTCAATGGCTTCCTGGTAGTATTTGCGAGCCATTACCACTTCACCTGTTTTCTCATAACACTCAGCAAGATAAGTCATGGCTTCAAAGCTTTCAGGTTCGTTCTCGATATATTCGTGATAAACCGGAATTGCATCATCATATCTTTCCAGGTTGCTGAGAATATTGCCTTTGTTGAATATCGCAAAAGTATTCTGAGAATTGATAGCCAGGGCATAATCATAAGCTTCCATTGCTTTGTCATACGACTCGAGCTTATTGAATATTATCCCAAGGTTATACCACGCACTGTCAGAAAATGGCTCCTCTTCAAGATATCTGAGATAATATTTAATGCTGTTTTCGTAATCCTCGATCTTTTCGTATGCATAAGCCATGTCATAAAGATGAGCCTTAAATTCGGGTTCCATCTCAATAAGCTTTTCCATATACGGTATCAGATGCTCATAATAATTAAGGTTTTGCAACACCGAAGTAATTGCAAAAAGTATATTCTCGACATCCTCAGTATCAAGAGTAAGTGAATAATCGAACATTTTCTTAGCACCCTGTATATCGCCAAGCATTCCGAAAGCAGTTCCCTTGGCAATGTATATTTCATGATTGCCGGGCTCAATACTTTCAAGTTTCTTAAGCAGCCTTAATGCCTCTACAGCGCGGCCTTTATCGAGCAGAACTCTGGCTTTACGCAACTGTATAGAAACTGAATTCGGATGTTGTTCGCTTGCTAATGCTGCAGCTTCATAAGCTTTTATGGAATTATTACTTTCAATATAATAATCTATAATAGTCTCAAATTCAATGACGTCGAAAAAATAGCTTTCATTATTCTTCTTCATCCGCTCAAACTTCTGAACCGCGTGTTTCACATCTTCCTCGTAGGAAAACCCATATTTATCATCTTCCATGGCTCACAAAATTATGAATACAAAATTAATACTATTTTTTACAAGCCAGTTTTGAGATTTATCCATTTATTAACATTTTAACATTTTTTTAACTATTTGACAAACAATATCCTGCAAATAAATTTCAGATAATTACTAAAAAATTTAAAAGATGACGCAACCTACAGCAATAAATACGCATCTTATAACCGTTAGACAGATCTTAATTTGAAGAAAACATACCCATTTATCCTAGAATTAACCTAAATTCTACCTTAGAAGAACCGGGCGACCTCCCGGTTTTTCATTTTATATTAATATATTTGTCTGGATACGTTCCTTAAAAAATATCTCTTATGAATAAATCAGGATTTCTCAATTTCGTCGTCATAATAATCTGCATCCTGTTTTTTTCCATTTCGTTTACAGATTGTAAAAAAACTGAAAATCCTATTAAATTTCCTAAAGGCACTTTCCCTGATACTGTAATAAATATAACCAATATTAATTCACAGTATGATGATTATAATATGGCGCTGTATCAGATTGTTGATCGTCTGCCTGTCATCTTTTCAAGCAACAGGAAGAGTTCAGGCGGTCAGTTCGATCTGGAACAGGGAGCTATTACATTTCAATTCGACCAGACGACAGGTGTTTTTGGGTTTGGGTCTCAGATCACCACTGACGCGTTTCCTGAAAAGCTCATTAATAAAGCAAAAACTGAAGGAAATGATTTTGGACCATATACATTCTTCAGTACTGCTGACGGCTTTGAATACTTTTTGCTGTCGTCAGTAAATGAGAATGGAAATCTCGACTTTTATTATCTTAAGAATCAGCCGGCTTTAGGTTCAATACTCCCTGAAATAACCGGCCCCCTGCCCATCAATTTGCTTAACACGGCCTTTGACGATGCATATATTACTCTTGACAGTAATCAGGATACGGCTTACTTCTCTTCAAATAAAGATGGAAATTTTGATATTTTCCTCTTAAAAAGACCTGCAGATAAAGATTTTTCATCGTGGTTCAATCAAGCATATGCTGTTCCTGTAAAAGCCGAAAACCTCGACAGTGAGGGCAATGATAAATGTCCCTATATTTCCCGGACAATTATGGTCTTTGCATCTGACAGGCCTGGAGGAATGGGTGGATTTGACCTTTATTACTCGATCTACAAGAGCGGTAAATGGAATTCACCTGTAAATATGGGACCTCACATTAACACTTCGTCAAATGAATACAGACCTGTTATAGGGTTTCATCCGGATTTTACAAATAAATATCTAATTTTCTCTTCCGACCGTCCGGGTGGAAAAGGCGGATATGATCTTTATTTTACCGGTTATGATTTCCCGGTTAATTGAGGTTTCAGGTAAGGATAAAATCACAAAAGATTATTTTTAACTGCCATCAGCGTATTCAGCAGCAGGGATACCCTTGTCATTGGACCAACTCCCCCCGGTACCGGAGTGATGAATGAGCATTTTGGAGCAACATTCTCAAAATCCACATCGCCCACAATCCTGAAACCCGATTTCGTCTCCGGGCTTTTAACCCGTGTTGTGCCAACGTCGATTACAACAGCTCCCACCTTTATCATATCAGCTTTAACAAACGAAGGAGATCCCATTGCTGCAATAACAATATCGGCCTGACTGACAATTTCTTTAATATTTTTTGTGCGGCTGTGAATTACTGTAACAGTTGCATCCATTCCTTTCTGGGATAAAAGGATACTCGCTGGCCGTCCAACGATATTACTACGACCAATAACCACACAGTTTTTACCTGAAGTTGATATTTTATATCTCTTTAAGAGCTCAACAATTCCGAATGGTGTTGCGGGAAGAAAGCCAGGCAGACCAATTACCATCCTGCCTATATTAACCGGGTGAAATCCGTCAGCATCCTTTTTAGGGTCAATGGATTCAATCACTTTATTTTCAGAGATATGAGCTGGCAGAGGGAGTTGTACAATGAATCCATCGATCTCATTATCATTATTCAGTTCATCAATCCTGGCAAGAAGTACAGATTCCTCTACATCAACGTCGAATCTGATCAGAGTCGATTTGAAGCCTACTTCTTCACAATCTTTCACCTTATTCGCAACATATGTTTCGCTTGAACCATTGTTGCCAACAAGAATTGCGGCAAGATGAGGGATTTTTTTTCCTGCGTTTTTCAGTTCTGCAACATCTTTAGCAATTTCCTTTCTAATGTCAGATGCAACTTTCTTACCGTCGATAATCGTATACATGCTAAAATTTATTTCTTACCCATAAGCCTGGCGACATTGCCCCCCTTTGTCATCATCTTCATCATTTTTTTTGTCTCATCGAACTGTTTCAGAAGCTTGTTTACTTCCTGAACACTGGTACCACTGCCTGTTGCTATTCGTTTACGCCTGCTTCCGTTCAATACCATCGGAGTTGTTCTCTCTTCGGGTGTCATGCTTCTGATAATAGCTTCGATACCTTTAAACGCATTATCATCTATATCCAGGTCTTTCACAGCTTTTCCCACGCCTGGGATCATTGCCATGAGGTCTTTGACATTACCCATTTTTTTTATCTGCTGGATCTGTGTGATGAAGTCATTAAAATCGAACTGATCTTTCGAAATTCTTTTCTGGAGCTTCCTCGCTTCTTCAGTATCGTATTGCTCCTGAGCTTTTTCAACAAGAGAAACAATATCACCCATACCAAGGATCCTGTCGGCCATCCTGTCGGGATAGAAGATGTCAATAGCTTCCATTTTCTCTCCCGAGCTGACGAATTTAATAGGCTTATTTACTACGGCTTTAATAGAAAGCGCCGCTCCTCCCCTTGTATCTCCATCGAGTTTTGTCAATACCACGCCATCAAAATCAAGACGGTCGTTGAACTCTTTTGCGGTATTAACGGCATCCTGTCC
>JBBRSO010000231.1:0-3793 GCA_038245405.1 Bacteroidales bacterium
CTGCGGATTTTAACAAACCGTTTTGGCAGGATATGCATGGTAAAGCGGCGCAGGAACTCAACACCATCGAGGGTTACCGGTTTTTTGACAGCTCCGTCGCGGTAATCTTTGGCAATGAAAGTGACCTTACCATCGGCAATGATGGAAATCAATCACCCAAAAGGATGGACTTCTGAGCAATAACATCCAATGAATAACTGTCGACAAAAACGGTGTAGTCTGGTTTGGAACCGACAACGGGGTAATGAGTTACAATAATGGAGAATTTATAAGCTACAAATAGGTATAAATTAACCATATACCTTTGTGAGTCTCAGTTCAATCCATCAAGAAATCCGTTATATGCTTTCTTTTTTCCGTAGATATTGTCGAAAAGCAGTGGATATTCCTTTGGATGCCACCACCCTGTGATCCACGTGTATTTGTCACTTAAGCCCCATGTTGTTATAGCGAATTTTTGTTCCTGTGGCAATAATTCGAACATTTCCGCAATATCCTTATAAGTGTCATATTGCTTTTGCTGCTCGGTTTCGGTAAAAACATAAGCATCCGATTTGTTCTTATTTACCCTTACATCGAGTTCTGAGATATGCATTAGCAGTCCGGCAGATGCCAGATCACTAAAACCGGCCCTTCGCAGGATGCTGGTTGTCCATATTGTAGTATGACACTGCTCGCCGAGTCCGTCGATGGGATATCCGTCTCTTTTAAATCTGGCAACCATTGCCTTTACTGCATTTCTCTTGCTCAGATTAAGCACGATATCATAATCATTATAGAATAGCTTGACTGCCGGGTCTGCGTTTCGGGCATATTGAAAACATCTGCCATAAAATGCAAGCGGATCTTTAAAAGTTTTGTACGCTATTCCATCGTCTCTGAGTGACCCGTTATCGTTAAATATTTCGTTTGCGACATCCCAACTTATAATCTTTCCTGCATATCTTGAAACGACTGTCTGTATGTATGCTTTTATGTTGTTCTCGAAGTTAAGCGAATCGTATGCGGCGTTTTTAAAC
Organism: Bacteroidales bacterium; assembly: GCA_038245405.1. Lineage (GTDB taxonomy): Bacteria > Bacteroidota > Bacteroidia > Bacteroidales > VadinHA17 > LD21. The sequence goes on from JBBRSO010000231.1 coordinate 1,020, forward strand.
CATGTTGGAAACGACTGATACCAGAGCAGTGCATGTCCATGCACCTTCATATTATTTGACGATGCATAATTAACAATAAAATCGGCATTTGTCCAGCTATAGACTGTTGCAGATGTCCAGAGATGTGTCATCTTCATTTCGTATTCAGCTGATACCTGACTAAAAGAGTTCTTAAAAGCATCAGAAAAATCTTTCTCTTTAAGATGTGCTGCTGTCACAGCGGCACCAACTCCAAACTGCGCCTTTTCCTTAAGCGACACCTCCACAACAGGCACATGATCCTTGGTACAACTGACTGTCAGAGATGCCACGACGGGAACCAAGAGGTAGAATACTTGCAGTAGTGATTGAAAAATCTTTTTCGATGCCATGGTACTATTTAAGCTCGTAGTACCTTACATAGTCAACCATGAACTGCTGCGGGAAAATAGTATCGTCGATACCCGGTTGTCCCTCCTTGAAGTTAACCCATAATGCCTGGTTAAGAATCAGATATTGGGGTGCCAGGAATGGCCATTCACCAATGCCCTCTCCTTTTGACTTGCATGAGTAAAACATCTTTTCGTCCATAAAGAAATCCATCCTGTCATCGAACCATTCAACGGCATAAATGTGAAAATCCTGATAGGGCTTTTCATAAGTAGTTTTTCCGCCGCGGCCTGTTCCTTTTGTGTGATTATAGTCGCGGGTGTGAACATTTGAAGCGACGGTATTAGGATCGTGTCCCCAGTATTCCATGATATCAATTTCACCGCAGGCAGGCCAGCCACCGGTCAAACCGAGTGTCCATATTGCAGGCCACATACCTCTGCCCTGTGGAAGCTTTGCCCTTACTTCCATTCGTCCTTTAGTGAATTCAAATTTTCCTTTGGTATTAATTCTTGCTGATGTGTATTTCGTAACACCGTCAACCATGTCGAGATGAGTTGTAATAATAAGATTCCCATCTTCCACGCGAACGTTCCTGAGATCCTTTGTATGATACTGAGGCTCGTTATTTGCCCGGGCTTTTCCCATTTCAAAGTTCCACCTTGTTTCATCGGGAAGACCGTTTTTATCAAACTCCTCAGCCCATACAAGTTTCATTGCCTGAGTCGGGGTTTCAGTTGCTAGTGGCTGACACTGAGCCAGAACCGGAATAAATGTAAACAGTAGAAGAATTAATTTTTTCATATGATAATTTTTACTTTTATAAATATTGAAAGTCTTATAAACTATTTACGTGAAGCAAGGTATCCCCTTCTGTGCATGATAACGAATCAAGCCAACAGAAGTCAAAAATAATCATTTAATTTACAAAGCTAAACAATGACAAAATAAGGTTTGTAATTGAACTAAATATTTCAGGTAGGGGTCTGCTATGCAAAAGAGAGGATAAGCTATGGCGTGACCCTTGCCGTTCGGTAACTAATCAGTGCCTAAAGTGAGCTAGAGTTTGGAGTGCCTAAAGTTAAAAAATCAGGTGTTATTAACAATTTGCCTTTCGAAATTAACATTTTATTTTTTACATGAGTGATATCTTTCAAAAACGACGTAAACCATTTGTAATGCGTGGCCTCCCCCCTCCGATTTTATCTTCAAAATCAAACCGGAAAGCTTGGAGGAACAACTCAGTACCATCTCCAAAGGAATAAGTGATTTTAATCCGATGATGCTAACTATGGATGATGCATTGAAGATTGTGAGAGCCGAAAAAACCTCTCACCTAACAGAAACTATACTAGGAAAAGATAAAAAAGGTATTGATATCACACTTAATGGTTCTGCGGATACAAAAACCTATGTTTACCTGTTTACAGAGAAAGATAAAAAAATTACTCAACGACTGGTTGAGATCCCTGAATTTGACGGAGCAGTAAAAGTCAGTGTATTAAATAGTTTGAGTAATAATATAGTCTTATCAAAATAACAATCAATGAGAACTCTTTCTTTAATGAAGAAACAGGTTCTTTACGATGCCTCCCCTATTCTGTTTGACCAGCCTTTAAGTACCGAATCGTTACAAGAAGACTGGATCATTCATCACAGCGAATGGAAGGTTGAAGATGGCTGGCTTAAAGGTAAAAACTCAGGTAACTGGCCGGGAATGGCAATAATGAAAAAGCATTTTCCCGGAAATGTAATAGTTGGGTTTGATGCTGCTACTATTCTACACACACTGGTAGGGTTTGAAGCTTATGCCAGCAATATCAGGATCAAAAACATTACAGTAAGACAGATTTCCTGGGAAGCTGTAAATATGAATTACAAACCGGAGTTTTAGACTTAAGACCCAAACACGTTTACTTTTAAAATTTCCAATACAGCTAAAGAGGCTATAAAAAGTTTGGACCATTCGGTGCATGGAATCGCATTTGCAATAAAAGCTAATAATGTAGTGATATATTCAGGATATTTCTGGCCAAGCTATTCCTCAGCAAGCTGTTCTTGCATAGTTATTGACCCAATGAGGCTTAGTTTAGACAACGAATTAAACGTTAGATTAGGATACCCTGGTCTAATTGAAGGACAAGTAATTCCAGATAATCGAAATGACAAACGGATTTTGGACATATTTAAGAGCGATGACAAACTGATTAAATAACAGCCAGCCCATAACAGCAAAATACCCGGCAACTATTCACCCTTCCAATAAAAACATATTTAACTTCGCTAACTTCTGAAAAAGCTAAACCCCGTACCCGAAACATCCTTATCTTTGCACCTTAAGAAAGACGGGATCGAGGATGGAGAATAGTACGGAACAAAAAGAGATATTAACAGAGGTAGAGATA
>JBBRSO010000232.1:0-3776 GCA_038245405.1 Bacteroidales bacterium
TACAAACAACTGGCCCGCAGAAGAATTGGTTGGTAACAGACCATCAGGATCGCTTCTTCTCTGGACAGGATTCAGTGTGATAGTCCTTATTGCCGGAATCGGTCTTATGGTGTGGTATTATGCCCGGAGGCGTGATGAACAGCCTGAAACGGTTCCATTGATATTCCCGTTGTTAAAAGAAGTACAGACTCCTTCGCAAAAAGCTACAGTAAAATATTTCTGGATTGTTTCAGCTCTTTTGCTGGTACAGGTTATTATGGGAGTGATTACCGCGCATTACGGCGTTGAAGGTCAGGCCTTTTATGGTATCCCACTCGCAAAATTTTTACCATACTCCGTATCAAGGACCTGGCATATTCAGATTGCCATATTCTGGATAGCCACATCGTGGCTGGCTACAGGATTATACTATGCTCCGGCAATTTCAGGAATAGAACCTAAATTCCAAAAACTGGGAGTCAATTTTCTATTCGGTGCGTTACTACTGATTGTAGTTGGTTCACTTGCCGGACAATGGATGGGTGTTATGCAGAAGCTCGGATTTATTCAGAATTTCTGGTTCGGACACCAGGGATATGAATACGTTGATCTTGGCAGGTTCTGGCAGATTTTTCTCTTTGTGGGTCTTATTATCTGGTTGCTTCTTATGGGAAGGGCCATATGGCCTGCATTGAAGAAAAAATCGGAAAACAGAAGCCTCCTGATACTATTTCTTATATCAACAATTGCTATCGCTGCATTTTATGGTGCAGGACTCATGTGGGGCAGGCAGACGAACCTTGCCGTTGCCGAATACTGGCGCTGGTGGGTGGTCCATCTCTGGGTTGAAGGATTCTTCGAAGTTTTTGCTGCAGTTGTTGTTGCTTTCCTTTTTGTGAGATTACAGTTACTCAAATCATCTACAGCAACAACAGCAGTTCTGTTCTCTACTATTGTGTTCTTGTCGGGAGGAATACTTGGTACTTTCCACCACTTATATTTCACCGGCACACCAACTGCAGTTATGGCCCTTGGTGCAACATTCAGCGCTCTCGAAGTCGTTCCTTTGGTGCTCATGGGATTTGAAGCCTGGGACAATGTAAAGCTCAGCCGCAGCACCAGCTGGATCAAAGCCTATAAATGGCCTGTATACTGTTTTATTTCGGTAGCATTCTGGAATCTTGTTGGTGCCGGAATTTTTGGTTTCCTTATTAACCCTCCTATTGCACTTTATTATATGCAGGGTCTTAATACAACTGCTGTTCATGGACATACTGCATTATTTGGTGTATACGGTATGCTGGGTATCGGTCTTATGCTTTTTGTGCTCCGCGACCTTGACAAGGAAGCTGTTTGGAATGAACGATGGATTAAATTTTCTTTCTGGAGTATTAACATAGGTCTTGCTGCAATGGTTATCTTAAGCGTTCTTCCGATAGGCATGGCACAGACTGTTGCAAGTGTAAAAGAAGGTCTGTGGTATGCACGTTCTGCAGAATTTCTGCATCAGCCTGCTATACATACCCTGAAATGGATGAGGGTTTTTGGTGATACAATCTTTGCAGTAGGTACTGTTGCTCTGGCATGGTTTATTTTCGGACTGAAAGGAGGATGGAGCATAAAGAAGTGAACCAGAGTATAAGGAAGTGAGCTAAAGTGACTAAAGTGACTAAAGTGAGCTAAAGTTAATTAAGAACAACTTTATTTTCAACTTTAGCTCACTCTAGCTCACTCTAGCTCACTTCAAACTTTTCTTCGTAACTTAGTAGTCTAATCCGTAATATCATTGAGAAATGTTTAAAACTGAAGTGTATATCAGAAGGAGAGAGGAACTCCATAAAAAATTAAGATCAGGGATCGCTATCTTTATTAGCAATTCTGAAGCACCGATGAATTATCCAGACAATACCTACCACTTTCGCCAGGACAGTGATTTTCTTTATTTTTTTGGTATTGATCATCCGGGGTTCACCGGACTGATGGATTTTGATTCGGGTAAAGACAGGATATACGGAAATGACTTTGAGATGGATGACATCATCTGGATGGGACCTCAACCAACAACTAATGAACTCGCTCTGAAATGTGGTATAACTGATACCGCTTCTCTCAGTAAACTAAGTGAAGTTATCGAGGAGGCGGTTTCCAGAAAAAGGAAGATTCATTTTCTTCCTCCTTACCGCGGAGATTCAAAAATGGTTTTGGGAAAATTGTTGAAGGAAAACCCATGCCAGATGAAGACGATGGCATCAACAGAACTGATAAAAGCAGTTATCTCAATGAGATCGATAAAGGAGAAGGTTGAGATTGATGAGATTGAAAAAGCAGTCGATATCGCATACGAAATGCATGTTACTGCTATGAAGATGTGCAAACCGGGCGTTAAAGAACAGGAAATCTTTGGAGTCATTGAAGGAATAGCCCTTTCGAAAGGAGGGGGAGCTTCTTTCCCGATAATTTTAAGCATAAACGGACAAACGCTCCATAATCATTCACATGGAAACATCCTCTCAAAAGGAAAAATGATGGTTACCGATGCCGGAGCCGAAACAAATCTCCACTATGCATCAGATATTACCAGGACCACACCGGTAGGCGGAAAATTCAATGAGAAACAAAAAGATATTTATGAAATTGTGCTAAAAGCCAATACTGAAGCTATTAATGCCACGAAGCCAGGTCTTTCAAATCGTGATCTTCATTTTATGGCATGTAAGATTATTGCCTCTGAAATGAAAAATTTGGGGCTGATGAAAGGCGATGTAGATGAGGCGGTTGCCGCAGGAGCACATGCTCTTTTTATGCCCCATGGACTCGGCCATATGTTGGGTCTTGATGTTCACGACATGGAAGGTTTGGGTGAAAACTTTATAGGGTACAATGATGATGTAAAACGAAGTGATCAGTTTGGTACTGCATTCCTGAGGTTTGCACTCCCTTATAAGCCGGGACATGTATTTACCGTTGAACCTGGTATCTATTTTATACCCGAGTTGATTGAAAAATGGAAATCTGAAGGCAAATTTAAAGATTTCATCAATTACAGCAAGCTGGAAAGTTATATGTCAATTGGTGGGATTCGTATTGAAGATAATGTTCTGATTACTGAGAAAGGGCATAAAGTTTTAGGCAAGCCAATCCCGAAAACCATAGAAGAGATAGAATCAGTCTGCTCCTGAGGATATTCATCCCAATCGCGTGAAAATCAATTACTCGGCCAGGCGAAGAAAGTTATTTTTGCATAATAAGGTTAAATTAATGGCACGTCTTTTTGCTATAAGCGATATCCATGGATGTTATAAGCCCTTCTATAAGCTGGTGACAAATACTATCAATCTTGATAGATCAGATCAGCTTATTCTCCTTGGTGATTACATTGACCGGGGAGAGCAGAGTAAGGATGTTATTGATTTTATCCTTGATTTGAATAATAACGGATTCAATGTTACTTCCCTTACTGGTAATCATGAAGTAATGCTTCTTGAATCATATCATAAGCCTGAGATTTTTCCATTATGGCTGGCAAATGGAGGCGCTACAACCCTTAAAAGCTTTGGAATAAATGATATTCAGGATATTGACAAAATCTATCTGGAGTTTTTTACAAACCTTGAATTTTATAAGATTATCGGGAATAATATCTTTGTTCATGCCGGTTTTGATGACTTTGCCATAAACCCCTTCGAAGTGACTCACAGTATGATATGGGAGTGCAGGTTATCATATCAGCATACTGCCCTTACCGGTAAAACCATCATACATGGTCACCGGCCAAAAACACTTCTGACTGTTCAAAA
>JBBRSO010000233.1:0-3760 GCA_038245405.1 Bacteroidales bacterium
CCTTGCAGATATTGGTAAGAAACACAATAAATCCGTTGCACAGGTATGCCTGAGATGGCATTACCAGAGAGGTATTGTTGCAATCCCACGATCATCTCAAAAAGCGCACATGAAAGAAAATCTTGAAATTTTTGATTTTAAACTGGATGAATCTGATATGATGAAGATTTCAAAGCTTGATCTGAATAAATCTCAGTTCCCGGAGTGGACTTGAGGTGTGAGGTGTGAGGTGTGAGGGGTGAAGAATTTGCTGACTTTTAACCTAACACCTCATTACAGGCATTGATATAAGCGCTAAATGTTGAGGTCTTTTTAATCTTTTTCAACCCTTTTTGGCAGTCCGGAAGCGATTTGGCAAAATATTCCCAATAGGGTTTTACTTTATGCATCAGGTGCGATTCTCCGCTAAGACGTATGCTGTTCTGATATAGTAACTGATCATGCAATCGGTTTATAGCTGCTTTTATTTCCTGTTGGGTAGCCTTTTTGTTAGTTTTTATTTCGTTTACAAGAAGCGGGTCAGCAATCATTCCCCGGCCTATCATCCATCTTGCTACAAGTGGCATGCGCTGCGATAGCGATTGAAAATCGTCAAGTGAATTAATGTTTCCATTATAACAGACAGGGTGTACTAACTGACTGATTATCCCGGGATAAGCAGTTTCGTTCACTTCGCCTTTATACATTTGGCTGGCGGTACGTCCATGGATTATAACTTCGGTAAGCGGATATGTGTTAAATATCGGAACAAGTGACTTCCATTCGTCGGGACTGGTTAGTCCCAGTCGCATTTTTACTGATAAATGTAACTTAGGATCTTTATAGAGCTCCATCAATACCGCATCTATTTGTTGTGGATAAGGCAACAGACCAGCGCCCAGATGCTTTTTAGTAACCATGGGATAAGGACAGCCGAGATTCCAGTTTATTTCGGAATAGCCTAATCCGTTGAGATATACAATGACTTGTCGCATTTCATCCGCATTGTTTCCCAAAACCTGAGGAACCAGACGAATACCTTTATTCCGATCGGGTAATACATCCCTATAGGACCGGTGATCGGGATTATGGGTATCGATGAACGGTGAAAAAGCAAGATCGGGAGCTTCAAAGAGAGCATAGAAAGCCTGACGGAATGAATAATCGGTAAAGCCTTGTAAAGGGGCAAGGTAGATAACGGCATCTGAAATAACCGGGTGAACACTCATAAGTAAATTGACTTCACTTTAAGGAAGATCATACCCAAAAATACTGCAATACCGAAACTCAACAGAGTACCAATCAAAACATATTCTGTTAATTTTCTGTCTTTTGAATCCTTCAGGTCTCCAAAACGGAAAACTGATTTTGCAGCAAGCAGAAATCCTATTGCTTCCCATTGCCCGGAAAGGATAAATGAAAATACGAAAAGACGTTCAAAGATTCCAATCCAATTTCCGGCTTTCTCCAGTGATTCAGGTTCATTTTCTTCTTTATCAGGCGACCAGCGCGATATAAATGTTCTTATTAACATGGATACCGGTTGTGTAAGAGCATATATGAAAGCGATTAATGCAATGTAATACTCTTTATTCTGGACCAGTATTGACAGTGGCTTATTCTGATAAAAACCCCAAACCATGCAAATAAGAAGCAGATGAACAAACTGATCGACAAAGAAATATGTACGTTTTGTACGTTTAGTCTGTAGAAATATCTTGGCGATATCCGTGATCAAATGTAGCAGGGCAAGCAACAATGCCCATTTCCAAAATGTGATTTCGGATACCAATATCATTATTAAAATAAAATGAATGAAAGTGTGCACATACAGCTGCCAGGCAGATAGTTTTTCTTTTTCTTTAGCTTTAACCCACGAATCGGGTTGAAGGAGGAAATCGCCAAGCAAATGGGCCAGGAAAAGCTTGATAAGTATTATCATATCAATGATTTTAGTTTGTTTTTATACAATTCATTGATCTCCAATATTTCATCAAAATGAGCCCTGGCAAGTCTGTTGCTTACTGCACTCTGTTTGACCTTCAGCATTTTACCTATATCTTCCTGGGAAGCCGAAGGATTTGATAATGCTTTCACGACCGTTTCGGCAGAAACAACTGACCATCTGTCCATAGTAATCATACCAAGTCTCAGGCAAAGGTTTATCGTACAATCGAAATCCGGCCACTCACTTTTAATAGCCAGTTTCTGCTTCTCTTTTTTAAGTAGGTTGAACTTCTCTCCCGAATTAATAAATGCAGTACCGTTACACTCACTTACCTTTTTACTTCGGTATGTGATGTCGCCGATACCTATCGCAGCCCTTAAATTGAGAGGCTTGAGCAGCTGTATAGCAGCTTTTATCCTGATCGCAACAAGAAGTGCATTCAAAGGATCATCGATACGAAGCTGAAAACTGTCTCCACCGTAAATCTCCCAGTCACCCGGACTCTTACCAAGCGTATTAAGTTCCTCTTTAAGCAATCTGATCCATAATCGGGGTTCACTTTTCCTCGAATTAATAATGTCACCTGTAATAACACTTATCATCTCTGCAGATTTTTACATTAAAGATATCAATAAATTATATTACAAACTAAATTATCACGTAAAAACGTAATATATTGGGATATTACTTAATTACGTAATAAATTAAAATATCACTTATTTACGTGATACGGCGCAATGGCGCAATGGCACAACGGCTCAACGGCGCAAAGTAAAGAAGTCATGTAACGAACTCCTTCCACAGAGAGCTATTGTGGTGAAAAGTATAGGGGTAGGATTGAAAAAAATCAGTTATCACTTGAAAAGCTTTATCTTTGTAAAAAGAAAAAAATGAACCTTCAGGCAAGAAAACTGAATTTGATTGAAGAATTGCTGCGTATTAATGATGAGAGTTTTATCATCAAGCTGGAATCATTTATAAGGGAAGAAAAGAAAAGTTCTCATGAAAGCAACTTAAAACCCATGTCGCTGAATGAATTTCACGAAATGATTGACCAGGCAAAAGCGGACAGTAAGGCTGGCAGGGTTATCACTCACCCGGAGTTAAAGAAGAAAGTCAAAACATGGAAATAAGAATTGAATGGTCTGAAAAGGCTGAAAGACAGCTTAAAGACATATTCGATTACTATTCATTGGAAATCAGTTCAATAGTCGCCAGAAAAATAATCAACAATATAACTGACAGAGTATCTATCTTGGAATACAACCCTTTATCCGGGCAGAAAGAACAACTTCTGAGCGAATATAAAGAAGATTTCAGGTACCTTGTAGAAAGCAACTATAAAGTTATCTATTGGAAGCATGAAAATCAGATCACAATTGCATCTGTCTTTGATTGCAGGCAAAATCCGGAAAAAATCAGACAAATTTAAATCTTTACAGGCATAACTGGAGCATCTATTTGTGAGATTATTGGTTCAACTTACGAATTCAATAATGCCGTCGGCTTACGGTTTCGATATAATCTCCGGAAAGGCGCAACGGCGGCAAAGGCACAACGGCACTTCAGATCCAAATGAATAACCGGCTAATATAATTTTCGGATCCCCATACTTTTTTAAATTCAAATCAATGTAAGGCAGGATACTATCGTGGGTTTGTTGAGGTGTTTTACGCCTGACTCAATGGCGTAACGGCTTTTTTTCCTTAACGCCATTTTTCGATGCAGGTATTTGGCCATATAGATAATCTGAATATACTTTTGTAAACTCAGCGCCAAGAAAGACAATCATTGATGAATAAGATGTCCATAATAATATAAGTATAATAGAAC
>JBBRSO010000234.1:0-3688 GCA_038245405.1 Bacteroidales bacterium
GTGCTATTGGGATCAGCCATGAATTTCTCAAGAAGCTTTAATTGTGCCAGTACGAGGTCAGACATCTCTTCAAAACTATGCACGATGTCATCTATTGATTGCTCTCTTTTAGTATTCATCTTTTATTCTTATTTACTTATTTCTAAGGGCAGTGACAAGCCAACATTAATATATAGCATCATCAAATAATCAACCTGATTCAATGTGTTAATTAATCCTTTTGCAAAGTTAATTACAATAGCATAAAGGTTACAATATAAATGTTACGTAAATGTTACAATACTGTAAATATTTTAATAAGAAGGCCCTATTTCCTGAGGGTGTGAAGTGCCTGGAAAAAAGATTGTTAATTCGACATTCACGTCGTTAATGTTTGTAACGAAGCACTTCAGGATGCCAGCGAACATTTTAGTCGGAATCAGATTCATATTTTATGTACATTGTTATCCTATAAAGAAATAAAGAGGAATATGAAGAAAATATTATCAATGGTCTGTATAACAATATTTTACATTTCGCAATTGCAATCGCAGACAATCGAGAATCCCAACTATGGTCTTAAAAGTCATGAGACTTTGCAGATCACGAGGGTTGAAAACACACCATCTCACACCACTTTATATCTGTCTGTGGAAAACAAAATAAATGACGGGTATTTCTGTGCGGATAAGAATATCTTCATCATTTATCCAGATGGCACAAGGAGTAAACTTATTTCATCAAAGGGTATCCCGGTATGTCCCGATTCTCATAAGTTTAAAGCAGTGGGAGAGAAGCTGAGCTTTGAATTGACTTTTCCATCGTTGAAACCATCTATTCAGTGGATCGATCTTTTGGAGGACTGCTCAGATAATTGCTTTTCATTTTATGGGGTATGTCTGAATAAAAGCCTGAATAAAAAAATTGATGAGGCAACTGATCTTGCCGGGAACAATGAGCAGGCAAAAGCGCTGGTTGGGTTTACTGACCTTGCGGCTTCTCTCGGCAAGGAGAATACCGGCATGACTGGTCTTATCTATGTGAGTATAATAAAACTTGCTAAGGAAACCGGAAACGCTGCTAAAGCTGCTGAATGGTACTCGAAGCTAAAATCATCAAATATTCCTGGGAGAGACCTCTATATTAAGAATCTGAATTCTATAGGGATTATGTATTAAAAAAACTACTCTTTAAACGCACCTTAGTTAGTGTTAACCTTTTTAAAATTCTGTTAAAGCCGTAGAGATCTCTCATTAAGTATATTGATTGTGAAGATAAATATATGGGGATAATCCTACAATGTAGCGACACTTCAGGGCACGATATTTTTGGATGGGATTAAAAATTTCGGTGCTCTGCACCTATTGAATTATATTTTGAATACATTTCTACAAATATTTTGCAGCTCTGCTGCTTTGTTTTGTTAACCGGAATAGAAATATTCAACACTTCTGATACTTTATTTAGGAGCCTTATGGTGCAGAGCACCATAAGATTTGTAGATAAATGCTTATTCTGGAGATTAAAGGTGCAGCGCACCGCAATATGTCTCTATTTGATTATTGAATATTATAGGCCATGGTAGATTTGATTCATAAAGAAAGAGGCTGTCATATTGTGACAGCCTCTTTCTTTATGAAAGATTAGGGTTTTATTTTTTTCCGAAATAGAAATCAAGTCCGGCTCCAATAATCCATGTTGATTTGTTATAGGTTTCAGTAAAAGGAACTTGAATTGACAGTGGTGGAGTTCCAAGTGTATGACTTTGTGGTTTATTACCTTCAGCATAGAATGTTTTTTGAAAACCTAAGTTAAAATCAATAACCGGTGAGATGTGATAGCCAAAACCACCCCCAAATGAATTGGTATTTGTACTAAAACTTTGATCGCTTTGATAGGCAAGATTTACACCTGTAGAAGTATGTGACCAGCCAGCACTTATGCGAAGTTTTTCTGTAAGTCCATACTCCATTCCGAGTCCATATTCCATGAAATTCTTATCAATCATATTAATATTCAAATCAGAACTGCCATCATAATCTACATTCTTGTCAAAATACTCATTGAAATTGACAGAAACTAATAGCTTTGATATTGGCTTGAAAGCTACTCCAAATGAAAGTTCTGCAGGCATATCAGAAATAATTTCCTGATTATTGACAAAGATACCACCGTCATTATTGTTATTAACTTTGGTTTTTAAATTGAGTTTGGTCTGAAATTCATATTTAACTGAAATGTCAATAATTTCTGAAGGAGTGAGGTTAACACTTAAAATAGGAGTTATACCTGATCCTGACTGCTCAACATCAACTTGTCTGTCTGCTGTCATAAGTGCATAAGATGTCTGTCCAATACTTGTAAAAAACTGGGGAGCTGATATAAGTGCTCCAGTAGGATTTCCAAGGTAAACCGGGTTCACCTTAATATCTTTAATATAACCCTCATATGTGTTTTTGGCAGTAACCATCCGTACTCCAACAGCACCGGAGATCATGTCATTAAACTGATAAGCGATATTTGCCTGATATCCGAAATAAACTGATGATCCCTTAAAAAAGATATCAGCTGAATATTGAGTTGTGTTTAATCCGATACCAGATAAAGCCGGTTTAAGATCTGAAATTCCCATTTCAAATGAAGGTAATCCTTTATCATATTTTGCTCCGCCACCACCGCCAATTGGATTAAATCCTGCTGAAAAAGATAATTTCCCCGTATTATAAACAAGATAAACACCTGGGAAAATTGGAGCACTTACTTTTCCTACATACTCTTTTGGAGTAACATCAAGAGAAGGATAGGTGCTGATTACTTTTTGAGTTTGACTTATGATCTGATTGTTAACTGAAGCGAAAAAACCATTACCAAGTTTGGTTAATCCTGCCGGATTGAAATAAGCAGCATCAATATCAGTAGAGGCATTGCGGTTTTGCAAGCGCGTAAACATGGCACTCTGGTTATTGTTGGTAACCAGTCCGCCCGCAAGCAGACTGCCTGTGATGAATAATGAAGCAACAAAGAATAAAAATTTTCTCATAGGATTTATTTTAAAGTTTAGGTTTCCATTGGATGTTCCTTTGCCACACAACATCCCCATTTATATATTTAACGTAATTATTAATACTTTGATATCAGGTTCGAAAATAAAATACCGGTTCAAATGTAGAAAAATAATTCTTTTGTGCAATAGGTCTAAAATAGTATATTGATATTAAGATATTTAATGATAGCACCCAGCAGCCAGAACCTGATGATTATAAGTTTAACAAAGATAATTAATGAATAATACTTCGTGATAATTTTCAGATTTACTTGATTCATCATTAAATCTTCATAATTTTGATATAGAAAATCCAAATAATGGGGGAATTTATTAAAAAATACAGTTTTCTGCTTCTGATTATCTTCCCACTTTTCATTTTTCAAAATCTCAGTTCTCAAACGTTTGTAGGTCTCGATAACTGGTTTAATAATGAGACTAATTCAAAAACAGGAAAACCATTTCATTATTTGTGGACAGATTCGGCAGATAGTGGATATTCGCGTTGGGGTGATATTTTCATCGCTCGCGGAGCAAAGATCACAACCATAAGTAAACCGACAACTTCTGTTTTGAAAAAAATCGATGTTTATATAATTGTCGATCCTGATACCACAACTGAAACACCAAATCCAAATTTTATCTTATCCGATGATATTGCTTCTA
>JBBRSO010000235.1:0-3595 GCA_038245405.1 Bacteroidales bacterium
TACAACAATGCAAAAGAAGTATGTCCTATCGGATGGCATGTTCCAACTGAAGCAGAATTTGATACTTTAATCACGTATCTGGGTGGATCGGCTGTTGCTGGGTACAAATTAAAACAAGCAGGAACAGCTTATTGGATCTATAATAATTTGGCTAACAATGAAAGCGATTTGGACTTTTTACCCAGCGGGTTAAGAAACCCAGATGGAACATTCACTAACGTTGGCGAAGTGGCTACATACTGGTTTAAAGGTGAGGTGTATTTTTTGCAAAATAATTCAAAAGAAGCCTACAAGATGCATGATCATGCAGGTAATCTCAGTGGAGCGATTCGTTGCATAATGGATAAATAACTGAAGAGTCCTGATGAGGACTCTTTTGTTTTTGAGGCAGTCCTAAGCACCCTCTCGCGAGTGCTTTGCATTTCCGGGCAGTTACCCTATTTTGTCTCGCAGTTGTTAGGATTGTTAAGATTCTCTCTTGTCCCTTATAAAAGGGATGTAAGAAGTAAATACGAATGCAAGTTTTCGGTAAATAAGAATGTAAGATTTTGAGCATTGTTAATTACCGATTTGTAAAGAAACAAAATTTTAAAGAACGGTGCTAAAAATAGTTTTTCTGTTATCTAGCCGGAAAGATTTTCCGGAAAGTTTAATGATTTCACAGTGAAACAAAAGCCTGTCAAGGATAGCCGTAGCAAGGACTTCATCATCCAGTACTTTAGCCCATTCGTCTGGAGATTTGTTTGTTGTAACAATAAGAGAGGCTTGCTGATGAAGGTGATCAATAAAATTAAAGAGAGATACGGCCTGTTTATGTTCGACAGGGAACATCATAATATCATCAATAACCATAAGGTCAGCTTTAAGAAGGGCAGCATATTCACAAGCTGCTGACTTTGTAATATCCTTCATTTTTAACAGGTAAACCAGTTGTTCCATTGTTCTAAAGCAAGCCTTGTATCCCTTTTGCAGAGCCTCGTTGCACAGACCTGCTGCAAGGAATGATTTGCCCGTACCGCTAGGTCCCATCAGAATAATATTAAAATTTTGCTCCAGCCATAGGCACTCACGTAGTTGAGCAAGCTGTTGCTTGGATATTCCATTTTGCTGAATTTGTTGCCATTGATTCAGATCATTATTAAGTGGTAATCGGGCAGATTTAAGCCGCTTAATAAGATTCTGATGATTGCGGTATTCTATTTCTACTTTAAGCATGCTTAAGGCAAAATCAAGATAACTGGTTTGCTCCTGCTGGGCTTTCTGAAGTAGGTTTTCAACCCCTGTGGCAATGCCAGGGAGTTTAAGTTGACGAACTAGATTTTGAAGAAGGTCGGTTTTTGTTTCCATAAATTAGTTGAGTATTTGTTCATAATCCGATAAATTGCTTTTTGCAGGGACAATTTGATATTTGTATTTATCCAGGGTGCTACGCTGCTTTTGGGACAATACATTTTCAACCATGTTTTCAGAGAGCGCATGGATAATGGGCTCAAAGTCTGTTGCTTTGCAGATGTTATGTTCAAGGCAATAATCCAGCGCCTTATCCAAATCTGCCTGTTGATGTCTGGAACACACCGTTGCAATAAGTCCTATCTGATCTCTTGCATAACGAGGATAGTTCAAGTGCAAGCGTTCAAGATATCTCAACGCTTTGGACGGGTCAGTGAATAAAGCCGATACTTGGCCAATAAGTTCAGATACTTTTAGGCTATGATCCCTGTTGTGGTTATTGTTGCGTATAAGCAACCCTTTTAGTAGCGATTGTTTATGCCTGACGATTTCCTGCCCATCCTTTTGCGATAAGATTAGCATTCCATCCTGCTGTTCAATATAAACAACCGTTTCCTTTCCCTGAAAGGTTCCATTTGGCAATGCGTAATAGTTGCCTTTAAAGCTCACGGTGTTGTCTTTTCTAACCTTGTAGGGTATTCTTTCCTGTTGAAGCATAATGGTATGTTTTAAAGGGGTTAAATGAAGTTTTTCCACTTCCCATTCCAGAGAAGGTATTTTTCTTGTAGATGCATGTTCTTTTGCATTGGCTGTACGG
This sequence comes from Bacteroidales bacterium, assembly GCA_038245405.1. Classification (GTDB taxonomy): domain Bacteria; phylum Bacteroidota; class Bacteroidia; order Bacteroidales; family VadinHA17; genus LD21. Next base: position 2,048 of record JBBRSO010000235.1, read on the forward strand.
GCCAGCCAGTCCATTCCTTGAGAGTTCAGGGTATGAATATCGTAAAAGGTTCTGCCCCTAAGGAAGTTGTACTTGATGTATTTGATCACGTTCTCTATCTTCCCTTTACTTTGAGGGTCACTCTTTCGACAAAAGTGTAAATGGAATTCTCGTTGCTGATGATAATTGCGAAAGACATCGGTAAGTAAAAGTTCGCCAAAATTTTCTTTAACAAGCATTAGTTTATCCTGATCATATACCACTTCGAAAGTGTAGCCTCCAAAAAAGACAAACGCTCTTTCATGCGCATCTACCATAGTTATGGATGTAAAAGGGACATCTGAGAAGAACACATATTTGTACCTTGACCGGGAAAGCACCATTGCAAAAAAGTAAACTTTTTTCCGGCGTTCATCTGTATCGGTCATGTTATATTCCCCAAAGTCAACCTGTGCTTGTTTTCCATATTCAAGCTCTGGGATCATCATGTGCTGACGAACATCAAATGGCCTGGGAAGGCTGTATTTACTGCGTACATAGAGAACGAAGTTGTAAACAGTCTTTTCCGTCACCCTTATAAAGTCAATATGATGCTCTTTTAACCAGTCATGAACCTGTGCTGCACTGGCTTGCGGACACTTAGATAATTGTTCTTTTACAAAATCCTCATAAGATAAAAGCTTCTTGGAACGGCTTGTCAGATCTTCATTATATTTTAAAAACGCCTGCTCATTCATGCCAAGATATTTCTTAACAGTCCTTGTGTCCAGGCCTAGGTGCCGGGCTATTTGTGAGGGCTTTCTATCATCCCTGTCTTGTTTATGTATCTCGTGGTACATGATCAATTGGTTTATAAAATGGTTCATCGTCTGGTGTTTAGGTTTAATCCCAAAATACAGACTTTTTACTTGATGAAGGGGATAATTCCCCCCAGGGGGAATTATCCCCTTCATCATTCATCTTTTTAAACCGGAAATTATCAATGGTAAACGTGCATTCTTATTTACCGAAATCTTGCAAACTTATTTACCGAAATCTTGCATTGTTATTTACCGTTTACAATCTTTCAAAGGAAAATTGATTTAGTAACTAAAAATGCCCTGAAAGAGCAGATTCGAGATGGTATCTTAAACCAAGTGAATTACATTTAGTGAAAGAAAAACGTTCATATAAAATGTATCTTGAAGATATGTGTACTGCAATGACTCGTATTGCAGAATATATAAATGATTTGACTTTTCTAGAATTCAAACAAGACTATAAAACAGTTGATGCTGTAATCAGAAAGCATCTAAAAAACTACCTGACGAACTTAAGGAAAAATATTCTGACATTCCATGGTCTGAAATGTACTTATTGAGAAATAAAATCTCACATGAATATTTTGGAATTGACTATGAGATTATTTGGGATGTAGCTCATAATTATCTTCCTGATAATAAAATTCAAATCGAAAATATTTTAGAAAAAGAATAAGCACTGGGAACAATAAATAGGAGTTTAAGCGGCACGCAGTGCCCAGTCCCGCTGAGGCGGGATTGAACTAAATACCGGGCTAGGAAGTATGGA
>JBBRSO010000236.1:0-3574 GCA_038245405.1 Bacteroidales bacterium
CTGTACTTCTAAACCCTCCAGCAATATTTTATTATGCTCCTCAACGTTCCTTGCCATTTGCAGATATAACAGCAAGGGCTGAAAATATGTATACACTAAACTATCCTGTAAATGCACCTCTTTCTACAAATATTTATGTGTGGATTAAAAATGGTATCGTCATCGATAGCTCTACTTCAGCATCCTATATTTTCAATCCAATAAAAAGTACAGATGCAGGAACATACCAATTGAAAGTGTATAATAATACGATGACACTTTTAATATTGAATAGCAATCCGTTTAATATAACGGTATTACCTTGTATAGAACTAAGCATACCATCTATAAATACTACGAGTAAAGATTGTAGCAAAGGATATACCATTGATTTTTCTCAAAATCAACAAGCTGGGGGTACTGCACCGTTTACCTATGAACTAGCCTCGAGTTCAAGTAAAAAAAATATTACCTATCCAGTAGTTGAAAATATTGAAGCTGGAAATTATTTTTTGACTGTGACAGATGCAAAAAACTGTAAAGCAACAGATAATTTCACTCTAAGTAAAATTGACAACTGTGACCCGGTATTGACACCCAACGGTGATGGAATAACAGACACATACTTTATTGAATTCACTGGAAAGGTTTCTGTATATGATTTAAAAAGAACATTAGTTAATACCTTGCAAGGACCTATTGTTTGGGATGGTACAGATAGAAATGGAGTATTGCTTGATGCAGGTTTTTACATTCTAATTAAAGAAGGTGAAAAACCTATTTATTTAACGATAATAAGATAAATAATAATTACTCTCTGTAGTTTTTTATTAAAAAGCATAGAGAGTAATTCTACTACAATTAAATACAGTAAACGTTTTTAGTCAACCTTTCTTTGCAATTCTGTATCACTGACCACGAGGAGAAATACAATCAACACATTCAACACCCACTTTCATTCTGCGAAATAATAATGTATCTGGTTTCTTTTATCTTGCCATCTGATATTCTCTGTATACGAAGATAAAAGCTACCAAGGCTGTAGCGAAAATACCAGTTGTTATATACATAGTCTACATTAGAGCTATGGGTTGCTGTAATCATTATGATTGTATCTTTTAAATGATGCTTTTTACTCATCGAGCTTTTATATAAATCTTCTTCTTCATTTTGTAAATTATTATAATAGGTAGGTAGAAAAACACCACCTGTATCAGGAAGTATTTTATACGGTGTCAATTCTTCCCAATGCAGATGAGGCTGTCGCTGAACTTTCGGTCTAACAGGATCTAAGATTTCATAAATTTTTTGACCATAAGCTAGCGATATAATAAACTGGTCTTTATTGTTTTTCGGAACACATCGAATCTGTTTGACTACGTCATAACTATCCATGCTTTCATATATAAAAACACTATCCTGGTGAATAATCTGCGCTTCGCCCCCCTCTTCTCCATTCTGCTGATAATAGCGCGGCACAGGAATATTTGATACATATTGTTCTTCATGAATGAATCCGCCAAAAACGACTTGAAAGGCTGGATAAAAAAGTGTTATGTTAATTGGATTGTCAGAAGAAGTGAATTGTTTGAGCACATAGAAAATATAGATCTCAGAATTATTTCTGAAACGTACCTTATACCACTCTGGATATTCTTCCAGTACGTCTAGTTTCTGACCAAAGGAAAGTACACTTTCCATAGCAGCATTTTGCTCCATCTTTGAATAAACAGTTGTTCCTTCTTTATCTATTACATAGACCACTTTGGTAAAATTAATGGTATCCTCCGGAATAATAGTAAGATGTAATAAAGCAGCAGAATCAATACCTACTGTGGTATCAACAGCTACTAAAACAGAATCTCCCTTAGTTTGTTCCGATGTTGTTTTGCTTCCACAACCATACTGAATAGAGATCAGTACAAGAAAGAGAAAAACAAAGATGTAAGAAGGAATTATTCGAAGGAATAGAAGCTGATTCATGCAGTAAAAATAGTGAGGTTCATTATTCAAGATACAAAAAAAAAGTAGTCACTTATCAGTAACTCTAGTCAGTGGTCAGTAAGAGTTGGCTTAGGGAACATATATTATAGAGAATGCTTAGAGCAATTATAACGGAAGATATATATGAAAGATTGAACCCTTTCCAACTTCGCTTTCAACATCAATGTACCCGCGATGATTTTCAACTACTTTTTTACATACTGCCAGACCAATTCCAGTACCCTTAAACTTAGGATCGGAGGTACCACGAGTGAAAATTGTAAATACTTTTTCAAACAAATCCTCCGAAAAACCTATTCCGTTATCTTTGAAAATAAGATGTATGTATTTAATTCTAGGATCAATCAACTCACTACCCCTTATATCCCTGCCATATACTTCAAAACAGTTGATCGAAATAACAGGTATAGTTTCATTGAATTTTAAGGCATTGCTCAGCAGATTTAAAAACAGCTGATAGAGTTGTGATGAAACCCCATCTATTACTGGCAGCGAAGATAGATGAATGACTGCGTTCTTTTCTTTGATTACAAGTTCGCAGTCTGCAATTGCATTCGTAAGCATGACAGATAGATCAACCGTTTCAAAGGTAAGCTGAGGTGATGAGAGGCGTGAGTATTTGAGCAACTCTTTTACCAAAGAAGACATGCGCTCCGAAGCAACATTGATTTTAGAAATATATTTTTTAAGAAGCCCCTGATCGTTGATATTTTCCATGATCAGATCACTAAAAATTCGAATCTTTCGCAATGGTTCCTGCAAATCGTGGCTGGCAATGTAAGCAAACTGTTCCAGGTAACGATTGGAACGGCTCAGGTTATAGTTTGCAGTGCGGAGATCAACCGTACGCTTATCCACCCGCTCTTCTAATTCATTACTGAGTTGTCTGTATTTTCTTTCCGACTCCAGTAAGGATTGTTGAGCAGCAAGCTCCTGTCTCATATCCCGCATTACTGCACCAAAAGCTAATACTTCTCCTGTCACCGGATCATCGATGCGTACGGTATTGTTGTACACGGGAATGATCTCTCCTGACTTTAAATTCTTGACATTCATTTGCCCAGACCATCTTCCCTTACTTTGTAATGATGTGATTACTTCGGCAGCTACTTTTTCATAATCCTCTCTTAAATGCAGTTCCGATATTGGGGTTACGAGAACCTGATCCATGCTGTCAAATCCAAGCAGTTCCATGCCTGCCTTATTTATGTAGGAGTTAATATTATTTGTTCCCAACAAAGACATGAGCTCAATACTATTGTCTACCAGACGTAACAACTTCTCTTGTTCATCTCTCAGCCGATGTTCCTCTGTAACGTCTTGCGCCGTCCCTACAAAACGATAAGGAATATCACCGTTGAAATATCCTTTGCCTTTGTTTCTGATCCAGCGAATCTTTCCTTCTTCACTACCCACTCTGTATTCCAATGTATAATCTGCCCGTTGCAGCGGATCTAAAGAAGCGGTTACAGCCACTGTCACTTTAGGATGATCTTTTTCGTTAATATATTTCCAGAAATCCAGTGGGTTGATATGCTCATGAGGCGGCATGTCAAATAATTCGCGGCAGCGTTCGTCCAGCTCTACAGTA
>JBBRSO010000237.1:0-3564 GCA_038245405.1 Bacteroidales bacterium
CAGGATCTTCATGGCAGCCTATGCATCCGCGTCTTTCATTCGGACGCAGAGAGATCCAGCCACAAGTACTTTGCACCACCGTACCGTCCTTACCAATCGTTTGAATCCTGAAAGGTTTATCAGCTATAACTTTCAAATAAAATGAGCCATCTGACTCTACATCCACCCTGCCAAGAATTGAATCAATACCGACAATTTGTATTGTCGATGATTTTATCGTATTTGCTTGTTGCGGGTTCAATACATTTACATCCTGGCAAAGGAGTAAGCCGGTTTTCACACCCATATCAACCTCACTTGGAAGATTTTTTGGTCTCTCATGCATTCCAGTCACTACTACATCCGCGACATTATAACTATTATCAGCATAAATAGCTTTACCCAATACCTGATTTTCAGGATCGAATTCGTAAAGACCGTATCTTTCTGACAGTGATTTTCTATAAGAAACCAGAAGCTTGCCTGATGACAGGGGAAGTGCATACATAAAATCCCCTGTAATTTCAGATGAGAGATTTTTTGTGGAATGCAGCGGACGGTTATAGCTTATAGAAATAATGTTTCCTTTCCCGGCTAATCCATTTTTTTCTGTAAAAACCAGTCTTCCATCTGTTGTTTCCTTTGCTGAACTGGTGATTTTCGAATCAGCGGCTGAATTGTAGAATAATTCTGCTTTAGTCCCGTCAGGTCTTAAGACCATTAATATTCGGTTACCTCTTTCGGGGTAAACCTGGCTCTCTATTGTTAGCACCCGCCCATCCTTCATCACATTCAATGCACGATAATCAGCAGGATTGAATGTGATTCGCTGTGTGTTACTGCCATCCAGATTACATGTAAAGATTGAATACCCGGCTTTCAATGTATCGTTTGTAATGATCTTGCTGAATACGATGCGTTCGCCGGGAAGGTAGTCAGGGCAAAAGCAATTATCGGCCATGCTGGTAACCTGTCTTACTTTATGACTTGCCAGGTTCATTTCCCAGATCTGTGAAGCATCATTCTTTGTCAGCTTGCCTGAGAACAGCATATGTTTACCATCATATGAAATCACAGGAGACTGGGCAGAGTAATAATCATTGCTCAGAACATTCAGTGAACTTCCCCGGGGGTCAATAGCTATTATCTGACAATGAGAAGTATATGCGGAGCTGTCGCCTTTAAGATCATCAGCAGTCCTGGTAAAAATTATCATCCCATCGGGTGTATTGTTTTTACAGGATTGCGTGAAGAAGCTGGCGGAGCCAATGGCCATTAGGACTGTAAAAACTAAGGTCGCTCTTATCTTGATCATTAAAAGGTCTATTTTGGTTCGGTTATTGTAAGTATTTGATTCGCTTTGATGTTTTCAAGTGTCTGGTCTTTTCCCGATGGCCATATCACCTCAATTTTCTGAACCAAATCACTTTTAGCGAGACCGAAATGTACACGTGGGTCATTTTGTGACAGGTAGCCGGTGGTACTTTTCTTTTGGCTGGTCTGTACTTTCCCGTCTGAAATTATTTTTATCCTTGCTCCAATTCCATCCCTGTTGCTTGTTGTTCCAATAAGATTTATTGTCAGCCAGTTATTCTGGTTACCTTTATTATTGCGTAAAAATGCGCCGCGATCATTGAGGTTCACTATATATGCATCTATATCTCCGTCGTTGTCGTAGTCGCCAAAGCAGGCACCCCGGCCAACAAATTCCTGTAGGAAGTATTTACCACATTCTGTTGATACATCTTTAAATTTACCTTCGCCTGTATTTTCAAATATCTGATCTTCCTGTCCGTAAAGATGTTTGAGAGCGCCATTGGTCTTATAGATATCGATCAATCCGTCATTGTTGTAGTCGATAAATGAAGATGACCAGCCAACATATTGTCCTGCAGGGATTGCAATTCCGGAAGGATAAGATTTTTCGGTGAATAATCCGTTTCCCATATTCTCATAAAGTCTGCAGTACTTATCGTCTGAAATAAACATGTCCATTCTTCCGGAACCTGTACAATCAGCAAAATCGACCGACATGCTAACAGCTGATTCGCCTGATTGTCCGAATGCTGTTCCTGAAGGAATGCCCATATCTGTAAATCCCTTTCCTCCGTTATTATGCCATAAATAGTTCATTGTATGATCATTGGCCACATACAGATCAACAAAACCGTCTTCATCATAATCGATTGCTCCAACACCCATAGCTCTTCCGTCAATGTCGGTAATTCCCATTGCCTTTGTCACGTCTTCAAATGTACCGTCGCCATTATTATGATATAGGATATCTGGTTGTGAGTCGTAGGCTAATGGTCCGGGAAAACCATCGGGTGCATAATAGTATTTATAATTCGGATCGAAATTGAGGTAATTGCCTACATAAAGGTCGAGGTAACTGTCGTTGTCATAGTCAAACCATACAGCACCAACGCTGAAATCTTTTTCGGTACCGGCAACCTTAGCTTTTTTTGTGACATCAGAAAAAGTACCATTACCATTATTTTTATAGAGAACATTGGAACCGTAATTGCTGACAAATATATCGGGGTAGCCGTCATTATTGTAGTCACCGATAGTAACTCCCATGCTATACCACGGACCGCCAACACCAGCTTTTTTTGTTACATCTTCATATGTGCCGTTGCCGAGGTTGTGATAGAGATGGTTTTCTGTCATTACGGAGGGTTTCTCCTCAATATTGCTTATGCCGGGAGTCCATGTTCCGTTACACACATACAAATCGATAAAGCCATCCTGATCATAGTCAAGAAATGCAGCTCCTGCGCCGCTTGATTCAACGATATTACTTAATTCTTTGTCTCCTATTGTATGAATAAAATCCAAACCAATCTCTTTACCTATCTCCTGATAATAATCATCATTGGCGACGGGAACGCTTGTAGCAGATCTCTGTGAAGATTTGTTCGAATGGCATGCTGTAATTGCCAATAAAAAGATGAAAAGGAGGGAGAAATGCCAGGAATCACTGTGGTAAAACTTCATTTTTACGAACATTGCTAAGGTTATCAATAATACTATCAGGTTCTCAGTTAAATGCCAAAATGGCTTTTATAAAAGGCCGTAAATATAATAATTTCTAATAATTCAAATTAAAAGATGAAGCCGTTCAATTCAACTCTCGAATTAAAACCAGAATTTATGAAATCAACTTTCATCCTTTAAATGAACATAAAATCCCGCGACCTAACCTATTACCTTCTGTTTGCCGGAATTGATCCGGCTGATGTTAACCTATGCTTGTAAAAACGAACCTGACTATGCAAGATTCAGGTAATACAATGTTACTACCCAGCTATTAAATGCCAATTAAAACAAAATTAAAAAGTGATTAAAGTTTGCGGATGCCCTTCGTAGGGTCATGCCATGGCATGGCCCTACAGATCACGCAATCGGTAGCAACACAGTTACTTTCGTCCCCTTATTTAATTTGGATGACAGTTTTATTGTGCCATTATGATTTTTAATTATCTGATTGACTAGTGGTAAGCCGATTCCGGTTCCGGAGAAGGAAAGTGTATTTGTTCCCCGGTAGAATGGTTCAAAAACCTTTCCCAGATCCTCTTCTGA
>JBBRSO010000238.1:0-3521 GCA_038245405.1 Bacteroidales bacterium
AACTTACACAAATTCTACAAAACCTGGCAGATCCCTCATTTTCTTCCACAAAGATTGGTTAGGTATTATTACCTGACGCTTTCTTTTCGTGTAAGAAATTCGGGATGACAATGAAGCTCAGGGAGAATAAGGGAAGGAAAAAGCGGCGATTCGAAACAAATTTAAAGCATTTCCACAGCATTCTGGTCGAATCGCCGCTTCTTCCTTCCCTTCATCCTGATAAAATGACATGTCATCCCGAATCCTTCCCCAAAAAAACATACTGTGGTTATAACTTAGAACTCTCATTTGTGAAAGGATGAGGGATCTCCAAGGGCTAAACAGAATTTTTAAACAACGAATGCTCAAAGAGGCTCCATAATTTCTCTTCAATGAAACCAAATATTTATGGTACCAATCCATAGCTCTGGACTACATTAAAAATAATTCATCAATATGTGCTTAGATGCTGTTAAAATGGGTATTTTCAGGAACTAAACTTTAGGTGATCAATAAATCCAGTTTCTATATGAGACATTTTGTAATTATTCTGTTTTTATCTCTTGTATTCCTTCCTTTGACCGGGCAGACTCCATCTTCACGGATCGACTCCCTGCAAATAGCATTTTCTCAGATAAAGTCTGACAATTATCCGGAGCAATCCCGCATCCTTCAACAGCTCTATGACTTATATCTTATCGACAATCTCCCTGCAGCATTGTCGGTAGCAAAGCGTCAATCCACTCTGGCTGATCGTAATAAAGATATTGCCGGGAAAGGTGACGCAGAATCCAGGATGGGATATATATATTATAATCAAGGGAAAAATGACAGCTCACTTTTCTTCTTCAATAGAGCATTAGCAATTCTGAAGGATCATCCTGACAAAATGAAAGAGATTGAGATAATGAACAATGTCGCAAATATTTTCAGGGTGACAGCCAAATATGATACTGCAATGGTAATTTATACCAACCTGCTGAAATATTACGAATCGACAAATAATATTGAAAAGCAGGGAAAAGTGCTGGGAAATATAGGTTCTCTTTATTATACAGCAGGTAATCAGGAGAAAGCAAAAGAATACACCCTGCATTCACTCGAAATTCAAAGAAAGACAAAAGATAAAAGAGGAACAGCTGTCTCTCTTGTTAACCTTTCAGTATTTGCGCTTAACAAAGGTGATTATAAAGAAGGAATAAAATTCGGTGATGAAGCTATAAACATCCTGAAAGATATTGATAAGAACTACTATGCAGCTGCTCTCATAAGGGTAGGATATTGCTATTATATGACCGGGAATAAGGATAAAGCCATAGAATATACCCATACCGCTGTCAATATTTACAAGGAAAACAAAAATGCCAGAGGCATGATGGAGGCTTACCGTCAGGAAGGTGATTATCTTATTGAATCAAAACGGTATTCTGAGGCAATGGCACTTGGTAAGGAGGCGCTGCAGGTAGCTGACACATCAAACAGGCTCGATATGCGGCTGCTTTACGACATGTTAAAGAGATCAGCTATTTGGCTTAATCTTCCTGAGGAGGCTTTGCTATATTCACAGGAACAGATAAATATGAAAGAGGCTGACCTGAACCAGGAGTGGGCTTCAAAGATTGCCGAAACAGATGCAAAATATAATACTGAAAAAAAGGAACTTGAGATCTCAGTTCTTAAAGCCAAAAAGAAAATAAATAATATTCTTATCCTGTCTCTTCTTGCAATACTGGCCGTTGGGGCAAGCGCAGGCTATTTCATTTATAAAAGCCAGAAACAACGTCAGCTTCTTGCTACTCAAAGAATAAAGGAGCTTGAACAGGAAAAGCAGATCACAGCCACACAGTCGCTGCTGGAAGGCGAGACAACCGAAAGAGCCCGGCTTTCAAAAGATCTTCACGACGGATTAGGAGGATTGCTGTCGGTGGTAAAACTGAAAATGACAAGCATGAAAGGGAATATGACAATTCCGGAAGAGAATGTAGCCTCCTTTAATTCTGCAATCGATCTTCTCGACACTTCCATAAAAGAGCTGCGTCGGGTTGCTCATAACCTTATGCCTGAGTCGCTGATGAAATATGGGCTAAATACTGCATTGTATGATTTCTGCTCCAGCACTGATAAAGTTAATTACCATTTTTTCGGAGAAGACAGACGTCCGGATGAAAAAACCGAAATCGCGGCATACCGTATTGTAAATGAGATTGTGAATAATGCACTGCGTCATTCGGAAGCTAAGGAAATCAGTGTGCAGCTTATTATTGATGAATCGAGGCTGCATATCACTGTTGAAGATAATGGCAAGGGTTTTAACCCGGAAGTCGCTGAAGCAGGAGGAGGAAATGGCCTCAAAAATATTCGTCAGAGGGTAACTGCCCTCAACGGGAATCTGGAAATATCCTCTTCTCCCGGAAAAGGGACAGAAGTTAATATTGAATTCAGTTGCTGAAGCACCCCTAAATCCACAAAGGGGACTTGAGGTTCTGCAAACAATTTTGTATTCTTTTCTTCCAGCTTACACCCCTAAATCCCCCAGGGGGGACTTGAGGTTCTGCAAACAATTCTGTATCCTAAGATTTTAACTGAGATTTAGCAGGATAAATTTCCCCTCCTTTTTTGAAGGAGGGGTGGCCCGGACAGAAATGTTCAACAAATGAGAATAGCTCGTCCCGGGACGGGGTGGTTATGCTCATGTAATTTAAAACCAGGTAATTGTAACTTACAGAAATTTGACAAAACCTGGCAGATCCCTCATTTTCTTCCACAAAGATTGGTTATGTATTATTACCTGATGTTTAATTTTTGTGTAAGAAATTCGGGATGACATCGAATTTAAGGGAGAAAAAAGCCCGTCTCTCAACGGGCTTTTATTGTATTCTATTCCCAATGACACCCCCCTTCAGGGGGGCAGGGGGGTCTTCAGTTCAGGGGTTTAATGCAACAACGTAATATCTCCCACCTTCTTGAATGGCTGACGATTGGCATACTTGCCTTCAACATACCAAACATAAACACCCTGCTGACAAAGCTTGTGATGGTAGTAACCGTTCCATGGCCTGTTGATATCGTGACTTTCAAATATCAACACACCAAGCCTGTTAAAGACCTGAAGCTTGTAGTCAATAACTTTCTCCCTTATTGGCGGGAAGAAGAACTGATCGATCTCTGGTCCGCCTGTAGGCAGATGATCCATATCCACTTCACCTGATAAATTCGGCGTAAATACCGTTGAAAATCTTATGGTACCGGCCGGCTCAACAGTCACACCCGGAGACATTACGAATTTATCACTGCAAACAATAGTTTCATTGTTAACAACATTGTGCAGATAAGCCCAAAGCGTAATGTCATACACACCTTCTTCCATATATTTATGGTAAGGATCAGCTACCTTCGAGGTATCTCCATCTCCAAATTCCCATAGATAAGAATCAGCGCCCTGTGTGAGGTTGAAGCATCTTACCTGCTCATCATTGGCAAAAACGACAGCTGGTGAAATCTGGAAGTTAGCCAGCGGCGAAGGATAAGCATTTACAACCTGT
>JBBRSO010000239.1:0-3514 GCA_038245405.1 Bacteroidales bacterium
ATATTCTATATTTTGTACTGAATGCATTTAAGCATCTTGATATCAAACAGGAAGAAACGATCTATTTCAGCGGGCTTACTGAAAAATATGATGATCTGTCTTCCAATCTCTCATTATACATCAGAAATATCAGATTTGCAGAGCCGACAATGAAATTCACTCTCAGCTATGTATTTAATGATACAGAGCTGCATCAGTTTATTAATCTTTTTACATTGGCAAATTGCGAATCATAGGAGGCACATTCAGAGGCCGGAGGATCAATCCTCCATCAAATTTCAAGGCTCGTCCGACAACAGATTTCGCTCGCGAAGGACTTTTTAATATCCTGAGCAACAGGGTCGATTTTGAAACTGTCAGTGTGCTCGATTTGTTTTCAGGGACAGGCACCATAAGTTATGAGTTTGCCTCCCGTGGGGCTGAGACGGTGCATCTCGTTGAAAAAGATCATGTTCATATTACAGGCATTAAAAAGATCCTCAGGGAACTCGATTTCAGGAATGTAAGACCTATTCATATTGATGTGAAGGCTTATCTGAAAACATGTACATTTAAATATGATATTATTTTTGCGGATCCTCCATACGAACTCAAATGGCTAAAGGAAATACCTGATCTGGTTACGCAATCGGGTGTAATGAAGGATGATGGGTTTTTCATTCTCGAACATCCAAGGGACATAAATTTTGAAGGCCATCCCTTATTCTTTGAGCACCGGAATTATGGCGGAGTGAATTTCAGCTTCTTCAAGCCGATTGCTTCAGTATAAGTGATATAATACCTTAAACATTTTTTTGATTCTGAGTAGATGAATTGCAATAAGTTAGCTGAAAAGCAAGGTTTTTTAATAAAATTTATTTTGCGGAGTTAAAAATTAGGTTAATTTTGCATCGCGTTTCAGAATTGGTGCGGTAGTTTCCCGAATCGCTTTGCTCTCGGGATTAGAATACCAATCAGGTTAAGCAAATAAAATTTGGTGCGGTAGTTCAGTTGGTTAGAATAACGGCCTGTCACGCCGTGGGTCGCGGGTTCGAGTCCCGTCCGCACCGCTTAAACACTTTAAAACTCCTTGATTATCAAGGGGTTTTGTGTTATCTGCCACAGATTTATTTGCATTGCTCTTTTTTCCTGGACATAACTGCCCTGAAGACTGGAAAACTCTTCGGCTATCACACTCACCTGTATCATAAGCTCATTGCTTGTCAAATAGTCGTAAAGCATTTGCAGAAGAATATGCCTCTGAGATCTTTATAGTAACTTTGGGAAATAATATTTCTTGTTTCAGAAACATTATTTATTATCAGTAGAGAAAACACTTATATAAAGAAGTCTAAATCTGCCCATAAAAAGCTTTTTAAAACCGCTCCGAATCCCGAAATGAATTCAGCTACAGTTGATAAACTTCGAAAGGCATCGCGCAAAGATAGCGATGAGGTCTACGATATGTTTCATAGTTCGAAAGACGGAATTACCTCCGAAGCTGCAAAGGATCTTATTTCTACTTACGGTTTAAATGAAGTGGATTATGATAAAGCCCCTTCGTGGTACGTACAATTGTTTAAATCATTTGTCAATCCATTTGTTCTTATTCTTTTATCCATCGTTGTTATTTCCTATGTGTTGGATGTATGGTTTGCCGCGCCAGGCGAAAAGGATTGGAAAACCGTACTCGTTGTTTCGGTGATGATTGTCATTAGCTCTTTACTCGGTTTTTTCCAGGAATTTAGAAGTAATCGTGCTGCAGAAAAATTGAAGAGCATGGTTAAGACTACTGCAGCTGTATTAAGGAAAGGAAAAGACAGAGAAGAAATACTGATGTCGCAAATAGTACCAGGTGACATTGTCTATTTATCGGCTGGAGACATGATTCCTGCCGATTGCCGGGTGGTAGAAAGCATTGACTTGTTTATTGGAGAATCCATGCTAACCGGGGAATCCCTCCCGGTAGAGAAGATGTATTTGCCAGTTAAAGATTCGGAAAACAAGCCGCCCATTGAGATAAATAATTTGTGCTTTATGGGTACCAACGTGATTAGTGGTTCAGCCAAAGCCATTGTCATAGCCACTGGGTCTGATACCTATTTTGGTAGCATAGGGAAGAGCATTGTCGGCAAAAATCCGGAAACAAAATTTGATATTGGGATAAAAAATGTCAGCCTTCTGCTCATCCGCTTCATGCTAGTGATGGTGCCGATTATTTTCATAATCAATGGTTTGATAAAAGGAGATTGGATCGAAGCGTTGTTGTTTTCTATCGCGGTGGCGGTTGGTCTAACCCCGGAAATGTTACCCGTGATAGTTACTGCCACTCTTGCCAAAGGTGCGATGAGCATGAGTAAACATAAAGTTATCGTCAAACGCTTAAACGCCATTCAAAACCTGGGAGCAATGGATATGTTGTGTACCGATAAAACCGGAACACTTACCGTAGACAAAATAGTACTCTCCAAACATTTAAATCTTTTTGGGGAGGAGGATTATGAGGTTTCCATTGGTAGCTTCAACTTCTTTGATTATGTTAATCGGCTTGGTAATTCCCTTTACACCTTTAGCAAGCGTGTTATCTTTGGTGCCATTGCCACTCTCCTACTTCCCTTGGATGATTGGTATACTGACAGCATATAGCCTGCTAACCCAATTTGCTAAAAACTGGTATATCAGGAAATTTAATGAATGGTTATAATAATCAAAATGTATTTAGACATTGATGTGATCAATCCCAACCGCACCATGCTCAAATAGGGGTTTCATTAGTTCAACCTGATTAAGCACTGATTGTGTAGCCTCGAAGATTGCGGATTACGGACTGCTTTCCTATTGAAAATCTGCCATTAACTGTGCTTTTCTTTTAAAGAGATTTTCGATCTTATTACTAATCATATCTGTCTTTTCGTCGTCGAATCGCATTTGGAAGAATAAACTCAATTTTTTCAATTTATCTATTTTCTCGTCTATTGATGAAATCCTGCACTCAGTTAATTTCCACAGTAAATAATCTTTCATAATCTTAAATTTTAATCCAGGTTACGGTTCCGGTTGTCATTAAACAACAAATTGACAGTTTCAGCTTTAATTTTTCTTGTTTTACGATGGAATTCTAAAAAGGTTACATCCGTCGAATTGAAATCCAATTATTGGCTAATATTTACACAATAGGATTGCTATAAATGAAGTGTTACTGGAATTGAAACCCTTTCGAAGTGGAAACCACTCAGGGAATTATTTGAATTGTAAATGAATAGACCTTCAGTTGAATAATGTCTCAGTATACACCTTACGGTCGTATTGGAAATCAGTTGCCTTGTAATACACGGCAGAATCATTTTCAATCTGATATATCCAATATCCTGAAATACCACCCGGAGAGTAATTAGATCTTCTGAGGTATAGTTTATCTCCTACCTTAAATTTGCACTTTTTACCGTACGCTGAGATTTTTCCATAGATATTATCCATCGAAGTTTTTATCCAGATAATATTCGGGCCATTGTATGTATCGGGGCCTGTGTGTCTG
>JBBRSO010000240.1:0-3478 GCA_038245405.1 Bacteroidales bacterium
AAAAAGGTAATATTACGGGAGCTGGATTTTGTGATTAATCAGACTCTGACCCGGGAAGAACTCACCAACAGTAAGCAGATAAGTATAAATAATCTTACGAAGACATCTCTGTTTAACTTCGTGGAAATTGATGTGGTTGAAGATCCTGATCATACAATTACTGTAATATTAAAATTGACTGAACGCTGGTTTATATGGCCAACTTTTTATCTGAATCAGACTGACAGAAACTTCAGTCAATGGTGGAGGACTAAAGATATGGATAAACTGGAATATGGTATTGGAGTTAAAATCAATAATTTCAGGGGATTGGGAGAAAGTCTCCTGGTAAACTACCACATTGGTAATTTTACCAAGATTATACTGGAGTATAAAGATCTTTATTTCGACAAAGCTAAACGTCATTCATTATCATTACTTGCATCTTATTCGGCGCAAAATATTTTACCATGGAGTGTTCAGATAAACAAAGAGGTGGTTCTAAAACAGACTAAAAAGCTAATTCAGGGTACGGATATAGCTTTAAAGTATAAATACCGGAAAGGATACTTTAATACACATTCCGTGGAATTCGGCTATACTGATTTTAAAATTGCGGATACAATCTATTCATTGAATCCTCTTTATGCAGGACTGAGAAATCAGGGACAGAGATATTTACATCTGAAATATGAATTTACCAGCGACACACGTGACTCGCGGATCTATCCGAAATCAGGCTATCTCTTTACAGCTATTATCAATAAAAGAGGTTTAGGAATTCAGGCAAAGGAATACAGCGCGATCGACATTAACCTTCTGGTATATAAGTACATGAAGTTAAAGAATCGGTTTTATCTTGCATCGGGCATCTGGTATTCATATAACTGGGCAGAGAATTATAATTTCTCGGCATCAACCGGACTGGGATATATGCAGTTTGTAAGGGGTTACGAATATTACGCTGTCAACGGGAATAATGCTCTCTTGTTAAAAGGGCTGGTAAAATATGAGTTATTGCCAAAGCAAATCATAAATCTGAATATATGGCCAATACACAAACTTCATCAGTTCAACAGAGTTCCCCTGGAAGTTTACTTTAACCTGTTTTTCGATGCCGGGTATGTAACTGACAGGTTCGGGATATATAAAATCTACAGCAATTCGCTTGTAAATAAAATGATGTACAGTACAGGAGCGGGTATTGACTTTGTTACATACTATGATAAGGTTTTGCGATTTGATTACTCTTTCAACGGTTTAGGGGAAAGAGGTTTGTTCATTCATTGGAAAGCGGCAATCAGATAAATAAAACTAATGTTAAATAAATTAAAGCACATTGCGACAGATATAAAGATTCAGCATGTTATTATTGTCTGGCTGGCAGTTAATTTGTTCTCAGCCGCATTTACCCTACTCTATACAGATGAATCATATTACCGTCTTTTTGCTGGTCAGCTTGCCTTTGGATACTTTGACCATCCACCGATGCTAGCGCTTTTTATCAGGATCGGAACACTAATCACCAATTATGAAATAGGGGTCAGGTTGTTGTCTGTTTTGGCGATAGCTTCAGGCTTATTTTTTACATACAGGCTTTCAGGTGCCAACAATCCTGTTTTATTCCTGGCGGCAATAATGTCCATATTTGGATTGAATTTACTGGGCTTTCTGGCATTGCCTGATGCCCCACTGTTATTGTTCACAGTTCTGTTCTTTGTTATCTACAGGAAATTCCTTGGGAATGAAAACTTCAGGAATGCCATATTGCTTTCTTTCATAATGGCTGCTCTCCTCTATAGCAAATATCATGGAATTCTGGTAATAGTGTTCACAATTGCTTCGAACCCTAAGTTATTAAAATCAAGCAAATTCTGGTTCAGTACGGTTCTGGGTGCAATCCTATTCGTTCCACACCTTATCTGGCAAGCTGAGAATAATTTTGTTACTCTTTCATATCATCTGTTTGGAAGATCTTCAGCTCCATATGAGTTTTCAGTTACATTAGAATATGTAATTGGACAGATATTTTATTATGGACCATTTACAGCGATTTTTATGTATACCGCACTGGTCAGGTACAAGTCCCCGGATTCTTTTGAACGTGCATTAATCTGGAATGTTTGTGGAATAACCTGTTTTTTTCTTTTAAGTTCTTTTAAAGGAAGAGTGGAAGTAAACTGGACATTGCCTGTTTTGATTCCCCTACTTATACTTTTTATGAAATATAGCAAGGATCGGCCTGTTTTCAGGAAAAGGTTTTATTACATGGCGGCTCCCGTAATACTTTTAATATTGATGTTCAGAATTCAGATGATTCACCCAGTCATTGATATGGATATTTCACGTATTGATGATCTGAGGAACCAGAAAAGTTTTGTGAAGGAAGTAGTCAGCATGTCGCATGGACTGCCTATAGTAACCAATTCATATCAGAAAGCAGGTATTATTTCGTATTATTCAGGTTCTTTTGTTCCCAGTACAAACCTGAATGGCAGGAGGAATCAGTTCGATCTGTGGCATTCCGCCGACTCCCTTCGGTTCAGGAAAGTGGCTTATCTCAATAATTATTTAGAATCAGGAGAGAACATTAATAATCCATTAAACAAAGGGTTTAAGGTCACTGTAATTGATTCACTTCCGGTTATGAATGATATTATTATCACTGTTAAACAAGTGAAAAATCATATTGGTACTTCAAAGGAATTTAAAATAGATGTTATACTTGAAGCGGGGAAACCATATAGAAGGTATAAAGATGCCGGAGAGTTTAAGACGAGGCTTGAGGCTGAAGTGTATTCCGGGGATAATTTACTTAGGGCAGAGGTCTGTCCTTTTCCTGTGAATGAACTTCTGGAAAGATATGATGGCAAATACAGTTTCAGGATCATTTCGCCCCCAAAAAAAGGCAGGTATAATATAGTATTAGCAATAAAAACATCCGAGTTAGGAATCTGGAGTAACCGTGTGCCAATCGGGTTAAGAGTTTACTAGAAGGCTTAGTGTCTCATTTACAATGTTCATCGCTTTGAATCCCCGGTTTTTATCTGTCAGATATTAAGATCATTAAAAATAATTCAGTTTTTATTTGATTTTTTTCTTGCAGGGGAAAAATCAATTTATATCTTTGCACCCGCTTTAAGACAAAGAGTTGATTGAAGGGTTGAAATGAAGTAGTTTTTCTGCTTTGAGAAGAGAGTAAATAATGGGAAGAAAAAGGCAGAAAAAATAACTCAATTATTTTTGGATAGGAACATCAGATGTATTAAATTTGTCGTCCCAAAAGCAAAGCAAGTTCTTCAAAGATATTAGAAAATACAGAAAGACCCTCTATTGCCAACATTGTGGTAAGGAGGGCAGTGTTCTTTGAAATTATGAAGTAAACAACCAGGCGAGATATGGAAATCTCGTCAAAATAATAATTCGTTAGTATTTTAGAATTGAGTTCACAGGATTGGTTTTTGTAAAGAGATTTGAAATAATTTTTACAATGAAGAGT
>JBBRSO010000241.1:0-3477 GCA_038245405.1 Bacteroidales bacterium
ACATGCAGGGCATGACCACCTCAAATATGCAGCAAAAGGATACCACCGGTTCATCCATGATGATGCAAATGGATACCGTCAGTAAAAACAATTCCAACGGAATGAATATGGCTATGGGAGACATGAAAGAGGGAAACCAATTGGATGATAATAATTACAACTATTTGAGGTCACCGGTAAAAACAACTTATCCAATGGATGCGCCAGTGCGAAAAATTTTGCTCAACCTAACCGGAAACATGAGCCGTTATATCTGGAGCCTGAATGGCATTCCACTTTCGGAAACGGACGAAATCAAAATTAAGCAGGGAGAAGTAACCCGGATCACATTGAACAACCTTACTATGATGGATCATCCGATGCACTTGCACGGCCACTTCTTTAGGGTAATCAACAAAAATGGAGATTACTCTCCACTTAAACACACGGTTAACGTACCTGCCATGGAACAAGTTATTATTAAATTTTATGGACAGGAGGAATACGGGGATTGGTTCTTCCATTGTCATGTTCTTTATCACATGATGGGAGGAATGGCAAGGGTATTCAGCTATGATACTCCACGCGATAATCGACTTTTGGGTTACCCAATATCAAAACTTATACACGAAACCAACCGGTTTTACACATGGGGGATGGTTGATGTTGCTTCCCAAATGACCGGTATCAACCTGGTTTCATCTAACATTAGAAACCAGTTTAACCTAAATGCCGAATATGGCTGGAACCAAAACATGGAGGCTGAATTTTCTTATGAACGTTATCTATACGATTATTTCAGGGTTTTTGCAGGTGTAAACCTGGAGAACAAATTGGAAAACAACCTGGATGAAATGTCTCCTACAGCCATTGTAGGATTTAGGTTCTTTACACCCTATATGTTTAACCTGGATGTTCGTATTGATAATAAATTACGACCACAAATTGGCATAAGCCGGCAGCTTATGATATTTCCCAGGACAATAATTTTCGGAAAATTTGAATACCAGGCAGATTTTGGTTGGATTAATAACCTAGGCCAAGAGGATTCAGGTCAAAGTATAAATTACTTGGGAGAAATAACCTGGTCATCCGGAATGGAATATATGCTTTCAAAAAACTTCTCCCTTATGGCAAGCTATGACAACCGGTTTGGGGCTGGAGGAGGCTTATCAATAAGGTTTTGAAAAACACTTACACGAACTGAAGATACACAAATAATGGATTTATTATAAAATACAATATTATGGATACTAATGACGCAAAACAATATTATTGCCCGATGAAATGTGAGGGTGAGAAAACTTATAACAAACCAGGAGATTGCCCGGTTTGCAACATGCACCTGGTTCTGGCTGAACCAAGTAACATTCACGATAAGCATCAGCATGTAGTACCTATTAAACCTGAACATGAAACCCCAACTCAGGGTAAAGCAATATTTTTCTGTCCCATGTTGTGCGAAGGCGATAAAACATATGATAAGCCAGGTGATTGCCCTATTTGCGGCATGCACCTCATAGAGAAAGAATCCAATACAGATAAGCAAATCACTGATGATTCCACGAAACATATTCACAAAAAGGAGTCCTATACAGTAGCAGCTAGTGGTGACAAATATTTCTGCCCCATGCTGTGCGAAGGCGATAAAACATACGATAAACCAGGCGAATGTCCGGTTTGCGGTATGCACCTGAAAAAAGTTGAAAAAACAGGGGTAAGTAAAATCATTTATACCTGCCCTATGCATCCCGAAATCAGACAGGACCACCCGGGAAGTTGCCCAAAATGTGGTATGACACTTGTGCCGGAAAAAGGAGCTGAAACCAGTGAAGAAGATCAGGCATACAGGAAAATGGCAACGAAATTCTGGATTGCTCTTGCATTAAGCATTCCCCTGTTTATTATTTCCATGTCCGACATGATCCCATTTCTGCATCTCGGAGCCATTGCTTCAAAAAAAACCTGGAACTGGGTGGAATTTGTTCTTGCCGTACCGGTTGTTTTTTATGCCGGAGGAATATTTTTTAAGAGAGGCTGGAGTTCCATACGCCGGTGGGCACCTAATATGTGGACGTTAATCTCAATCGGTGTTGGTACAGCATTTCTGTTTAGTCTTGTTGGCCTCTTATTTCCAGGCATATTTCCTGAGCAATTCAAAGATGTAGAAGGAAACGTTCATTCCTATTTCGAAGCGTCAGCTGTGATCCTCACACTTGTATTAATGGGACAGATGCTTGAACTGAAAGCACACAGCAAAACAAATTCAGCTATCAAAGCATTGTTGGGACTTGTTCCTCCGATTGCACGGGTTATCCGTAAAGGAAAAGAAGAAGAAATCCCGCTCGAAGAAGTTAAGGTAGGAGACATACTGAAAGTGAAACCAGGTGAAAAAGTCCCTGTTGATGGAGTAATCACAGAAGGTACAGCAGTTATAGATGATAGCATGATTACCGGAGAGCCTATTCCTTCCGACAAAGCGAAAGATGATAAAGTGACCGGCGGAACCATAAACGGGAAAACCGTTTTTGAGATGAAAGCTGAAAAAGTGGGCAGCGACACATTACTGGCGCAAATAATTGAAATGGTAAACCAGGCCAGCAGATCGCGCGCACCCATACAGAGACTAGTTGACACGGTTGCCAAATATTTTGTACAAATAGTTGTTGCAATAGCAATTATTACTTTTGCCGTTTGGGCAATCTGGGGTCCTGAGCCAGCCTACGTTTACGCATTTGTTAATGCAGTGGCTGTTTTGATAATTGCATGTCCTTGCGCTTTAGGATTGGCTACACCCATGAGTATAATGGTGGGCACAGGCCGTGGCGCACAATCGGGAGTGCTGGTGAAAGATGCAAGCGCCATCGAGGAAATGAATAAAGTGGATATTCTGATTATCGATAAAACCGGTACCATTACCGAAGGAAAACCAAGCCTCAAAGGATTCAAATCTTTTGGGAAACTGAGTGATGATGATTTGCTTCAATTGGCTGCTTCAATAGATGCAAACAGCGAACACCCCATTGCTGATGCAATAGTGAATGGTGCCAAAGACAAAAAGATTGAACTGATAAAGCTTAAAGATTTTGAATCGGTTACAGGCAAAGGTGTGAAGGCACTTTATAAAAATCAGAAAATCGGGCTGGGTAATCAAAGATTAGTGGATGACTTTAAAGCTTCATTTGACGATCCGGATAATAAGCTGGCTGAAGAATGGCAGAAAACAGGTCAGACTGTAATGTATTTAATACTGGATAATAAAGTTGAAGGTATTGTTAGCGTAGCTGATAAAATTAAGGAAACCTCCGGTGCGGCCATTAAAGAATTGCAGGAAATGGGCATTAAAGTACATATGCTTACCGGCGATAATGAATTTACAGCTAAAGCTGTTGCTGACGAACTTCACCTGGATGGATTTATTGCCGATTGCCTGCCGGACGAAAAATACAATAAAGTAAAAGAGCTTCAGGAACAGGGACACATTGTAGCTATGGCCGG
>JBBRSO010000242.1:0-3454 GCA_038245405.1 Bacteroidales bacterium
GTTTACAGTCAGCTTTCTGAATGGCGCGGACCTGGCAGAAGTGGTATTTATAATGAAACGGGTTTGATGAAGAAGTGGCCAGTGGGTGGTCCTGTTCTTTTATGGGAAGCTGACCAAATGGGTGATGGATATTCTTCTCCGATAGTTACAGATGATGCCGTTTATGTTACAGGTCGTAAAGACAGCTCTGATGTTATTGCTGCCCTAACACTCGATGGGAAAAAGAAATGGGAAACAGTATATGGTCAGGCATGGATGAAGAACCATACCGGATCGAGATGTACCCCTACCTTCTACAATGGAAATATATTCCTTATAAGTGGAAATGGTGACATTGTCTGTGTTGGGTCTGATGGAAAAATAAAATGGTCAAAAAACCATTACAGATTGTATGACAGTAAACCAATTCAGTTCGGGATTTCAGAATCTCCAGTTGTAGTTGATAATGTGGTTATTGCATCTCCTGGAGGTAAGAAGGCATCGATGGTTGCTTTCAATATTAATGATGGCAAAGTAGTTTGGGAAGCCGAGCCGTTGGGTCAGGAGCCTCAGTATGTTAATCCCAAACTTATTGAATATGCCGGGAAAAAAATGATAGTCACAGTAATGGGAAGGGATATAATTGCCATTAATGCAAAAGATGGTAAAGTTCTCTGGAAAGTAAATTACGAAGCCGCCAATAATGCCACAGGCGAAGTCCGGAAGAATCATGCTACGACTCCTCTTTACAGTGATGGGAATATTCTGATTGCTAACGGATACAGCTGGGTCGCACTGAAACTTAAACTTTCAGCAGATGGAAATTCGGTGGAGAAAGTCTGGGAGAACAGGAATTTTGATCCTCAACTAGGAGGAGTTGTTCTTCTCGGAAATAATATATTTGGATCAACACATACCTCTAAACCAGCTGATAGCTGGATTTGTGTTGACTGGAAAACAGGAAAAACTTTGTGGACATCGAAATGGTACGGCCGAGGATCTGTAGTTTCCGCTGATAATATGCTTTATCTTTTTGAAGAGAAGTCGGGCCACATAGCCCTGGCTAATCCAAATACTTCAAAGCTCGACATAGTAAGCGAGTTTAAGATCACAAAAGGAGAAGGACCTTTCTGGGCTCACCCTGTCATAAACAGTGGAAAGCTATACATCCGGCATGGCAGCGCATTAATGGTGTACCAGATAAAATAAACCGGTAGATTTGAAGAGTACTCAAAACAGAATTGAAATGAAAAAGTTTTTATTGGTCTTTCTTGCAACAGCTTTTGGGATGATAATTTCTGCCCAAAAGACAGAAACCTTCTATCTGTCAGGAACCGATAAAGATCATACTGTACAATGGGATTTCTTCTGTACAAATGGAATGAACAGCGGGAAATGGAGTAAAATTGCTGTCCCCTCAAACTGGGAGCTTCAGGGTTTTGGTTCCTACTTATATGGAAATGTTAACCGAAGGGTGAATGAGACAGGCATGTATAAATATGAATTTTCTGTTCCCAAATCCTGGAAAAAGAAAAAAACATATATAGTTTTTGAAGGTTCAATGACCGATACTGAAGTGAAAATTAACGGAAAGCCGGCAGGTCCTGTTAATCAGGGAGCATTCTACCGTTTTAAATACGATATTTCTGAGTTGCTTGATTATGAAGGAAAGAACCTTCTTGAAGTTACTGTAAGCAAGGAATCTGCTAATGAGAGCATAAACAGGGCTGAACGTATTTCTGACTACTGGGTATTTGGAGGGATTTTTCGTCCGGTTTATCTTGAGGCTGTTCCTCAACAGTACATCGACAGGGTAGCAATAGATGCAAAGGCTGATGGCACATTTTATATGGATGTGTTTACGAAAGGAACAGGTAAGGCGAAAACGGTTAAGGCACAGATTCAGACT
The DNA here is from genome assembly GCA_038245405.1 of Bacteroidales bacterium. Classification (GTDB taxonomy): domain Bacteria; phylum Bacteroidota; class Bacteroidia; order Bacteroidales; family VadinHA17; genus LD21. Next base: position 1,889 of record JBBRSO010000242.1, read on the forward strand.
ACCGATGGAAAACCATTTAGTCAGCCTCTTTCTGCAAAGGTTAATACTGACAGCACAGGCAGGGCAATAATAAAAGGTTCTTTTGAAAAACCGGCACTCTGGAATCCGGAATTTCCAAATCGTTACCAGGTGGTTGTAAGCATAGAAAATGGGGAAAATATAATTCACCAGATTACTCAGAAATTCGGATTTCGTACCGTTGAGGTAAGACTTTCGGATGGTATATACGTTAATAATAAAAAGGTTATTTTCAGAGGTGTCTGCCGCCATACCTTCTGGCCATCCTCGGGACGCACCAGCAGCAAACAGCTGGCTATCGATGATATTAACCTCATGAAGGATATGAACATGAATGCGGTGAGGATGAGCCATTACCCGCCTGATCAGTATTTCCTTGATGTATGCGACTCAATGGGCATGTTTGTACTGGATGAATTGGCAGGGTGGCAGAAGTTTTACGATACTCCGACGGCAAAATATCTGGTAAAAAAAGTGGTTGAGCGCGATGTAAATCACCCATCCATTGTATTATGGGATAATGGAAATGAAGGTGGTTTCAATAAAGATGTAAGAGGTGATTATTCCCTTTACGATCCTCAGAAACGAACTGTTATTGAGCCCTGGTCAAAGATTAATGGAACTGACACGAAGCATTACCCGAAATATGATTATGTTCAAAATGCTCTTACTAACGGCAAAGAAATCTATTTTCCGACTGAGTTTCTGCATGGGCTCAATGATGGCGGACTTGGGGCCGGACTGGACGACTACTGGAACCTGATGATTTCAAAACCACTTGGAGCAGGTGGATTCCTGTGGGTCTTTGCCGATGAAGGTGTTGTACGTCACGACCAGAATGATTCAATCGATGTTCAGGGGAATCGTGCACCCGATGGAATACTCGGTCCTTATCATGAAAAGGAGGGTAGCTTCTACTCAATAAAAGAGATCTGGGCACCGGTTTATTTCGGGGAAATAAAGCTTACTTCTGAATTCAATGGTACATTTAAAGTGACTAACAGGTTCCTGTATACTAATCTGAAACTGTGTAAATATTCATATGAACTTGTAAAGTACGGAAACAATTTCCCTGAGGTTTTGACAGAGAAAAAAGAAGGAACCGTGCCATCACCTGATATTGCTCCCGGTTCAACCGGAAACCTCATGCCTGGTCTTCCCCCAGACTGGAAAAATTATGACGTTCTATATATTACTGCAGCTGACCAGTATGGTCGCAATATAAACCGATGGTCATGGAATATTACAGACCCTAAAGTTTATAGTGCCAGGGTTGTCAAACCTGATCAGGCAAAAGTCACTTTTTCAGAGACTGACAATCAGCTCAGGATTTTTTCAGGTACAACAGAGATTACCTTTGATAAAACATCGGGATATATAACAGAAGTTAAGAGCAATAATAATAGTGTTTCTTTCAGAAGCAAAATGCCATTTGCCGGTATTAAAAGAACTTTTAAAGAGATGAAGAATTACTATAGGGACGATAACTATGTTGTTGAAATACTGTACGATAGTGCATGTTATACTACCTGGACAATGATAAAAGGA
>JBBRSO010000243.1:0-3450 GCA_038245405.1 Bacteroidales bacterium
TAGCCATAACGAATTGCGGGATGGCGAATTCTGGGCCAACAAGGATATTTCCTTCGAGGTCAAGCGCGGTGAGACCATCGGCCTGATCGGCCACAACGGCGCAGGCAAGACCACGCTGCTGCGTATGCTGAACGGCCTCATCAAACCCGACAAAGGACGGATAGAGATACGCGGGCGCATGCAGGCACTGATTGCGTTGGGGGCTGGCTTCAACCCCATTCTGTCCGGGCGGGAGAATGTGTACGTGAATGCGGCTGTGCTTGGGATTTCCAAGGCGGAAATTGACCGTAAGTTTGATGAGATCGTGGCTTTTTCCGGTATAGAAGAATTTATCGATGCACCGGTGCAAAGCTATAGTTCTGGTATGGCGGTGCGGCTAGGCTTTGCCGTGGCGGCTCACATGGAGCCAGATATTTTGTTGGTTGATGAAGTGTTGGCGGTGGGAGATCTGGCCTTTGCCATCAAATGCAATGTAAAAATGAGCGAACTGAGAAACCAAGGCATTTCTATTGTCGTTGTGAGTCACAATATGCAGGCTATAAGAAATATGAGTAACAAGGCTGTATGGCTTGAAAAAGGAATGATTCAAGAAATAGGTGTAACAAATGTAGTTTGCGATGGATATGAAATAAATAATTATAAAAATAACAATATAAAAGCTACTGGTAGTAAACTTAGTTATAACGATAAAGTTGAAATATTGAATGTATTATTTTTAAATGAGTATTGTAAAACTACTGAAATATATAATGTAGGAAGCAAACTGATAATTGATATCGAATTTATAGCTAAACATAAAATAATTAAGCCCGTGTTTACTATTAGTATATTCAATTCAGAATTAATTTTAGTATGTTCAAATTATTCTACTTTTGATAATCTTATAATTGATGATTTAGAAGGTCGTAAAATAATTCGTTATACTATTGATAGTATAAATTTTAAACCAGGTGTTTATTTTTGTTCAATAACTATATCGGAAATAGAAGTATCTAATACGCTGGTGTGGCATGAAAAAGTTTATAACTTTAAGGTTGCTGGAAATTCAACTAATTATGGAATGTTTAATCCACATCCGAAATGGGACATTTTATTTTAAGTAATTTAAACTGATAGCAAAGATACCTATTGACCCTGATTTGCTGACTTCTGCCAATTTACATATTATAATACAATTAAAGACTGTTAAATAAGGGTAAGGTAAAAATGAGAATATATTATGCGTCACCAAATAGCACCAACACTAAAGTATTGCCGTCTTCAAATATATGGAAACATAATCTGTTGGATACCTTGCAACAAAATCATGATGTGATTCAACCGTTCGAAAATTATCAAGATCACCATGTTAAATGTTTGTATAGTACCCACTACAATTTTTCTGAAAGAGAAAGATATAGTTTAGTTTTGTTGGATGATATTAAAAAAAATAATAGCAATAAAAAAATAGATGTTTTCTTTAGTTATTTTTATAGCGCTTGCATAATTCCAGATGTAATAAATGAAATTAGACGTATGGGAATTATTACAATAAACTTCTATTGTAATAATATTCACCAATTCGATATGGTTTCAGAGATTTCTCCATATTATGATTATTGCATGTTTCCTGAAAAAGATGCCTATAATAAGTATTTGAAAATACAAGCAAATCCTATCCATATACAAATGGCGGCAAATCCTAGAGTATATAGACCTTATCAAGTGCCGAAGAAATATGATGTAATGTTCGTAGGTCAAAAATATCTGAATAGATATGACTATATAAGCTATTTGTTTAATAATAATATCGATATACATGTTTGGGGTCCATACTGGGGGCAGAAAGAAAAAAGCTTCATGCGGTCAGTAGCAGAGTTGTTAAAACCCAGACCCATTGGCAAAAACATACATGGACTGTTGACTGACGAAGAAATGATAAAAATGTATAGTCAGTCAATATTGAGTCTTAATTTTTCTGAAGTACTGGTACAAGATAACGCTGAAGATAGCGGATATATAAAGAGACATATAAGATTGAGGGATTTTGAAGGACCTATGTGTGGGGCATGTTATTTTACGGGTTATCAAGAGGAAATAATGGAATATTACGAAGTAGATAAAGAAATTGTTTGTTATGAGACAAAGGAAGAATTATTGGATAAGGTAAAATATTATTTAAAAAACCCACAGCAGGCCGAACAAATAGGAATTGCAGGATATAAAAGAGCCACAAAAGATCATACTTGGGAAAATAGATTTAAGAAACTGTTCGATAAAATTGGCATAAAATGACACAAATTTTATTTTACAAAAGGACTTTTCAATGCATTTCCCTTCAAATAAGAACATTACAAGCGACAGCGCAACAAGCATGAATGGATGCGTATTGCTGTAACTGCGAAATATTGTGATCCTCCTTAAAGAAGGGTTCCTGTTCAGCGAGAGACGGGCCTGCACAATTGTCGGGCTGTGCCGAAGCAGTTGCCGGTATCAGGCGAAACCCAATAATGACGACGAGATCAGATCACGCTTGCGTGAGCTGGCTGAAAAACGCCGTAGGTTCGGCTCTCCACGTTTGCACACCTTACTGCTACGAGAGGGGCGCGTGATATCAACCACAAGAGCACCGAACGTCTTTACAAAGCAGAAGGGCTATCGCTACGTTTAAAGAAAAACAGAAAGCGTATCAGCCATCTCAGGGTAGTATTAGACAAACCGGAACGTATCAACCAGCACTGGTCCATGGATTTCGTATCTGACAACCTCTACAGCGGCAGACGATTCCGTGTGTTGACGATAGTTGATAATTTCAGCAGAGAGTGTCCAGTACTGGAAGCTGATCACTCGCTCACAGGCAAACGAGTTGCCAGAGTACTTGACCGCATTGCCTTAACTCGTGAGCTTCCAGAAGTAATCACAGTCGATAACGGTCCTGAGTTCATCAGCAAGTCGCTTGATCTCTGGGCTTTTGATAACAACGTCAAGCTCAGATTCATTCACCCGGCAAACCGACTCAGAATTCCTATATCGAAAGCTTTAACGGCAAGTTCCGGAATGAATGCCTGAACGACAACGTTTTCGTAAGCCTGAATAGCGCACAGAAGCTCATTGAAACCTGGCGTCAGGATTACAACTTGGAAAGGCCGCATAGTTCACTGAACAACATGACACCAACTGAGTTTGCATGAACATTTGAAAAAGAACAACAGACCGAAAAACCTAAGTTAAAACTGGTACAAACAATGGGGTAAGGTCACTGGATCATGGTTCTCTCTGTAATACTCAACTGACTATAAATTTTTCCCATGAAACATTATCTCCTAATAAATGTTGCACTTGGTATTTGAGCGCGCCCATTTAAACTTTTGAAACTGATACTAATTTTTGTTATGGGGTAGGTAGTTAGCTCCTCCTGATGTATAATCGTCGTATCCAACCAACTTACTGGAGGGATTATGGCGAGCGAAA
>JBBRSO010000244.1:0-3388 GCA_038245405.1 Bacteroidales bacterium
GGTACCTCAAACGGAATGCTGCTTATGATGGGACAGGTATCAGGCATTGCATTTATTTTTGGCATGGACAGTTTTAAATCTGCCGTAACCGGTTCAATGACCAGATCGCTGGTTCTGATGATTGGATTAATGATTCTGAGCATATTATTGTCATTCAGATTGAAAGAATCGATTCTTCTTTCGGATAAGAAAGAGAAATAAATATAACCCTAACGGCTAACCATTACTTCAAAATAGGGATCCGCTAAACAAAGTATTACATTTTTTTGAAATTGCTTCAGCAGCTCTCATGCCATCAACTGCCGAGGAAACAATACCACCTGCATAACCTGATCCCTCACCACAGGGATATAGTCCTGAAAGTCGAATGTGCTCCATCTTTTCAGGATCCCTTGGTATGCGCACCGGAGACGAAGTTCTTGATTCGACACCTAATACAACAGCTTCATTTGTAAGATAGCCGCTCATTACCTGACCAAAAAGCCGGAACCCATCCCTCAGCCGTCTGCCTATTCCTTTTGGGAGCCAGTTATGAAGAGGCGAAGGAGTTACCCCCGGAAAATAAGATACTTTCGGAAGATTAGCCGAGTTATCACCATTTACAAAATCCAGCAGACGCTGTGCCGGAGCCTGCTGAGTATGTCCGCCGTTTTTCCAGGCCTCGCGCTCCAGATCCTTTTGATACTCGATGCCGGCCAGTACGCCGAAGCTACTGTATTTGCCAAGATCTTCAGGCCTTATTTCAACAACTATTCCTGAATTTGCATAAGGGGAATTTCTTCCAGAGGGCGACATTCCATTTACCACTACTTCCTCCTGCATTGTTGCTGATGGAACAATAAATCCACCCGGACACATACAAAATGAGTACACTCCTCTCCCATCAACCTGTTTAGCGAGATAATACGATGAGGCCGGCAGAAACTCTCCACGAGTGTTGCCGTGATATTGTATCTTGTCTATTAATTCCTGAGGATGTTCTACCCTTACACCAATTGCGAATTGTTTCATTTCCAATTCAATTCCGTTTCTTTGGCAAAGTTCATATATATCGCGGGCAGAATGACCTGTGGCAAGAATAACATACGGCGATTTGTATATTTCATTATCAGAGGTTACGACACCCTTGATTGCATTTCCTTCAAGAATAAAATCGGTTACTTTTTTCTCAAGCATGAACACACCGCCCGCATCAAGTATTGATTTCCTGATCTCAGAAATAATTCCGGGGAGTTTATCAGTACCAAGATGAGGGTGAGCTTCATATAAAATATTTTTATTTGCTCCATGATAGCAGAGAAGTTCAAGTACCCTGGCATTATCTCCTCTCTTTTTCGATCTTGTATATAATTTCCCGTCAGAATAAGTTCCGGCACCACCTTCTCCGAAACAATAATTGCTGTCGGAATTAACAGTCTGCTCACGGCTTATCTTAGCAATATCAACTTTACGCGCTGAAACATCCTTACCTCTCTCGATTATTACAGGACGCAAACCAAGCTCTATCAAACGCAGGGCTGCAAAAAGGCCTGCCGGGCCTGCTCCAACTATAATAACTTCCTGATTATGCGAAACATCCTTTGGAACAAATGGAGCAACTTCTGTTATTTCAGAATCAGCCGCTGTCACCACATCCACTGTCAGATTCACACGGATATTTTTTTTCCTGGCGTCGACCGATCGCTTTATCACCCTTATGGATGTTACCAATGACTGGTCAATTCCTGATAAAGAGGCAGCAATTTTTTTTATTGACGCATCATCTGCTGCAGCGGCAGGAGTTAAATTAATCTGAACCTGTTTCGACATTATTATTCAAAATGAAATGCAAGAATCCAAATCTGTGACTTAAGTTTCTCAATTGCGTTGTAATACTGAGGATGGCCCGGAGCAGCTTCTTGAACAAGAATATTACCAATTCCGGTTGACATCTTAAGTTCAACAGAGAGTTTAAAGTAGGTGAGATAAAAATCAATTCCGGCACCCAGCTCATAATAAAGATCTGGCCGCTTGATCCGGATATATATTGGCTTGGCATCATCGAACTCTTTTTTCCCTGCTAAATCGTACCGGTAATTTAATCCCCCAATAACATATGGTCTGACATTGTTTAATCTGTCGCCCTTATATTTTAACAATAACGGAAATTCCAGATATGACGATTCAAGTCTTTGCTTATCATTTACAAGCACCTGATTTTTATAATACCTTATCACTCGCTGACCAAAGGAAACCCCTGGCAGGAATCTGATATCGAGATGATTTGCAGGTCGGAAATCGGTTACTATCTGGATATTGTTCCCGGGATTTAACACACTTACGTCAGGATAGAGAGTGTCAGTCCGGAAATTTTTCTCAGACGGTGTCAGTGTAAAATCCATTGAATTAAAGCCCAGGCTGAACCCAAAATGTAAAACTTTCTCATCATACCATGATTCATTCTTTGGTTTCTGCTTCTGTCCGAACAGAATCAGATTATTAAGAAGAAAGAATGTTAACAGAGATATGAAAACAGCCTGCCGTTTCACTTTAGTCAAAAGATTACTTATTATTAATAACAATTTAATAAACTCGTTTGATTTCCAATTATTGCCCATTTCGTTTAAAGCCTGTGTAAATACTTGCAACTCCTCCTGTGAGTTTTATCTGACGTGTTTCAGACCACCCTGCCTGAACAAGCAAATCAAGAAATTTTTCATTGTCAGGAAACTTCATTACCGAATCGGGCAGATATGTATATGCAGCCTTGTCTTTTGAGAAAAATCTACCAAAAAGTGGCAATATATTTTTGAAATAAAAATTATAAAGCGGTTTAAAAGGAAATCCCAAAGGTTTCGAAAATTCGAGGACCATAATCATGCCTCCATCTCGAACTACCCGTCTCATTTCTGAGAGTCCCTTTAACGGATTTGCAAAATTTCTAACGCCAAAAGCTACCATTGCAACATCAAACAGCTTATCTTCAAAAGGAATGTTTTCAGAATCACCGAATAGTAACTCTATTTTATCGCTATATCCATTTTTTTGAATTTTCTCCTTTCCGATTTCAAGCATTTTCTTTGAAATATCGATGCCTGAAATCCTCTTTGGATTAAGCTTCAGTGCTGCTATAGCCAGATCGCCGGTACCGGTAGCTACATCAATTATCAGCGGTGTCTTAAATGAACCGGATATTATCCTTATTGCTCTTCGTCTCCAAAGCCTGTCGAGATTAAAAGAAAGAAAATGATTAAGAAAATCATACCTCCAGGCAATTGAGTCGAACATTGATTCAACCTCCGCTCTCTTCTTCTCATTTAAACTAACCTGCTGGTTCTCCATCATTTTTTTAAAAACATAAAGATAGGATTATTTTGAAAGCTCACTTCACAACAACTCTAATCGTTCA
>JBBRSO010000245.1:0-3370 GCA_038245405.1 Bacteroidales bacterium
TATGAAATGAGATTAAAAACGCCCGATGGCAAACGGGTTTCCCCTGCTTACTGGGAGCAGAAAACTACGGAGATCGTAGATGAATACTGGGAGTTCAAAGAGAAATAAAATATCTTAAACCGGTTTAAAGCCGGTTTTTTTTATGCCTTTTAAACCCAAATTAAGCAATAGAAAATGCTAGATCGACAAAGAATTTGTTAACAATCAATTATTGTTAATTGAACAACAGAGTAAAAGTGTAGGGAGATGTTCTGAAAAAGTGGGATTAAACGGTCGTCCTTTCCATCTGATACCCGCATGCGGGTGCAGCGATTTATAATCGCTGATAAATGGCGAATAAAATTCTCCACACCCTATAGTTCGGATTATTAATCCTTCCAATGATTAATGTGGGTTAAATTGGAAAAACAACAGTCAATAAAAACCACGGAGGCATCAGTTAAAAAGGAGGTTATTAAAATTAAACTTCTTCGGAGTTTTTCAGCAGACCCAAATTAATTTAACCACTTCGCAAGGAGTGTAATTAGATAGCGCAGGATTGGTATTTAGGGTCTGCAAACTTTTGCTTATTGCTACTAACCAGTACAATATTACTATCATGATTATGCCAGTAATCTTTGGAAGAAAAAAAGCAGAAATAAGAAAATACATGTACATTTGTTACTTGATTAATATCTTATTGCATGAGGCAACAACCTCTTGGTCCTGAAAGCTGTTGCTTCATTTTTCACTTGGGTTCAAATCATCATTATATGAAATTAAAATACCTTCTTTTCGTCTTTACTATACTCTTTGCCCGTATCTCCTTTGGGCAGGTTCAGAAAGGGACCTGGTTAACCGGCGGCAATATAATTATGAACTTAACTGATTATCATTCAGAATTCTCACTGACACCTGATATCGGGTATTTCCTGAAAAATTCACTCTGTACAGGGGTGTTCTCCGAAATAAGTTCGAATAAGTACAAAACTGATGATACACGCGATTTTCAGTTTTCATTCGGGCCCTTGCTCCGCTATTATTTTTCATTTGGCAAATTCGCTGCATTTCCTGAATGCAAAGCCTCCTATGGATTACTAAAAACGCACTATACTGACTGGGATGGTTCCGCAGCAAAGACAAACGGAAATATACTCAAAGTAAAACCCGGAATCGGACTGGCCTTTTTTATTACCTCAAATGTATCTGTCGAAACTTTGTTTTCATACTACTGGGAGAAAAGAAATTACCAGATGATGGAACAATCATCCGCTTATGATTACAAAGACTATGAGAGAGGATTCAATTTCTCGGCAGGTTTACATGCGTATATTCAACGAAAAGAGAAATAGTATGTATAAATTCTCTTTCATGCTGCTTGTTTCTTTACTAATCGCAGCAGGCTGCAAAGACAGATACGAGCATTTTATCAGCGAAAATCCGTATTCAGCAACCGAAATTATTAAACCAGCCGATAGCTCTTTTTTTTCGCCAGGCGATACAATTGAAATTCAGGGAATGGTCCGCTATTCTTCCAGGTATACACCTGAAATTCAGATACAATGGAAAAGTAACAGAGATGGTGTGCTGAAAACTGAATACCCCAACGCTGGCAGGACATATACCCTGATAACGTCAACTTTATCGGAAGGCAGCCATACTATTTACCTCATGGCAATGACTCCCGAAGGGTACTGGAGCAGCGACAGTATTCATATTATCAACCAGTTACCACCTAAAGTAATTTTAAAATCAATAGATAAACGTGATAATTCTGCTACGCTGCACTGGACAAAATATTATAATGACGATTTTGTCAGCTATGAAATTTACAGGAATACATACGAAAATGCCTACCAATGGGGAGAAAAGATAGGAACACTGACTAATATTAGTGATACCAGCTTTGTTGACAGCACGCTGATCATTAGCAAGAATTATTTCTATCAGGTTGTAGTTCAAAACAAATTTCAATTAAGAAAACCGAGTAATGAGCTGATGATTGTCTCCGGAATCTTTTATGAATACGGGAAAATTCTTCGGATAAAAATGGATCACGGCAGGGGCTATATATATGCTCAAACTCCAAGGGGTTTGCTTTTCATAAATTCTAAAACCATGGTAGCAGAGGATTCCATTATAGCCCGGGTACTGGACTTTGATATGGATAAAGCCGAAAAATACATGTATTTCAGTAAACAATATGAACAGAAAATCTATAGGGTTGATATGAATACCCGGAAGGTTATCTCGGAAATTCCCACAAGCAGGGATGTTGACCAGATCGCCTGTGGCCGAAGTGACAGGCTTTATTATCAGGCTTATACGAATTATATCGGCAGTAATCCTGTTTTATGCATTGATCTGAACTCGGGAGCCGAAATAGGATCAACTTTTCCTAAAGAAATGTATAACGGCGATATGTCTGTTCACCCTGACGGCAATACTTTGTATGTTGGTGAAAGTCAAATATCCTCATCCGGTTTCGTAGTTTTCGATATTTCAACAGATTCATTCCAATTGATTTATGATTGGTGGGGAAACACCTTTGCCGAACCCTATGTGCTGATGTCGAATTCAGGATCGCTGGTCTACTGGGAAAACGCCCTGATGGATGATAAACTGAGCTATTCGAATACTTGTTCGAAAATATTTGATTTCAGCAGTGATGATAAATTTGCATTAAGCTGGTCGAAGCTAATGAATACGGAAACCAGGCAGACTGTTAAGGAAATTCGGGCAGAATACAACTTTGGCGTTTACAACAACGATAAAGAACTGTTTTTATACTTTGAAAGGGAGCAGACCAGCTCCGATAAAGCTATAAACCGGATTTACAGGTATTCGCTATAATAAGGATTAAGTTCATGCATTCTGCGGGGCTTATCCATATATCTGTAAATTTTATAACCCAATTATTTCTATAATTATCTAACAAACAACGCCTTTGTATTTAAACCGCAGACCCTATTTATTTTCTCAGTGATCCTCAGTGTAATCTGTGTCTCCGTGCCTCTGTGGTTTATTTTTTCACAGCTAAGGAATTCCACAGCATATCAGGATTAAAATCAGTTCTATATTCCCGACAAGGCACAAAAAAAGCCCTGCTTCACAGCAGGGCTTTCAAAGAATAATGTTTTGAATATATTAAATTACTTTAACATTTACTGCATTTAATCCTTTTTTACCTTCTTGTAGGTCAAAAGATACCTGGTCATTCTCTCTGATCTCATCGATCAGGCCTGTAACATGTACAAAATACTCTTTGTCCGATGCGTCATCTTTGATAAATCCAAATCCTTTGGAATCATTGAAAAATTTTACTGTTCCTTTACTCATGATGTTTTTTATTTTATTTTGATTTTCCGCAAAGATATATCATTATCCAATA
>JBBRSO010000246.1:0-3312 GCA_038245405.1 Bacteroidales bacterium
GACCATGAAATTCAAACGCTTTACCGCAATTGTCTGGCTTTTGTAATGCCATCGTTGTACGAAGGATTTGGTCTCCCGATTCTTGAAGCGTACAATGTAGGCGCGAGAATACTTTCCTCAAATCAGGGATCACTTGCTGAGTTTCAGAATTTAGGTATTCATTACTTTTCGCCCTTTAATCAGGATGAATTAGTTCTTCTTTTACAGAATATTGAGAATTTCGAGAAACCAACTGAACAGGAAATAAGCAGGGCAAGAAAAACCTATTCCTGGAAAAATCAAACTGATAAAATTATTGATTCGATAGAATCGTTGATAAGCAGGTAGTAAAGTGGCAAGAAAATCATTATGAATATTTCACCAGGAGAAAAATGAAGATATCTGCAAGCATTGTCTTATATAAAACTGATCCATTAGAACTAAAACATGTATATCAGTGCTTTATTCAATCTCAAATTAATTTTCAACTTTTATTAATTGACAATTCGCCGGACGACAGTCTTAGAAATGTTCTCGTAGACGATAAAGTTGAATATCACTTTACAGGACACAATATCGGGTATGGCAGGGGTCACAATTTAGCGATTAAGGAAATCATCAATAATTTTGAATTTCACTTAGTTATAAATTCAGACATCTCTTTTTTACCAAATGTAATTGGTTCATTGGTGACTTATATGAAGCAACATGCCGAAGTAGGCCAGATGATGCCAAAAGTTCTTTCTCCTGAAGGAGAGACACAATACCTGTGCAAACTGATTCCAACCCCGTTCGACTTGATATTCCGAAGATTTTTACCTCCTTCAGTACTGAAAAAAAGAAAAGAAAGATTTCAGCTGATATTCACCGGATATGACAAAATAATGGAGGTCCCTTATTTGTCAGGGTGCTTTATGTTTTTAAGAACAGCTTGCATCAAGGAGGTGGGATTATTTGACGAACGGTTCTTCATGTATCCTGAAGATATCGATTTAACAAGGAGAATCAACGAAAAGTACAAAACGATTTACTTTCCTGAAGTATTTATCATTCACGATCATGCAAAAGAATCGTATAAGAGGGGCGATATGCTCCTGATTCATGCAGCCAACATTATAAAATACTTCAATAAATGGGGATGGTTTTTTGATTTAAAAAGGGTAAAAACCAATCAAAAAATATTACGGAAATTAAACTATGAAAGATAATAAATTTCTTTATAAATGAAATATATAGCCATAGTGGGTGCAAGCGGATTTATCGGATCAAGACTGATAGATCTTTTAGGAACAGATAAATGCTGCAACATTGACAAAAACCCGAGTGAAAAATACAACGAGATTACAACAATACAGGACATCAGGGAAAAAAATCTTGAACATGTCCTTACTAAACAAATAGATACAGTAATATTGCTGGCAGCTGAACACCGAGATGATGTTTCACCCATTTCTTTGTATTATGACGTTAATGTGAATGGAACCCGCCATGTGCTTGACGGAATGGATATACAGGGAATAACCAACATTATCTTTATTAGTTCGGCCGCTGTTTACGGGCTCAACAGGAAAAATCCAAATGAATCATCTTCCCCCGACCCGACCAGCCATTATGGAAAAAGCAAATTGCAGGCAGAGAAAATCCTGAGGGAGTGGCAACAGAAAGATCCTGTTAACAAATCACTTACAATCATACGTCCATCAGTTGCATTTGGAGAGAAGAACCAGGGAAACGTCCATAACTTACTGAGACAAATTGCCTCCGGAAGGTTTCTGATGATCGGAAAGGGAGAAAACCGGAAATCGATGGCCTATGTTGGTAATGTTGCTGCATTTATCAAGTTCTGCCTCGAAACAGTAAAGCCTGGTGTGAGGGTGCTTAATTACACAGACCAACCAGACCTGACAATGAACGAACTTGTCCTCCAGGCAGAAGAGAGTCTCAACAGGAAGCTTCCTTCATTTCGCCTTCCATATTGGGTTGGGAAGACAGGTGGAATTTCCTTTGATCTTGTTTCATGGATAACAGGCAAAAAGTTTCCTATCAGCAGAATCCGGATAAAAAAATTCTGCGCTACGACGCAAATTGATGCTTCACTGGCACATAGCATCGGCTTTAAAGCGCCTTTCACATTAGCAGAAGGCTTAGACCGCACACTCAAGAGCGAGTTTGGAGAAAAGGTTAGTAAAAAAAATGCTTCCATTGACAATTGATTATTTGATCTAAATAGTCATAGAATTTGTTTAAAATTAGTTTTTACGATCTCTTAAGGACGATGTCATTAGGTTAAGGAATATAGTATTACCAACTTTATGAAACTTGCGACATTCATCTTTTATTTATAGAATTTTGACTGAAGAATAGTATTTAGAAAATATTTTAGCAGCCTGTCAGCATACATCCTAAAATTTCAAAAACCAATATCCATTAATGTTCTTCTGAATATTTCAGCCTGATTATCAACATTCTTCACATAACTCATAGATTCTCCAACTCTAAATTTCCAATATGAAACGAGCCATGAGTAAAACTTACTCACGCACGAGGATGACCATTTGGCGAGTTCCATATCCCGCACATGCGGGATTAAAAAAACAAAATATAAACATATGAAAATCCGGAATAAACTACTTTTCTTATTCCTAATTAGCATTTTAAGCTTTCCAATCCAATCGATTGGCCAATCGTTACGTGTTGGAACTCCCATTTTGGAAGATGCCTACCGGAGAGCCCAGCTATTAGGGCAGATTGACTCTACGATCTCATTTACCTCAAGACCCTTCTTTCCGGTAGCATCCCTTCATCTTAAAAATGGGTTTGACCCGTCGAATGCGCTTGAAGGTGAAAAGTTTAACGGTAAACTCACGCTCCCGGTAAAATTTATTGAAGCTAAACTGCTTCCCGTTACCTGGCAGCAGCAGTTCAATACACATCATCCTTATAGTCTGAATGACGGTGTGATGATTCCGGCAAAAGGCTATCAAAGTATGTTCAGCGCTGGCCTATTTGTGAAAGCAGGACCACTGAGCATTCAGTTGAAACCGGAATATGTCTACGCAGAAAACTCGCAATTTGACGGTTTCCCCGCAGCACAAACCGACAGGATCTGGGCCGGTTATCAAAATTTTCACAACAGAATTGATCTCCCTGAACGATTTGGGGACAAACCCTATAACCGTTTGTTCTGGGGACAAAGCAGTATTCGGCTTACTGCCGGACCGGTATCCTTAGGGTTATCCAACGAAAACCTCTGGTGGGGTCCCGGTATGCGCAATTCATTGTTAATGACCAACACATCTGGTGGTTTTGAGCACTATACGCTGAATACTGTAA
>JBBRSO010000247.1:0-3286 GCA_038245405.1 Bacteroidales bacterium
CCAAGCATGCTCTCACGACCTTTTTTGCAATATATTGCATCAAAAACAAGATATCTGAATTCTCCCGGACGGAACAGGCGGCGAAAATATGGTGTTTTGGGCAAAACTTTCATTATTACCCAACCCCAGATTCCGGGAACATTGTAAACTTTATAGACAGAAGGGATGGCACTCACTCCCGCAATTATCGCATCTCCTTCTTTTAATACGTAATATTTATCTCCGAAAAATGTATAATCGTTGCTAAAGAAAGAATAGTCGCGGTAATATTCGCAAAGAAGTGTCTCCATTAAGGCTTTTTCTTCGTTGGGCAACTTTACAACTGACGGATCTGTTTTTGGAGAAAACCTGCTGAAGGCAACCGTCAGGAATGATCTGATATATTCGTATCCAGCCTGTTGTACCAGACTTATAGATCTTTCATTCATGCTTTCCACAAAAGCATACATTATATGTTTATCCCCTTCATAAACATTATCAAGATCGAGAAGATAAGGTTTGCTGAAAATTTCAAGTGTTTTTTGCTTAAAAGAGTCATCCTGTTCATGTTTGATGAGGGTCTTTTGTCGGCGCTTTCTCAGTCCTGCATCAGCCTGGTATGACACCTGGAAAGCAAGGTAACGAAGGTATGAAGACGGGTAGCGCAGCTTACCCTGGCCAGATATGCGGTAACATGAACCGACGGTACCTGTTATCTGATTTTTTTTATAGAGTGAAACAAATCTGATCTGATCTTTATAAGCCGCTATGCGTGGCATTATGTTCTGGAGTGAAAACCTTAATCCTCCTTCAGATCCCTGGACGGCATGACTAAGAATGTCTAAAATTCCTTTGCTTGCAAAATCTGAAACCCTCACTTCGAGTCCTTTAAACTCGTGTATCTTTTTCTCGAACATACGTTGTTTTTAAACCGAAATGGCCTCTCTTTGCGTTGGTCTATCCTAAATGAAGCAAAGCGTCGGAAATAACAAGATCCTCGGGATTTGTTATCTTGATATTCTCGCGGTTACCTTCGATGAGGATTATCTTTTCCCCTGTCTTTTCAAGAACTGTTGCGTCGTCGGTAAAGTCGTTGTCGTACTCCTGCTGATATGCTTTCTTAATCAATTCTGCATTAAACACCTGGGGTGTCTGGATCTGTTTAACGTTGAATCTGCTGACAGGCAGGCTTCCCTGATCGGTAAGTATTCTTAGCGATTCTGTTGGTGAAATTGCCGGTATTGCATTCCCGTATTTCTCAGCTGTATCGAAACATCTTCTAATAGTGTCAATGCTCACAAAGGGTCTTACTCCATCGTGTATTGCTACCAGTCCCGGGGTATTTACATATTCGAGACCGTTTCTTACCGACAAAAACCTGTTGCTTCCACCCTTAACCAGGGTATGCAATATTGAAAATGAATGTTTCTTTTGAAGCTCGAGCCAGTAAAGAAGCTGATTCTCAGGCAGAACAGTAATGATCTCAATAGTTTCGCTGAACTTCTTGAACCGTTCAATTGTGTGCATTAGTACAGGCCTTCCTGCCAGCTCAAGAAACTGTTTGGGAGTCTCAGTGCCCATCCTTTTCCCACTACCTCCTGCGACAATTACCACATACAATTCCATTCTATTTCCCCCTCACAGCTTATTCTTTGGTATATAAGAACCGTTTGATGCTTCTCTTTGGTGTTTTTGCAAATTCTTCAGGATGGATCCTGTATTTACTTACCGCCATGAACTCCGGAAGTCGTTCATTAACTTCTTTCCGGGCTTTATCAAAGATCTCAATCAGCTGACTCTCTGAGACATTGTCCCTTTTCACCATTTCATAATCGGGATGCACCAATGCAATCAATTTGTTATCTACACTTATAACAACTGACTCGACTATATAGTCTTTATTATTTATGAATGCTTCAATTTCTTCAGGATAAATATTCTTTCCCGATGGACCGAGGATCATGCTTTTGCTTCTTCCTTTAATAAAAATATTCCCATCCCTGTCGATTATGCCGAGATCGCCTGTATGCATCCAGCCGTTCTCGTCTATCATTTCGCGGGTGGCCTTTTCGTTTTTGTAATAACCTGTCATTACATTTTCCCCTTTTAATATTATCTCCCCTACAACTGTCTGAGGGTCAGGGGAATCTATTGTAACCTGAAGTGTATCGACGGCTCTGCCTGATGCGCCAAGCTTTGTTGTATCCCATGACGCGTAGCTTATAAGCGGACCACATTCCGTCATGCCATATCCGACAGCAAATTTAAATTTGAGTTTCTTGAAGAATTTTTCAGCATCAGCATTGAATGCGGCGCCACCGATAACGATTTCTTTAAACTCGCCTCCAAAAGTTTCCACCAGCTTGTCACTTATTTTTTTGTAAAGAATCTTATTGACAAGTGGAATTGCAAGTAAGATCTTCATATGCAGTTTCCCTATAACGGGCAGAAGTTGTTTCTTGAATATCTTTTCAATCACGAGTGGCACTGAGATAATTAGTCTGGGTTTGATCTCCTTAAATGCTTGTATAATTATTTGCGGTGAAGGTGTTTTTGATAATATGGTGATATGACATCCGATGCTGAATGGGAATAAAAACTCAAAAGCACATCCATATGTATGAGCAAGGGGAAGAAATGAGACAAGCGGATCGCCCGATTTGAGCGGCATGTTGTTTTGCGCGTATCTTAAATTTGCCGCAAGACTGTTGTGGGTGATCATTACACCTTTTGAAAACCCTGTAGTGCCGGAGGTATAGCTGATAACAGCCAGATTATCATTTGAAATATCAGAAAACTTAATGTGTTCTTTCTTTAACTCAGGATATAACCGGGAATATTCGCTTTCGATTGCGGCAAAACCAATGTCAAATTCCTTTGTGCATGAAGCTAATGACCTGAAGTCGTCGAGTGAGATTGCGCCGATTACTTCCGGGATCTTCTTTAAATCAAAAAGATCATAGATTTTATCGTCAGCAAAAAGCATTCTTGAATCAGAATGGCTTATAATATTAACCAGATCATCGGTTTTAAAATCAGGAAGTATCGGAACAATTACTGCTCCATAAGAAACCGCAGCAAGATATACTATGCACCAGTTTGCAGAGTTCCGTCCAACAAGGGCTATCTTATCGCCCTCTTTGATTCCTGAGCCTTTGAAGAGTATATGAATTTTTAATATTTTCTCTGCAATACCTTTGTATGAATAGCCTTTCTCTTTATAATTCGACAAGGCTTCAATTTCCCAGTTTTGCTTTATACTCTCTTCGATGTAGCCAATTAAACGTTCCTTAATCATTTTTTTGGA
>JBBRSO010000248.1:0-3274 GCA_038245405.1 Bacteroidales bacterium
AAGCGGAACTACCTGGTTTGAAGATCCTCTGCTGCTTGCCTGAGAGAATATTTCCTTGTTGACCTGAAAAGATGTCAGGCTTTTTGTTGCAATTAATCCGATGGCTATGAATCCGATAAGAGCTACAACCTTTGTTGATGTAAAGATATTCTGAATCGTTTTACCTGTAACAATTCCTTTTGTATTTACCCAGGTAAGAAAGGAGATCATTCCAATAGCGACTATCATAGTGCTATTGATTTTCAGAGGACCAAGATAAAACAGGATATTTTTTTCAGATATCCAGGGGAAGAGCACGCCGCTAAACTTTGCAAATGCAATACCAACAGCGGCAATTGTTCCGCATTGAATTACGAGGAATGTTGTCCATCCGAATAAAAAACCTATAAGCGGATGATATGCTTCCCTCAGATATACATACTGACCACCTACTTGCGGCATCATTGCAGCAAGTTCACCATAGCTTAAAGCACCTATCATGGTAATGATACCGGTAATCAGCCACACAACCAGCAGCCACCCGGGCGACCCTACATTACGGGCGATGTCAGCACTGACAATGAAGATCCCTGACCCGATCATTGCTCCTGCAACAATCGATATCCCATCAAACAGATTTACGCGTTTCTGCAGAATATGTTTCTCCTCCAGCATAATATTTGTTTATAGACAATTTAAAGGGAAGAATTTCATTTACAAAATCTAGTTTGCGAATGCTACTTCTTTTCCTGTAAGTCTGATTCTTCCAGTCAGTACCTGGGTAAACTTAGGATCAAGATAACCCTTGAAACCAGGCTGCTTACCCCCTATCGTTATCGTAAAATATCCGGGTTCAATCACACGCTTTTCCTTGTTATTAATAATGGAGAATTGTCTTGGTTCAAGATTAATCTCAACTACTTTACTTTCACCAGGGTTAAGAGTCACCCTTGAGAATCCTTCAAGCTGACGCACCGGCCTTGGTGTTGACGCTTTCTCATCGGAAAGATATAGTTGTACTACTTCATCACCAGCAAGTTTGCCTGTATTTGTAACAGTTACTTTGATGCTCACTTTCTCGCCTGCCGTAATCTTTTCAGGTATTGAGAGGTTACTGTAACTGAAGGTAGTATAGCTCAGCCCATAACCGAAAGGATACAATGGTTCCTGTGTAAAGAACCTGTACGTCTTCCCTTTCATATCATAATTTTCGAAGGCAGGTATCTGGTCAATTGATTTATAATATGTTACAGGAAGTCTGCCTGCAGGATTATAATCTCCGAAGAGTACGTCAGCCACAGCATTTCCTCCCTGCTGTCCTCCATAACCTGCAAGCAAAACTGCTGCGGCTTTTTGTTGGGCATTATTTACCGATAATGCTCCGCCACTTGTCAGTACAACTATAACTGGTTTCCCTGTGGCAGTTAATGCATTGAGAAGCTTCTCCTGAACCTCAGGGAGGTTAAGATTTGTACGGTCTCCTCCGCTGAATCCATCAATCTTGATTGCCATTTCTTCACCTTCAAGACGCTGGGATAATCCGAGAACAAGAACTACGACATCTGCATTATTGGCTGCAGTTAAAGCATTTTCCATCATGTGTGGTCTCGGGGGAGCCCATAGTAGCTTAATATCTGCATCACCCTGGAAATTTTTATACAAAACTTCCAATTTATATTTATTGCCCGCCTTAAGTTCCACTGGCGTCTCTATATGAGTTGCAGCATGATCATTTCTTCCGGAGATTATGCTTTTACCATCAAGAAGGATTTCAAAGCCGGAAGATGCCCAACAGCCTATGGCATAGGTTCCATTTTCAGGCGGGGTAAGATAAGTAGTCCATCGAACACCAAAATTATCATCGGGCATGTCATATCTCGGCGACAGATGTTCCCAGTAGAAATTAATATTGTCATCAACTCTGGTAAAAACAGGCTTCCCGTTCATCTCCCTATTATCAAAATATTCACCATAAGCACCCTGAATTCCATCTGACGTTTGGAGATATCGTCCCGGGATTTGAGTTAAATTATGTATGCCTTCTGCCAGATCACTTCCTTCCGCATATTTAATTTCTGTACCAGAAAAAAGTTTGTTAGTTATACCTGAAAGGACAGTAACAGGGTCCTTGGGAATACCGTTATAATTACCTATCAATGATTCGAAATTATCGGCATTCGGCCCTATTACAGCAATAGTTTTAATGTCTTTTGAAAGAGGAAGTATATTATTATCATTTTTCAGCAGGACAATTGATTTTCGTGCTGCATCACGTGCCAGGGAATTATTATAATCGGAACAATTTACAAAATAAGGTATCTGTGCATAAGGAACAATCTCGTCAGGATCGAACATACCCAGTTTGAATCTTGCAGTAAAGATCCTTTTAACAGCAACATTTATATCCTCTTCGGTGAGTAAGCCTCTTTTTACAGCTTCCACAAGATTTTTATAGTCTGAACCGCATTCCAGATCTGTTCCGGCCTTAACAGCCTGAGCCGCTGCCTCAGTTGCATCTTTTGCAAAATGGGTGAATCTGTAGAAGTCGGAGATTGCCCCGCAATCGGATACGATATAACCTTTGAAGCCCCATTCATTCCTGAGAATTCCATATAATATCGGGTTTGCACAACATGGATAATCCCTGAACATATTGTACGCACCCATCACGGAGTAAACTCCTGCATCCATAACAAGTGTACGGAATGCCGGTAGATAGGTTTCTCTTAGATCAACTTCACTCACTTTTGCATTAAATGAGTGCCTTGTTGACTCCGGACCTGAATGAACAGCATAATGTTTTGCAGTTGCTACAGTCTTCAGATATTTGGGATCATCGCCCTGCATTCCTTTTACAAATTCATAGCCCATTCTGCCAGTAAGGAACGGATCTTCTCCATAAGTCTCATGGCCTCTTCCCCATCGTGGGTCTCTGAAAATATTAATATTGGGCGACCAGAATGTAAGGCCCTGGTAAATGCCTGTTTTTCCTTTTCTCTGGAACTCATGATATTTTGCTCTTGCCTCATCTGAGATGGCATTAGCTACATTGAACATGAGGGATTCGTCCCATGAATTCGCAATGGTTATTGATTGAGGAAACACTGTTGCATAGCCAGATCTGGCAACCCCATGGAGTGCTTCATTCCACCAGGTGTATGCAGGAATACCAAGCCGCGGAATTGCCGGCGCGGTATAAACCAGTTGGTCCGATTTTTCCTGAAGGGTCATGCGTTTAACAAGATCATTGACCCTCTCTTCGATGGCAAGCGACGGATTCCTGAATGGAAACGAT
>JBBRSO010000249.1:0-3251 GCA_038245405.1 Bacteroidales bacterium
ATGAAAATAATGGAATACTTCTTTTTATCGACAAGAATAGTGAACACGTACAAATTTAAACAAAGTTTTGTACTGAATTAAAAGTGTAGTGTTCTTAAACATACAAAATTATTTGTATTTTTGTAAACACAATAATTTATTGCTTCTTACCTGAAATTAAAATGAAAAAATACTTTTTAATTCTACTACTTTTCCTTATTCCAAAAGCTTGGGCAATTGATTCAACCCTTTATTCATATTCAGTTTTAGGATAACTTTCTCCTTTCAACATGGGCCATAAACTTCTACCCTGAACTCCTACAGGAATAGGTGCATCCAGTATTTCACAAACGGTTGGAAAAACATCAGCCATGGATACATGCGCATCTTGTGGACTGGCACTTGCCTTAATCCCTGGACCAGTCCATTGCATAGGAATCCGGGTAAGAACATCGGCAACGCCGGCACCCTTTTTCATTAATCCGTATTCTCCTACATAATCACCATGATCGGACAGATATACAAAAATCGTATTGTCGTAAACTCCTTGTTCTTTCAGGTTTTGTATCAGACGTGCCACCTGATCGTCAATCAGCCGAAGCATACCCAAATAATTTGATCGTAAACGGTCAATATTATCTTCGTAACCAATATGTCCCAGTCTCATCATTTCTGCCAGTTGCTCATAAGGTTTACCTTTTGTTTTCTGATCTTTAGATGAAGTTTTAATTTTTGGAAGTTTATCATAAAACATCGAAAAGTATGGTTCGCAAACCTGATAAGGATTATGAGGTTCTGAAAAAGAGAACCACATCAGAAAGGGATCATCGTTGATACTTTTTATCCATTGGGTTACATCATCAACCATCCGAAAGGGAAGTTGAACCTCAACTCCGCCCGGGGAGGCCGTTAATGATGCATACAGTTTTGTGTCATTCAGGAATTTGTCGAAAGCTACAGCTCCTTCTGTTTTGGCACCTCCAATCTGGCCTCCGTGCATGTAAGGCGACCAATAATCGACCCTTTCTTTCCGGAGATAAGTATGGTTCTTGCCTACCAATGCTGTTTTATACCCTTTTTCTTTTGCTACTTTAAAAAGATCGCTTTCATAAAAAGCATCACTTTCATTCTGATTGGAACGAACATGTGTTGCCTTCGGGAACCTCCCTGTCAGAAAAGAGGTACGGGCAGGTACACTGGCTGGGCAGGTCGTGTATGCCTTGTTAAACCATGCACCTTGCTTTGCCATACTGTCCACAAAGGGCATAATGTCGAGTGGATACCCTTCGCGAGCAAGTAAGTCGGCACGCTGTTGGTCAGTCATGATGATGATGATATTCGGGGATTTTGCCTGCAACGAGGTACCCGTTGCCACGGAAGAAGCTAAAAGGGCATACTTTAGAATTTTCATAAATACATAGGTATTAATTTCATTGGTTATTAAAATCAGGCTTGTTTCTCATCCAAAACCCGTTAGAATATCGGGCAACTCATTGGAAAATACAAACAGAATTACTTTAATTCAAAAGCGATCTTTCCACGTATATCTGCAGAAGAAGAACCAATAAGAGCTTCAAAAGCACCCTTTTCGGCTATCCATGCATGTTTGGCCGGTTCATAAAAGCTTAATGCTTTTTTGTCAATAGTGAAAGTAATTGTCTGTTCTTCTCCTGATTTTAGATTGATTTTTCGGAATCCTTTCAATTCTTTTATTGGCCGTGGTAATGAAGACTTCTTATCACTTATATAAAGTTGAACAACTTCAGCACCTTTGTATTTACCTGTATTTTTCACATTGATGGAAAGAGTTATCTTATCATTGGCGGTCATATTTTTCTTGTCGACCAGCACTTTTCCATATTCAAATGTTGTGTAACTCAGACCATGACCAAAAGGATACAAAGGCGTAATTTTCTTTGATTCGTACCACCGATAACCAACAAAAATACCTTCTTTGTAATTGATGTCAAATAAATCATCGAGTTTTAGATTGTCTTTTGCAGGCATATTGTCATAGAGTTTTTTTCCTGCCGGAATATATCCGTATCCGGGTGAATCTTCGAAATTCTTTTCTATGGTAATGGGTAATTTACCTGAAGGATTGGTTTTCCCTGAAAGAATTTCGGCAAGTGCAGTATTTCCGTTTTGTCCCAAATACCAGGAATAAACTATAGCAGCCACTTTATCATTCCATTCTGTCATACGAATGCCGCTTCCTGAACTGACAAGTATCACCAGATTTTTGTTTTTTGCAGCCATATCCAGAATCTGTTTGTCTTTTTCTTTAGGCAGATTGAACGGACGGTCATAATTTTCACGATCGAAAGTTCCAATACTCAATAAAACTACATCAGCAGATTTTATTTGTTCGTCAGTTGGAGTCTTTTCATAGACCAGTTTATTTCCGAATTCATTTTGTAAAGCATTTAACATGGTGATAATATCATATCCTTCAACCTCTGCCGAGCCGCCTCCTCTGGCAAGTTGTTCGACATAATCGCCAGTAAGAAGTATGGTTTTAACTGAATTCATTCTAATAGGAAGGATGTTGTTTTGATTTCTCAATAATACAATTCCTTCACGGGCTGTCTGCAAGGCAATTTCCTTATGTCCGGCTAATTTTGTAGCAAAACTATCGTCTTTTATCGGACGATCGTACAGTCCCATGGAAATGCAAGTCCGAATAATGGACTTTGCCATACGGTTAATATCTTTTTCACTAATCTCTTTGTTCGCAAGCAAAGTGAGGGCGTTATTTTTGATATTCTGATTACCGGGCATTTCCAGATCTTGTCCTGAGAAAATGATCTTTTTAGTATCCCATACAGAATTCCAGTCGGTCATGACAAGTCCTTTGAATCCAAGATCTTTACGCAGCAATTGATTGATCACATAACTACTTTGACCACACCATTCGCCGTTCAGTTTGTTATAGGAAGTCATTACCGCCATAGCACCTGCATCAATACCGGCTTTAAAAGCGGGAAGGTATATTTCATTTAATGTTCGTTCGTTGACAATGGAGTTTGATCTTCTGCGGTAATAATCGGTATTGTTACACGCAAAATGTTTCAGAGTTGCCATTGTACCGGTATTTTGCATGCCCACGACATAATTTTCCACCATTCGTGAAGTTAAGAAGGGATCTTCTCCCATATATTCAAAGTTTCGTCCGCATTGAGCAATTCGGTAAATATTCATTCCAGGTCCAAGCAATACAGCAATATCTCCCGCACGGCATTCCTCACCAATACAGCTTGCATACTGATTAG
>JBBRSO010000250.1:0-3231 GCA_038245405.1 Bacteroidales bacterium
AGAATTTCGGACAGAGTTATCTCCAGCGAAAATTCTGATTGCTTTGTCAATGGTAAAGCCGATTGTATAAAACACAACCAAAATCAGTATCCATAAAAGGAGAACACAAATCATAACCTAAGCCCTGAACAAACCATATTTAAGAATACAATAAATTGCGCGAAAGCCGTCCTTCCATCCTATTTTCTTTCCTTCCGCATACGCTCTTCCATAATAAGAAATACCAACCTCATAGATTCGGATTCGGGGGATTCTTGAAATTTTTATTGTCACCTCGGGTTCAAAACCGAAACGTTCTTCCTTTAACTTTATTGATTGTATGATCCCGGTATTAAAAAGCTTATAGCATGTTTCCATATCTGTAAGATTCAGGTTGGAAACCATATTGGCAAGAAAAGTAAGAAACTTATTGCCTAGTGAATGCCAGAAGAACAGAATACGATGGGGGTTGCTCCCCATGAATCGTGAGCCATATACAACATCGGCAAATTCCATAATAACTGGCTTAAGCATATCGTTGTATTCGTTCGGATCGTATTCGGTATCTGCATCCTGAATTATCAGATATTGCCCGCTTGCCTGCAATATACCTGTATGCAATGCTGCACCTTTTCCCTTGTTTACTTCATGCTGAAGGAACTTAATATTAAGTGAAGGATTTGTTTCTATAAATTTAATCACTTCATCTGCAGTACCATCTGTTGAACAGTCGTTAACAATGATCAATTCTTTTTCAATGTTGTTAACGAGACTCACATCTTTTATTTTATTCAAGATCACTGCAATCGTAGCTGCCTCATTATAGACCGGAATTATTATTGAAAGGATATTTATAGCCATGTTAGTTAATTAAGATTTTTATTAATCAGTTAGGAGGGATGCTGAAGATCATCAGTTAATTTTTAATCCTCCTGAAAATAAATCCCTTGAACTTTGATTTGATATTTGCCCTGTCAAGAGCATCAAATTCTACGACCAGGCTATAATCTTTTTTAAAGAATGTTACAAATTTTTCTTCGTTGAGAAACCAGCAGGGGTAGCTTCCATTATAAATCTGTGGATTAACTTTCTGAACTGTAATCCTGTCATCCGATTCCACAAAAGGAGTACGATCAACTATTATATATTCAGGTTTTTTTGCCAGTATAGTTTCCAGAATATTATATGGCTTTTCAAGATATTGCAATACACTTGAATAAAGGAAAACATGTATTTCATAAGCTTCAAGACACTCTTCAACAGAATTAAAAAAATGCAGGCGGTTGTTTTCAAGCATCTCTTTGCCGGCCTTTACAAAATCGGGCTGTTCAACAATACACCAATTCACCTCTTCAATTTCATCAAGGAAATACTTATTCTGAAAATAGCTGCTGCCCAGGGAACCACCGAAATCCAGCACATTCAGCTTATTCCTGTTTTGACCGGCGATGTGTAAAAGTCCCGAAAGGAGTGGAAAGGAATATTCGATATGATCAAAAATCAAAGAATCTCTTTCGCATACTGCCAATCCGTTTTTTACTTTTAAAGCTGAATCCTTAACTTTATCTATGATGTTTTGGGAATCGTACCCTTGGCATTTATTCAGGGCTTCATTCCATGACTTATAATTACCATGCCAGCCATAGAATAAACCAGTTAAAAGCCTTAATAGTGCAGGTGGTAATAGATCCTTTATAATGTTCTTATCCATAAATGCTGGTTGCTGGGTTGGTCTTAGTCTCTGACTCGTCCTGATTTTAGTTTACAGTAATTGTTGTTAATACTACAATAACTTTACATTCACTTTAATTACAAAACTAGACTTTTTTCGTCTTTTGAATCAGTTTCTTTACTTTTCCAATAATTCTTCCAGTGCTTTTTAAGACTACCTGATTGATAATGGGCTTGATCAGGTGTAAGCATATCTACACTACAATGTGGACGATTATTATTGTAAATGCTTATAATCCTAAAAACTTCTTCTTTTGCCTTTTCTTTGGTTTTAATTTTAAGATCGTATATCCATTCTGTTTTTAAAATACCGTTAACACGTTCTGCAATAGCGTTTTCTCGCGGATCTCCATTCTCAGTCATGCTGATCTGAAAATGATTTTTCTGTAATAATTTCACATACTTATCACAACAATACTGAACGCCTCTGTCTGAATGATGATATACATTTTTGACACCTGCTGGTAGTTGACTCAAAGCCATATACAAAGCAGTTACGGCATTTGTAGCCTCCAAAGTGTCTGAGATACTCCATCCGATTATTTTTCTTGAATAAGCGTCTGTAATCAAAAATAGGTATACAAATCCTTCATCTGTTTCTACATAAGTTATATCACTTACCCATAGTTGATGAGGTGCATCTGGAATAAAATCTTTTATGAGATTTGGATACTTCCGAAGCCAATGATTCGAAAAAGTGGTTCTCGCTCTGTAACGCTTTTTGCGCACCAGTAACCCGGATTCCCTAAGAAAATCAAAGAACAGGTCCCTGCCTAATAAGAGTTCCTGTGGCAACCGGTCTTGAATCTTATAGAGCAGTTTTCGACCCCCTATACGCGGCATTAATTTGCGTTCCTGGCCGACTAGCTGTAATAGGATCTCTGATTTAACCACTTCTTTATAATTATAATTCATTTGCTGATAGTAAGCTTGCCTACTATTACCAAAAAGTCCGCACAATGTCTCTACTTTATGACCTTGAGTTATCGTGCGCAGCTCTGTTACTGTTTGGTTCCAGACTTTTTTCTTATTGAAATTTTTAAGTCTCTTTCTGCAATATTAATCATTGTGTCTAATGCCAGAGTCCTTAATCGTTCTTGCTCCAGAGCTTTTTCCAACTCTTTGACTTTGGCTTCTAATCTCCGCTCTCGTGGCGTCTTTTCTTCCTCTTTCGACATAGCTTGCTGTAGGTTTATCTGTTCAACTGTTACTTCACTGGTGCCAAATTTACGCATCCAATTGCTAATACAGTTATTCCCACCAATACTATATTTCTTCTGTAATTCTGCCTGGCTTTTTCCAGTATTCAAATACTCCTGGACAACCTGAAATCTGAAGTCGTCCGTAAAATGATTTACTTTTCTTTTCATAATCCTGATTTAAATTTACTTTTTCTGTAAACCTATCTCAGGACAAGACACCTAATCCCTTTTCCCTAATCCCTCTTTTCTCTCTTCCCTAATCCCCTTCCTACCTAAACCTCTCCTGATACTCCGGATTTTCTTTCATAATCTCAAAGCT
>JBBRSO010000251.1:0-3212 GCA_038245405.1 Bacteroidales bacterium
CATCTTTATCAAAATCAGCAGGCTGCACACAGGAAGTACTCTCAAAAATTCCATTTGGTAATAGTTGGTCGGATTTAGTAAAGCTGCCGGTTCCATCATTGATATATAAGCGATCACCTAAAGCTGATGAACTTGTAGGGAACTCATTCCCACCGCTTGCGACATAAAAATCCTGATCACCATCTCCATCAGCATCAAAAAATGCACAATCGGTATCTTCCGATATTTTATCAGCTTCAAATAACTGTTCGTTTGTTTTTTTGAAATGACCATGCTCATCCTGCACATACATAACACCCGGGGAATCTTTGGCTCCACAGATAAATATATCATCGAGCTTATCTCTGTTTACATCAGCAACAGTCATATGCGGTCCTTCATTTGACAACATCTGAAACAGCAGCTTATCGCGGTCAAAATCGGAGAAATCATTTTCCTTATGTATGAAGTCAAGTCCGGGTATCTGATTAAGTCTCTCGAATACAGGTGGTTGCTGTTTTATTGTCACTGGAGCACAATTATTCTCAGTAGAAAGCTGGTCAAGCTTTAGAATTTGATTTGCCTGTATATTTTTCAGGAGTGTACATTTGCCATCGGTCCATCTCACCTCAATAGAATCTATTATTTTTGCTGAGCCAAGACCAAAATGCAGACGGCAATCTACCGACGACATAAAACCTCTGGCTGGACTAACTTCCTGAAAATTAATTCTGCTATCATAATAGAGTGTTACAGAAGCGCCTATTGCTCTGCTGTTTTTGCCACTGCCTTTTAGCTCAGTTACAAGGAAATTGGCATCTGGTTTCTTATCGGAATCATTTCTGTAAATGAATGGCGGCATATTCATATTATTTACAACCAGGTCGATATCACCATCATTGTCAAGATCACCATATGCAGCTCCGTTGGAAAAAGAAGGTGTGCCCAGGCCCCAGTCAGCTGCATCATTTGTGAATGTCAGATTACCATTATTATGAAATGCATAATTTGGTATTTTCACTGAAGGAATCATTTCAATGATTTTCAGGATCGCTTTTTCCTCGGTGTTTATTATTGACCTCATCATTGAGGGATTCGAGTAGATATCGAGGTAGTCACGATCCAGCAAGTCCTTATATATCCCATTAGCCACAAAAATATCTTTCCATCCGTCGTTATCCATATCCATAATAAGGGCACCCCAGCTCCAGTCTGTAGTGCTTACTCCGCTGAGTCTGCCTATTTCGCTGAAGGATCCGTTTTTATTATTTAACTGAAGGACATTTCTTGCAAACTGGCGATAATATCCATTTTTAAGTTTCATCTGGTATCTGTCCCAGCTTTCAAACAGAGCTTTTGTTTTCAATCGTGCATTATCTTCCGGAGTCATTTCTGTGACAAAGATATCGGGGTATGCATCGTTATTTATATCTGCTATATCCGCACCCATAGCCCCAAGACTTGTTTCACGTATCTGATCTTCGAGCGATTCGGTAAATGTCCCGTTTTTATTGTTTATGTAGAGATAATCTCTTTCAAAAAAATCATTCGATACATAGATATCCATCCAACCGTCGCGGTTGAGATCTCCTATGCTTACTCCCAGTCCAAAACCTATCTTACTTCCATAAATACCTGCTTCTTTGCTTACATCAATGAAGTGTCCGTTATCATTTCGGTAAAGCCTATTTCCGCCCAGCGTGTCGCGTATTGTACGTTGACCAGCCGTAATATCAAACTCTGTTACCGATTGAAATGAGTTATTAAGAAGGTAACAATCAAGATCATTGTCATTGTCGTAATCAAAGAATGATGCATGGTTCGACAATCCCATGACATCAAGGCCGTATTGGGCAGCACTTTCTGAAAAAGTAAGGTCTCCGTTATTAATAAACAATTCATTAACCCTGTGCTCACTTTTTGGATCACCTGATTTGCATACGTAAATATCAAGCCATCCGTCGCCATTGATATCTGCAATACTCACACCTGTTGACCATGCTCCGGTACAGGCAACCCCGGCTTTAGTGGTAATATCTTCAAACTTGAAATTTCCTTTGTTGAGATATAATTTGTTCCCAACCATATTTCCGCAAAAGTAGAGATCGGGGAGGCCGTCATTATTAAAATCGCCTATGCCTACACCTGCTCCATTATAAAAATTCCGGTAAGTATAGGTATTGAATTCTTCGGTATAATCTACCTGGTTTACAAAACTGATATTTGTGCTGGTTTTATCAAGCAGAGAGAATAGGGGGGTATGCCACTTTCCAGGCATCACCTTGTTGCATGACAACATCAGTACGGACAGAGACAGTATCGCAACTAATGAAGTATTCCTGAGATTCAAATGATACATTTTTTGCAAATGAAAAGAAAAAGAGCATGCAAATATAATACTTGCATGCTCTCTTAAAAAATTTATCCGGTATAATTACTAGTAGCCTGGATTCTGTGTAAGATTAGGGTTAGCAGCAATTTGCTCTGTATGAATTGGTAAGATAGTGAGGTAAGCGCCAGTTTTGATAACGTCACCCGGGTTGTAGAATGGAAGAGCCCATTTTGCAACATCATTGAAAAATCCCCAACGTATCAGATCCTGACGTCTGTGGTTCTCTGCGAACATCTCGCGACCCATTTCGTTGAACAATTCACCACCAGGTACAACAGGGCCGGTCAAATCATAGCTAAGTGTTCCATCAAGTGTAGTAAGATTAGGAACGCCTGCGCGTGCTCTGATCTGATTAACAAGGACAATAGCAGCAGCTGCATTACCTTTACGGAAGAGAGCTTCAGCTTTCATAAGAAGCACATCAGCATAACGGAATACTGCATAGTCATTGCTCATAGCATTAGGTTTTGAACCTATTGCAATTTCCCATTTACCTACTCTGACGCCTGACTGTCTGTATGCCTGAGGACCTAATTCATTAATCTGATGTTGTCCTGAACCAATGTTACCGAGGTTAAGTGGAGCGCCATCAGGGTCACCTAAAAGTGGTGCCGGGGTACGGCTGAGGTTTGGTTTCTCAAATCCGTCGTCCACAACTAATCCACCGCTTGCTTTGTATTGGAAGCCAGCAATGAAGTTACCTCTTTTAACAGCAGGGCCTGTAAGTGTTCCAGCATCACCTTTTCTAAGGTCAGTATCATCGTAAGAATTATAAAATTCTTCCAATGTGCAGAAACCGTTCCATGGCTGTGCTGTGAGGTTGTAAGTATCCTGACTGCCA
>JBBRSO010000252.1:0-3182 GCA_038245405.1 Bacteroidales bacterium
AATTCAGATAAAAGCTTTTCTACGTCCACCGGGTTCATGGAATTGGAAGTAGGGTTATTAGGGGAACAGATAAATATGATTTTCAAATTTAAGTCGGAAAAGTATTTCCGGGCTTTCTTTACATCTATCTGGAAATCATCATTAAGTGGAATCCTGATGACAGTAAGATCGTTTATTGCTGCCGATACTTCATACATTCCATACGTAGGAGTGAAGGTGAGAATTTTATCTACACCCGGGTTGCAGAAGATACGCAAGCTGAGATCAATAATTTCATCACTTCCGTTGCCCAGGAAGATTTTTTCTTCACCTATTCCTTTTACCTCTGATATTCTGCATTTTAGCTTCCGCTGGTAGGGATCGGGGTACCTGTTCAATATTCCATATGGATTTTCATTAGCATCGAGGAAGATTCCCGTGGTACCTGAAAATTCATCCCTGGCAGAGGAGTAGGGAGTAAGATTCAACACATTTTTACGCACTAATTTATTAAGATCAATCATTTTCCAGGCTTTTAAGTCTGACGGTTACTGCATTCTTGTGACCGAGCAATGATTCAGCTTCAGCCATCACTTCTATGGTTTTTCCGAGATTTTTAATTCCTTCAGCGTTTATTTCCTGGAAGCTTATTTTCCTGAGGAAACTTTCAACAGAAACACCGCTGTAACTTTTTGCATAACCATTGGTTGGTAAGGTGTGATTAGTACCTGACGCATAATCTCCTGCACTCTCGCAGCTGAAGCTTCCCAAAAAGACAGAACCTGCATTTCTGACTTTATGTGAAAGCTGATTCGGGTCAATGGTATTTATTATCAGATGTTCAGGCGCATAAATATTACTGAAATCCATACAATCGCTTAATGAAGGTAAGAGAATCAGCTTGCTGTTTTCCAGCGCTTTCCGGGCGATGTCTTTCCTTGGCAGCATTTGCAGCTGGGCATAAACTTCGATCCTTACACGTTCAGTGAGTATGGGATTGTCGGTGAGCATTATTACCTGGCTGTCGGGTCCGTGTTCGCATTGTGACAATAGATCTGCGGCTACAAAGACAGGATCAGCGTTTTCATCAGCAATTACCAGAACTTCGCTAGGGCCTGCAGGCATATCAATTGCCACTCCTTCCTGCTGAACAAGTTCCTTAGCTTTAGTAACATATTGATTGCCTGGACCAAATATCTTGTATACCTTCGGAATGGTTTCTGTCCCATATGCCATGGCTGCAATTGCCTGAGCACCTCCAACCTTAAAGATCCCGGTAATTCCTATCAGTTCAGCTGTAAAAAGGATAGCAGGGTTTATTTTTGCATCTTTACCTGCCGGTGTGCATACAATTATTTCATTACATCCGGCAATCCTGGCAGGGATACCCAGCATAAGAAGTGTCGAAAAAAGAGGGGCGCTTCCCCCCGGGATATAGAGACCGACTTTTTCTATTCCAACGTTTTTTCTCCAACACTTCACACCTTTTACCGTTTCGGTTACGGGTTCTGCAGTTAACTGTGCTTTGTGGAAATTTTCAATATTTTTTGCTGCAGTTATTATAGCATTTTTAAGCTCCTTTGATAATTTCCCTGATGATTCTGCAATTTCATTCTGTGTAACTCTCAGGTTTTCAGGTGAGGCGCCATCGAATTTTTCAGTGAAATAATTAACGGCTTTGTCAGATTCTGATTTTACACGTTCTAAAATTTCCATGATGGTTTTGCTGAGATCATTCCTGTTAATCTCCGGGCGACGGCAAAGTTCTTCCCAGTTCTGTTTTTCAGGTAGCAAAATTGTTTTCATTAAAGAATCATTTTTTCTATTGGTATAACAAGAATTCCTTCTGCGCCGGCTGCTCTTAACTGATCGATTCTATCCCAGAATTCATCTTCCTTTACAACAGAGTGAATACTAAACCATCCTTTTTCAACAAGAGGCAGGATGGTCGGACTTTTCATGCCGGGCAGGATTTTACTGATCTCCGTCAGAGAATCCTGGGGAGCATTTAATAATATGTACTTATTCTCTTTTGCATTCTTAACGGCTCTGATCCTGAAAAGCAGTCTCTCGAGAATTTTTTTCTTTTCTTTATTAAGATTTTTATTGCCGATTATTACAGCCTGGCTTTTAAGCAGCACTTCAACTTCACGCAAACCATTTGTTAAAAGCGTACTGCCTGAGCTTACTATATCACAAATTGCATTCGCGAGGCCAATTCCGGGGGCTATCTCAACACTGCCGCTGATCTCTTCAATTTCGGCTTTCAGGTTGTTTTTTGAAAGAAATTCCTTAAGGATAAACGGATAGCTGGTTGCTATTTTTTTGTTCATGAAATAATTCAGACCTTCATATTTCTCATCTTTGGGAACAGCAAGGCTTAGCCTGCAGTGGGCAAATCCAAGTTGTTCAATAATTGTAACATCCTTATTCTTCTCAAGAACCATATTTTCACCGAGGATCCCTATATCAGCGACCTGTTGTTCAACATATTGAGGGATATCGTCATCTCTGAGGAACAAAAGTTCGACAGGGAAGTTCCGTGCAGTTGTTTTAAGGACGCTCAGGCCATTGGAGAATTTGATGCCACATTCCTCCAGCAGTTTTTTTGAATTCTCACTAAGACGTCCGCTCTTTTGAATCGCAATTTTCAGTTCACTCATTTTTCATTTTTGTATATGTCTGAGCAAAACTGCCAGGAAAGGAAAAACCCGCCTGATTTTGCTCAGACGGGTTTATGATTTTATTAGTCATGGACATATCATTATCACCTCGCCTGAAAGCAAATATGAAAATGATGGTGTGATGACATTTTGAAGTACATTTCTTTAATTTATAAATACAAAGATAGGGAAAAATTAATAAATCAAACAATTTTGAATTTAAATCAAGAAAATAATTCCGATCTACAGGGTAGGGGAATCTAAGCTTTTGATATAAACTCAGCAATCCAGTTTCCTACCTCTGAGGTTGATTTTGGATTTTTTCTGTTCAGATCTTCGGTAACAAAGTCAATGTCAATGGATCGTTCAACAGCAGTTCTTACAACATTAGCTTCATCCTTTAATTTGAAAGCAAGCTCAAACATCATTGCAACGGAAAGTATCGTGCCAAGAGGGTTTGCAATATTTTTTCCCGCCGCCTGCGGATATGAACCATGTATAGGTTCAAACACAGAAGTCAAAAGTCCGACGGATGCCGAT
>JBBRSO010000253.1:0-3170 GCA_038245405.1 Bacteroidales bacterium
CAAACAGAAAAAACTCCGTTTTATCCCCGTAGTCCGTATGCAGCTGCAAAATTATATGCTTACTGGATCGTGATCAATTACAGGGAAGCTTATGATGTGTTTGCCTCAAACGGAATTCTTTTTAATCACGAGAGTGAACGAAGAGGAAAAACATTTGTTACACGTAAAATAACAGTAGCCGCATCCAAAATAATTCTGGGACAGCAAGAAAAAATAACTCTGGGAAATCTTGATTCGAAACGCGACTGGGGATATGCACCCGAATATGTGGAAGGAATGTGGCGTATACTTCAGGCTGATAAGCCGGATGATTTTGTACTCGCAACAAACGAAACACATACTATTCGTGAATTCGTTGAAGAAACATTTAAAGTCCTTGGTGAAGAGGTTATCTGGAAGGGCAAAGGGATTGAGGAAACAGGTATACTGAAATCTACCGGAAAAGTTGTTGTCAGCATTGACCAGAGATATTTCAGGCCAACTGAAGTTGACCTACTGATTGGTGATCCTGCCAAAGCGAAAGAGAAACTTGGTTGGGTTCCCAAAACAACTTTTAAAGAACTCGTAAGAATCATGGTGAAATCAGATTTTGAAAAAGCAAAAAAACGTATTGAATAAGCTTCTGTGCATATGAATTTGATTGATTTTGGCTTACACCCTCTTTCATTTTCCCCCACTGGGGAAAGGTGGATCACTCCTTCCCCCGTGGGGGAAGGCTGGGAAGGGGTAGCCTGTAAATGATAAATCTGTGTTAGTTCTTAAACCTTATGGAAAAAAATTCTAAAATATATATAGCAGGACATAACGGAATGGTTGGCAGCGCTATAGGCAGAAATCTTGCCTCAAAAGGATACACCAATTTTGTATATACACCTTTTCCTGCCTATGATTTGACGGACCAGAAAACTGTTGCAGATTTTTTTGAAAGTGAAAAGCCTGAATATGTTATTCTGGCTGCTGCCAAAGTGGGAGGCATTGTGGCAAATAATACCTACAGGGCACAGTTTATATACGAAAACCTTATGATGGAGAATAATATTATTCATCAGAGTTACGTACACGGTGTAAAAAAATTGCTGTTTCTGGGCAGTTCATGTATTTACCCCGGAAACTGTCCGCAACCAATAAAGGAAGAGTATTTACTGACAGGGGAATTGGAGTATACCAATGAGCCCTATGCTATTGCCAAGATTGCAGGAATCAAGTTATGCGAATCATATAATATCCAGTATGGTACCGATTTTGTTTCGGTAATGCCTACAAACCTATATGGTCCGAATGATAATTACAATCTTGAAACATCACATGTACTTCCTGCGCTTGTGCGTAAGATGCATCTTGGTAAATGCCTCGAGAACAATGATTGGGATGCCATACGAAAAGATTTTAATAAATATCCTGTTGAAGGCATTAATGGAAGTGCGAATGAAAGTGATATCCTGGAAAAACTTTCTAAATACGGTATCACCGCAAACCGCACACCGCAAGCCGCACACCTTGTTTCTATCTCCCTTTGGGGAACCGGCAGCCCCTACCGCGAGTTCCTATATGTCGATGATCT
Source organism: Bacteroidales bacterium (assembly GCA_038245405.1). Taxonomy (GTDB): domain Bacteria; phylum Bacteroidota; class Bacteroidia; order Bacteroidales; family VadinHA17; genus LD21. The sequence continues at coordinate 1,562 of JBBRSO010000253.1, forward strand.
TGCAGAAGCATGCGTTTACGTAATTCAGAATGTAAGCTTCAGCGATCTTAAAAAAATGAATGAAATTTCAGGTGCAGGAACTGCCATAAAAAATACTCACATAAACATTGGAACAGGTAAGGATCTTACAATAAAAGATCTGGCATATCTGGTTAAAAGCATTGTTGGCTTTAAGGGAGAGTTGAAGTGGGATAGTACCAAACCAGATGGTACCTTCCGGAAATTGCTTGATGTATCGAAGATCAATAAGTTGGGCTGGAAGGAAAAGGTGAATTTGGAGGACGGTATTCATATGATATACTTTAGATATTCAGAATAGAAACTTTTTCTTATTATGAACCGTGATCCTAAGCATTTGATTAACCTCATAGCATCTTACTATTTGAAAGCAGAAAATATTTTAGTATATTTGTGTACTTTAAATGAATATGAACTCTCCTGAGGTTAAAGCATTTATTCGCGAAAATAGTAGTCTGTTCTGGTACACTCCGCAGGACAAAAAAGAGGATATAGGGCCTGAGTTATTGGTAGAGACAATATTGAATTATGGAGACTTACCAACAATAAAAAAACTATTTAAAATTATGGGGATCAGGAAAGTCGCTGAAGTATTCTTTTATTCTATTGGTCTAAGTGAACGGCGAAAGGGTAATTATTATGAATTGACTGTTAACTATTTTACTATTCTTTTCCGTCGGTATGCATCCTGAGATTTTGAATAGTGAGCAGGTTCAGTTTTTCCCATACCTGAAAAATTTTAACAGATCCTTTTATCTGGTAGGAGGTACTGCTATTGCACTTCACCTGGGTCATAGGAGGTCAATAGATTTTGATCTATTTACTCCCTCCAGGCTTATTAAAAGCAGGATTAAAAGAAAGTTACTGGATATACCCTATAATAAGGTTTTCTTATTTGAAGACTATGACCAGATGCATTTGACATTAAACAATGTAAAATTTACTTTTTTTAGTTTCCCATATCCAATACAGCATAATGTAAAAGTTGAGAATATAATTACAATACCTTCTTTACTAACACTTGCGTCCATGAAGGCATTTGCTTTAGGACGACGTGCAAAATGGAAAGACTATGTCGATCTTTATTTTATTTTAAATGATCATTATTCGATTAGTGACATAAGTGCAGAGGCTGGATTAAATTTCGGGGAACTCTATTCTGAAAAGATGTTCAGAGAGCAATTAGCTTTTCATAACGACATTGACTATACTGAGCCGGTAGATTATCTTTCCGCATCCATCACTGAAGGTGAGATTAAAAGTTTTCTAATTGAAAAAGCCATTGATATTGGGCTGTGATTCTTTGAAATGTTAATTTGTTGTGATGTTGTTACCCACATAAACATCGGAACAGGGAAAGATCTGTCTATAAAGGAACTCGCTGAGTTGATCATAACTGTTGTGGGGTTTAAAAGTCAGCTGAACTGGGATAGTAACAAGCCAGATGGTATTTACCGGAAATTGCTTGATGTGTCGAAGATCAATAAGTTGGGCTGGAAGGGAAAAGTCAAACTGGATGAAGGTATAAAGCTAATATACATTAAATATTCCAGCTGAGCAACGATATAATGAGATGGCTTATCGGGTTCTA
>JBBRSO010000254.1:0-3143 GCA_038245405.1 Bacteroidales bacterium
AATCTGAGAAATTCATATGGATTTTATATTAATGTTATTTGTTTTTGTTTTGAGTTTGCGATTTAAATATACAACAAGAATATTAAGTATTTGTTGATTTTTGCCATACTCAGTTCGCCTATGGAAATTCCCATGGGGTTATCGGGGAATACCAGCAAGATCGCGTATTACAACTGACGCACAGGCAATTCCAAATGACGCAGGCATATAGGATATTGTTCCAACGGTTGATGCTTTATTTCTTTCACCGGCAGTTTTAATAACTTTCCCCTTATCAATAGGTTCAGAAGAATAAACGGCTGTGAAGCCATCTCTGATACCAAGACGGTGAAGCCGTTTACGGAGAATTCTTGCCAGATGGCAGTCTGTTGTTTCTGAAATATCGCATATTATCACCCTCTCAGGATCAAATTTTCCTCCTGCTCCCATCGAACTTACTAATGGAATTTTTTTCTCAACGACATGCTGAATGAGAAATATTTTTGGCGCTAATGTATCAATAGCGTCAACAACATAATCATATCCAATATCGATTATCTCCTGAACCCTCTCATCCTTAATGTATTCCTGTATAACAGTCAGATTTATTTCAGGATTGATATCGAGAATTCTGCGGCCCATTACCTCAGCCTTTGGCATTCCTTCGGTACTCTTGAGAGCGGCCAACTGCCTGTTTCTGTTTGAAGTATGAACAAGATCTCCATCAACAATTGTCATAGATCCCACTCCAGCCCGGCAAATCATTTCCGCAGCATATGCACCAACCCCACCCAGGCCGACGACCAGCACATTGGCATTTTTAAGCCGTTCAAGTTTTTCCCCTTCAAGTAATACCTCTGTCCTTGTCAGCCAACCCGTCATATAAATTTGTGTGTTAATTAATTTATCAAGCTATTCTTGACCCCCTTTAGGAGGCAGGGGGCCCAAAAAACTCATTGAAATTTCCAAGGATTATTGATTTCAGCTCCGCAACTGTCAGATTGAGATCGAGCGCAACCTTGTTATAGATATCATGGATTTTAACATCTGCCCCGTCAGTTTCGAGAAATATCCTATCATTTGGAAGCTGTTTAAGAAGAGCGCTTGCTTCAGGTCTGATCACAAATTCAACCCAGAAAGAAAGATAGATCCCTTTCGAAAGAAGCTGATTTGCCAAACCGATATGACCCCTGAAACCATGTATCATCCACCTCATCTTTGGACGCAGTTTCTTATGAACGGCAAGAATCTCGTCCCATGCCCTGACACAATGGATGATGACTGGTTTTTTTATCTCTTCGGATAGGATAATCTGTTCTTCAAAAGCTTTACGCTGAATTTCTGGTGATGGTCCTCTTAACCGGTCAAAACCAGCTTCACCTATTGCTATTACTCCCGGAAGATCTGCCAATTTCCTGACGGATGAGAATTGACCCTCCCGATTATCTTCACTGAGAAACCATGGATGGATACCAATTGTGTATGCTATGCCCTGAAGATCAACCGGATATTTTTCCTCATGAGCCATCAGGCTCTGCAATAAAAATATTCCGGGCGAAGGATTACCGTTATGGATATGTATGTCAATAAAGTCACCGGGATGGGGCAGATTCATTTCTAATAATTACTTAATGTACTGATTCCGTTCGTTATACGCTTTATTATTTCTTCCCTGCCTATCCAGCTGATGATATCAAACATATGAGGGCCGCGCAGTGAACCCACAATAACCAGTCTGAAGGCATTCATTACAGCGCCGGTGTTGTAACCATTACCTTTTATCCATCCCATTATAGCAGTCTCAGCACTCGCAGGTGAAAAATCTGTTAATCCGGAAAGTAATGATTTTAACTCTCCAAGCTGTTTTGGCGTTTCTTCTGTCCATCTTTTCTTTACAGCCTCCGGATCATAATTGTCTGGAGCTTTAAAAAAGAAGTCCGTCTGCTCCCAGATATCCTTCACAAAACTTACCCTTTCCTTTACCATTGCAATAAGCGTCTCAAGCCGATTAATGTCATCGTGAAAACCGTGTGATCTAAGAAATTCCCTGAATTCGAGTGCAAGCTCATTGTTGGATTTCTTCTGAAGATACTGATGGTTAAACCATTTTGCCTTTTCAGGATCAAACCTTGCTCCTGATTTGCCAACGCGGTCAATGGAAAATGCATTGATAAGTTCTTCCATAGTAAATATCTCCTGCTCAGTACCGGAGTTCCAACCAAGCAATGCCAGCATATTGATGAAAGGTTCGGGATAATATCCTTCCTCACGAAACCCCTTTGCTGTTTCACCGAATGGCCAGAACAGAGGGAATACAGGAAATCCCATCTTATCGCCATCACGCTTGCTTAATTTTCCTTTACCATCGGGTTTCAATAATAACGGAAGGTGAGCAAAAAGAGGAGCGTTCCATCCGAATGACCTGTATAGCATCATATGAAGAGGAAGTGAGGGCAGCCATTCCTCTCCCCTTATAACATGACTAATTTCCATAAGATGATCATCTACAATATTTGCCAGATGATAAGTAGGCATGCCATCCGATTTGAACAAAACTTTATCATCGAGTGTATCAGAATTAACAACAATATGTCCTCTTATAATATCATCGAACCTGATCTCTTCATTAAGAGGCATCTTGTACCTTATTACAAAATGCTCGCCCCTATCTAGTTTTTCACGCCATTCAGTCTCAGGAAGAGCCAGGGAATTATTAAGCTTTTCTCTTATCGAAGCATTATATATGAATGTCTTTCCACTCTTTTCCGATTCAGTGCGGAGGGTTTCCAGGTTTTCTGGTGTATCAAAAGCAAAGTATGCATCTCCAATTTCTATAAGCTTATCAGCATATTGCCTGTATATTTCTTTCCTGTCGCTCTGCCGGTAAGGTCCATAATTGCCACCTTCCCTGATACCTTCATCCACTATTATTCCGCACCATTCCAGCGACTCCATAATATATTCCTCAGCACCTTCGACAAACCTGGCCTGATCAGTATCTTCAATTCTTAAAATAAATGTTCCACCGTTCTTCTTAGCAAAAAGATAATTATAAAGAGCGGTTCTTACACCTCCGATATGCAAAGGTCCCGTAGGACTTGGGGCAAAACGTACACGTACTCGTTCCATAAAAATGATACATCGATTAACAATTCAACAAAGAT
>JBBRSO010000255.1:0-3130 GCA_038245405.1 Bacteroidales bacterium
ATTGCAGATATAAGTACACCAAAAAAAGCCTATTGGCTAGTAATACCCATTTATTTATTTGTCTTATTATATGCAACATACGGCCCTAAGATCAGAGTGAACTAGTTTATTACGTTTTTTACTCCCTGACTGCTTTCTGTATTTTTAATATGGCTTGCGCAAACATGTCCATATCTTCTCTCGGACCGAGCATCGCGTGCTGCATTATCCATACAGCCTCTTCATAACAGGCCTTTTCAGTCACAGGACAACAAACCTTTGTATAATTAACCTCTTCTGGAATTGCATAGCACATAAAATTTTTATTCTGGAACAGAGGCTGTTTATATAATGGCTGAGGGTACCCCATAAAACAGGGAACACCTTCTGCAGCAAGCATCTGAGCAAAATCCGACTTTGGGAGGTTATTAAATTTAGCTTTATCATACTTAAAGATATAGATATGATAACTGTGTATTGTCTCACCCATGCCGCGGCTAAGAGGTTTTACCCCATCAATTTTTTCAAGAAGAGAATTCAGATAGGTTCCATTCTCATGACGCTTTTTAGTCTGCTCCTTAAGCCTTTTCAGCTGACTTGTAAGAAGAACAGCCTGAAGTTGGGTTAAACGGTAATTGCAACCAAGGTTATGATGTTCATACCATTGTCCTCCTTTTACGCGGCCTACATTACGAAGGGAGTTCATCATATCGTAAAGCTTTTCATCGTTTGTAACAACCATTCCTCCCTCACCACATGTCAGGTTTTTCGATGATTGAAAACTAAAACATCCGGCATCGCCTATGCTGCCGAGTTTCTTGCCCTTATATTCTGCCCCATGTCCATGGCAGGCATCCTCTATTACCATGAGTTTATGTTTCTTTGCAATTGCCATTATCTTATCCATTTCACATGCCTGGCCGGCAAAATGTACCGGGATTATAGCTTTTGTTCGTTTTGTGATAGCGGCTTCAATTTTAGATGGATCCAGATTGTAAGTATCGGGATCAATATCAACAAAAACCGGGACACAGTTTGCCTCCAGAACTATTGTAGAAGTTGCAATGAAGGTATATGGAGGAATTATTACTTCATCTCCCGGCCTTACTCCAATCGCGATTAGTGCAAGACGTAAGGCAACCGAACCGTTAACACAGGTCAATGCATATTTTGTTCCACAAAAAGCTGCAAATTCATTTTCAAATTCTTTTACAAGATCCCCGCAGTCAGGGTTTCCCCATTTTCCACTGCGTACTACATCTGCAACTGCTTCTATTTCAGTTTTGTCAAAAATTGGCCAATCAAAATCTTTATTAATTGATTTTGGCCCTCCGTTTATGGCCAGATTCTGTTTCATAATATTTCTTTATTTAATATGGTTATAACATAATTGAATTGAATGAAGAGACGAAGAAGGTAAACATTCAAGCGGTTGAATATTGTTTTTTACGCATTGAGCAAAATAGGCAATTTCATTAAAATAACCTTCCCCCGGATCTCCTGCAGGAACTTCTTTAACGCTATTATCATCGGCTATCTTTATAACATCTCCATTCAGAGAGGAGTACAGGAGACTCGCCTTTTCAAATTGAGCCATATAACCTGCCTGGAACGGAAAACTGACATGGAAAGTAAACCCACCTTCAATTTTAACATGAACATTTTTATCACTATAATTCCACATTGCACTTACATAGTCGTGTTTACTGAATTCACCTGGAAGATACATACATTTTATCTCCGAAGGTGATCCTAATGCAGAGCTTGCAAAGTCAATATCATGAATTACCAGGTCAAAAAGAGCGCCTCCTGAGTTCGCTCTGATATCTTTCTCTTTCCATTGACCCCAGCCAGGAAGGCCGCAGAACCTTGAGAAAGATAGAAACTTCAGTTCTCCATACTCTTTCGAATCAATCCATTTCTTTAGTTTCTGATAGGGTGGCATAAATCTTACAACATGTCCTATCATAAGTACCTTATTCATTTGCTTAGCAATGATGATAAGTTCTTCTGAGTCTTTAACATCGAGACAGAATGGTTTTTCAAGAAAGACATGTTTCCCATGCATTAAAGCCTTCTTAGCCATCTCGTAATGGAGGTTGACATGGACACAGATAATTACTGAATCAATATCTTCATAATTTAGGCAATCATCGAGATTTGAGTATTTATGAATGTCAGCAATTTCGTTGGCATCAATTTCCCCGGTCTCCATATTCCCTATTCTTTTTAACAGGTTCTTTTCAATCAGAGCCGGATTGGCATCTACAATGGCAACTAATTTAAAGTCTTTATTCTTAAGGATATTAAAGGAATGCGTCATTCCCATAAAGCCAAACCCAATTACTGCTACATTAATCATCTGAAAAATAATTTGAAATAAAACTTAATCCTAATAAATAACCATTTTATTGACCTTCTTTAGGATTCAAACATAATTAAACAAAAAGGAATAATATAGTACAACATTATCAGAAAATAATACTATTTTGTTCAAACAATTAATTAACATATAATTATTGTAACAAAAAGGTATTATTTATGAAAGCTCAATTTCAGAAAATTATTATAAATGAAGGGATATCATTCATTTCCAAAGAACTGAACCTTCCTCACTTCGACAGCGAGTTTCATTTTCATCCGGAGTTTGAACTGAAATATGTTATTAAGAGTAAAGGTAAGCGTTTTGTAGGGGACACTGTCGAAAACTTTCAGGAAGGAGACCTCGTACTTCTGGGACCTAATATTCCTCATTATTGGAAAAATGACCCTGTTTATTATGAAGTTGATAGTTTGAATGCTTCAGCCTTTCTTGTCATGTTTTCAAAAGATTTTTTGGGAGAGGAGTTTTTCTTATTACCTGAAATGGCTCCTATTAAAGATCTACTTAATTTAGCTAAAGGAGGAATCTACTTCCCTAATGCAGACATAGACGGTATTCCGAATAAATTAAAAGAGCTTTTATCTTGTAACGGTCCCTTAAAGGTAATCTCGATACTAGAAATCCTTTTTGAACTAACGAAAACTAAAAGATGCTCTCTGTTAACCGAAACATTTGTTTCTGAATTGCCTTTGTTGAATTACAGTAACCATTCGTTCGAACGGCTGAAGAAAGTGCATGAATATGTGATTGCAAATTTTCATAATAAAA
>JBBRSO010000256.1:0-3111 GCA_038245405.1 Bacteroidales bacterium
ATGTGCGTCATCACATCATTATTCCTTGGATTGATAATAAGCGCTGAAGAAATTGTAAAAGACCGAAAAATACTGAAGAGGGAATCGTTCCTTAATCTCAGCTGGCTCAGTTACCTGAATTCGAAAATTACAATAATGTTTCTGATATCGGCAATCCAGACTATTTCGTTTATTCTGATCGGCAATTATATACTGGAAATCAAAGGGATGACAATTTCATACTGGTTTGTCTTGTTTACTACATCATGTTTTGCCAATATTCTAGGGCTAAATATTTCGTCGGCTTTCACTTCTGTAATAACGATCTATATACTTATTCCATTTATTTTAATACCTCAGTTATTATTCAGCGGAGTGATTGTATCATTCGACAAACTGCACAAAAACAGTCTGTCGTCATATGAATATGTACCTGTTATTGGAAATCTGATGTCAACACGATGGTCGTTCGAAGCCCTTGCCGTGGAGCAATTCAGGAACAATAAATATGAAAGGAATTTTTTCAGGTATGATATGGAAATCAGCAGTGATGACTGGTATTCATATTTTCTGATTAATGTACTGAAAACCGACATGAAATTGACCATTCTCCATAAAGCTGACCACAGGTTTTATGAGATGGTAACCGGCAATCTTCAAAAGCTGAATTATCATTTGGAAGAACTCAGGCTTGCGGCTGGATTCAAAAAGCAAATTATTCTCAATTTTGAGAACTTTGATTCTTTAGCGGCAAAAAATACCGAAAGATATCTCGATAGTCTTAAAGGATTTTTCATCAGGGATCATAAAAGGAACCTTTTTCTGAAGGATTCTGTTTCATTGGCATTAGAGAAAAAAATTGGGAAAGAGGAGTTTCAGAACCTGAAGGAGAACTATGAGAATGAGCAGCTGACTAACATTCTTGTAGAAGGGAAGGAAAAAGAAAAATATATTAATACCAGAACCAGGATAATCCGGAAATATCAGCCAGCATATATGAAACCTTCATCAAAATTCGGTTTGGCGCAATTTTATGCGCCTGTTAAACGAATCGGGTCTGTTGACATTGAGACCTTCTGGTTCAATCTCCTTGTATTATGGTTTGTTATCCTGCTTCTATATATTGCTCTGTATTATAATATTTTACAGAGAATATTAACCTATTTTGAAAAATCAGCGTTACCTGTTGTCTCAAAAAAAAGAATCATTTAAGCCACTCTTCAACTGACTGAGGACTAAGTCCCGGGAGACCAAGTTTATTTTTCTTGTTATAACCATTGAGATCATTTGCCAGCTTACCGGCTTTTTCTACTTCCTTAAGTTTTGCAACCTGCGTAAAGCCAAGTTTTCTCAATGGATCTATCCATTCCGGGGGAATGCCATTTTCAGTATATTTTTCATCAGGATCAGTAGCTGCTTTCTTTTCAGGTTTCATCTGCGGGAATAACAAAACATCCTGTATTGACGGCTGGTTTGTAAGAAGCATTGTGAGCCTGTCGATTCCGATACCCATTCCTGAAGTTGGCGGCATTCCATATTCGAGGGCTCTGATGAAATCGAGGTCGATAAACATCGCTTCGTCATCTCCTTTTTCGGAAAGTTTCAGTTGATCCTGGAACCTTTCCATCTGATCGATTGGGTCATTCAACTCGGAATAAGCATTTGCAATCTCTTTGCCGTTTATCATTAGCTCAAACCGTTCTGTTACTCCGGGTTTGCTGCGGTGCATCTTAGTCAGTGGTGAAGTTTCAGTAGGATAATCAGTGATGAATGTTGGCTGAATATAATTTGCTTCACATTTTTCCCCAAAAAGCTCATCAATAAGTTTTCCTTTTCCCATCGATGCTGTATTTGGTACATCAAGCTTATTGCAGACTGCCCTGAGTTGTGCTTCATCCATATCCGAAATATCTATCCCTGTATTCTCTTTTATAGCATCGGTCATGGTGATTCTCTTATAAGGAGGATTGAGATTGATAATTTTATCGCCGTACACGACCTCGGTTTTTCCGTGAAGATCGAGGACAGCCTTCTTTATCATCTCCTCCGTAAAGTTCATCATCCAGTTATAATCTTTATAAGCAATGTAGATTTCCATTACAGTAAACTCAGGATTATGGGTACGGTCCATACCTTCATTCCGGAAATCCTTTGCAAACTCATAAACGCCCTCAAAGCCGCCAACAATGAGGCGTTTCAGATACAGTTCATTTGCAACTCTCAGATATAAAGGCATATCGAGAGTGTTATGATGTGTAATAAATGGTCGTGCTGCAGCACCACCTGGTATTGGCTGAAGAATAGGTGTCTCCACTTCCAGATATCCTTTTGAATTGAAAAGCTCTCGCATTGACTGGATGATCTGTGTACGCTTTCTGAATACGTCGCGGACATTAGGATTTACAATGAGATCGACATATCGCTGGCGATAACGTGTTTCCGGATCTGTAACAGCATCAAAAAATATCCCGTCTTTTTCTTTCACTACCGGTAATGGCCTTATCGATTTGCTGAGAATTGTAAACTCATCAACATGAACGGTGGTCTCGCCCATCTGTGTTTTGAAAACATGGCCTTTCACCCCTATGATATCACCTATATCAAGAAGGCGCTTGAAAACTGTATTATACATAGTTTTGTCTTCACCCGGACAAACATCATCGCGTCGGATATAGATCTGAATCCTGCCTGATGAGTCCATCAATTCTGCAAATGATGCATTTCCCATGATACGTCTGCTCATTATGCGACCTGCAAGGCAGACCTCAGGGAAGTTGTTTTTTTCAGATATAAAATTATCAAGGATATCCTGTGCAAATACATTTGTTTTATATTCTGCAGCAGGGTAGGGATTAATACCTAGTTTTCTGAGTTCATCGAGTGATGTCCTGCGGATCTGTTCTTGTTCGCTTAAATTCATGCTGCTCATTGAGTTTTGAAATTTGTGCAAAGATAAAAAAATCACTCATGTATGTCTAATGGTATTCAGCCTTTGAATGCTTTTATCTCATCTTCAAATAAGTTCTTAAGCAGACAAGTTACTTTTCCCGGCACACCATCTCCAAGTGTATTTCCTCCTAATTCAATTACCGGCATAACTTCCGAAGAAGTATTTGTGATGAATGCCTCCTG
>JBBRSO010000257.1:0-3051 GCA_038245405.1 Bacteroidales bacterium
ACATCTTATTAAATACTACCAGCACTGGTATACAAAGACCGAATAAGGTTTCGTTAGCGCGTTCCTATTCGGCTTTTTGTTTTACTGGTGCTGGCTTTTATTTTTATAGCTATGAGTGATAAATTAAGATCGGTTAATACTCGATTCTGGAATGATCCTTTTGTAGAAGATTTAACACCTTCCGAAAAGCTATTATTTTTATATCTTTTGACAAATCCTCAGGCTAATCTTTTAGGCATTTATGAGATAACAATTAAGCGTATTTGTTATGATACCGGACTGACAAAAGAAACGGTTACGAATGGTTTGAAACGGTTCGAAACGTCTAGGAAGGCTTACTTTATAAATTGCAATTATATGATTTTACCTAATTGGTTGAAAAATCAGAGGTTAAACAGGAATATGAAGGTCGCAGTATCTAAGGAATTTAACTCACTTCCTAATGAATTGAAAAATAACATATTAAGGAATGGTTATAATACCGTTTCGAATGATTCGGAATCGTTTGAAATGGTTATGGAATGTCTCGATAAATATGAAATAGAAATAGAAGATGAAATAGAAGATGAAGATGAAGGCAAAAAAATAGAGTTTTCTTTATTTTGGGATTTATATCATTCTATAACTGCATTGAAAAAAACTGACAATGATGCAACTTTAAAATACTGGAAAAAATTATCTTTAAAAGATCAACAAAAAGCAATAGATAATATACATCCTTATTTTGATTCTTTGAATGATAAAAAATATTGTAAAAAAGCAAGGACTTATTTAGCTGATAAAAACTTCAATGATGAATTTATAGCAGCAAAGCCAGCCAGAAAAGAAGGGTACGATCCTCATTATGGGACCGAAGATGAAGGATGGGGAGTTAAGATTGAAGAACCCGCAAGAGATTAAATATCATGCAAAAAGTTACTATATTTCAGAACGCAAAAGCAGTGAACGATCCTTACATCGTTACGGTGGATAGCATTGTGCAACGCATTAAGGGGGGGCGGTCTTCATTGCTTATAAACAAACTGAGAGCATGTACAGATGATAAGGAGCGGAAAAAAATAAAAACAGAACTACCATCAATATGTTTTTCTGGCACATTTACAAAGCGTGAAGACAAGGCATTAAAAGAACACTCTGGATTAATAGCTATTGACTTCGATCACCTGGGGGATAGGCTACTAGAACTAAAAACCAGGCTGATAAATGATAAATTTACTTTTATTCTTTTTGTTTCTCCATCGGGAGACGGTTTGAAACTAGTGGTAAAGATACCTGCAAATGTAAAAACACATTCTTTTAGCGCAGCGGCATTGACTGATTATTATGGTGACGAAAAACTTGATGAATTTAGGGATGTTTCAAGGATATGTTTTGAAAGCTACGATCCTGAAATTTATTATAATTCAGAATCAGAGATATTCATTACGCTGAAAGAGGAAAAAATAATTAAAAAAACAATCACTACTACCGAGAGTGTTTACGATAATGATGTTATCCTTTCCAATATTGAAAAGTGGTTAACATCAAAAGGAGAATATTATCAGGACGGAAACAAGCATAGTTTTTTAGTTAAGATATTTTCAGCCTGTAACCGGTTTGGGATAGGATTAGAAACATCAAAACAGTTAGTTACTTTCAAATATATCAATGCAGCCGGCAAAGTTGACAGGCAGGACTTTTATAATATTGCTGATAATGTTTATAAGAATTATGCTAGCACTTGCAATACTGCTCACTTCGATAAGGAGGGTTCGCCTATTGAAACTATAACTAAAAAAGAACTCATTTATGAATCAATAGACGTATCACTTGCTCTGGTAGATGTTATCTATTTAGATAATGTCAGAGAATCAATGTTATTATCATTTAAAACTGGCAAGTCGCAGGGTGAAACAACTCACTTTCCGTTAATAGATAAACATTTTAAATGGAAGCGTGGCGAGCTTACGTTGATGCACGGTGTAATGAATCAGGGTAAAAGCACAATGATAATGCAGCTATGCTTAATGAAAGCGGTATTTTGTAATTACAAATATGTTTTTTTCTCTCCTGAACAAGACCCGCCAGATGATTTCTATGATGATTTGATACACATGTATATTGGACAAACTACCCAACATGGATTTAGTAATCAGATGACAGAAGAACAATACATCAAAGGCATGGATTTTATTAAAGATCATTTTTACTATATATATCCTGAGAACGAAAGCCCTACACCTGACTATATCAATTCACGTTTCATTGAGGTTATTAAAAAACATAAGGTTGATGGATGTATAATTGATCCATATAACCAGCTCGATAATGATATAAAGAAAAACGGCGGGCGTGAGGATCTGTATCTAAGTTCATTTTTAAGCAAACAAAAGAAACTGGCTCAGGTTCATCAAATATTTATGATTATTATCACTCACCCGAAAGGAACATTAACAAAAAACAATACCGGCAATTATGAAAAGCCTGATATTTATGATTTGTCCGGTGGTTCAATGTGGTCAAATAAATGCGATAATGTTTTATGTACTTACAGGCCGTTTTACAGTTCAGATTACGAAAGACGGGATGTGCAGTTTACAAGTCAGAAAATAAAAAAGCAGAAACTTTGTGGCACTCCCGGAACTGTTGAGCTAATCTTCAAAAGAAATCAGATGCGATATTATGAGATGAACGGACAATTTGAATCCCCAAACCCATTAGACGATAAGAAGGAAAGTGTACAGAACAGATTAATATCAATGCGTGAATTAGAGATGGATAAAAACGAAGCACCTTTTTAAAATTAAAGAGAAATGGAAACTTACGAATGTTATTTTGATGGGGCTTGTGAGCCATTTGTAGATAAGCCAGAATGAAAATTCTCCGTCATTCCTGGTCGCTAATATCCTTCGGCAAATGGAAATGCTCTATTTGCGGCTGTACGAAACATAGGATTGAGTTCACGCATTACTTCTACTTCGATAAGCACGGCCGTCAACTGCCATGGATGCCAGCGTGTAAATCAACTTACCTATGCGATGAAACAGACTGAAAGTATGACAAAAATCATAT
>JBBRSO010000258.1:0-3045 GCA_038245405.1 Bacteroidales bacterium
ATCTGCAGAACCAAAATCAGGGATAATGCCGTATACTACGATGCTGTTGCCTTATATTCAACAAAAAGAGATGAATTTCAATCAAGGATTTACTCATCAATAGAGTCAAATTTCAAGGAAAGAGGACTGATGCTTGAGCAACTTCTGATAAGAAATATTACTCTGCCTGCCTCAGTAAAAGCTTCAATCGAATCAAAGATAAATGCCGAACAGGATGCTCAGAAAATGACATTTGTTCTTCAGAAGGAGAGACAGGAAGCAGAGAGGAAAAGAGTTGAGGCTCAGGGTATTGCTGATTATCAGAAAATATTGAGCACAGGACTGAGCGACAGGCTGCTACAATATGAAATGATTAAAGCAATAGCCACTTCGCCAAATTCAAAGGTGATCTTTATGACGAATGGTAAAAACCTGCCTATGATAGTGGATAGTAAGTAGTTGGAAATAGTTTTGATATTTATTAAAGTTATCCTGAGCAAGGTAAATTTTAAGTAATTTTGTTTTTATGATGAGTCAAGGTTTGCAGAAATATGACGACCCCGAAAAAACACTCTACCACTTTAGTTTCCTCAAGGATATTAAAGTACATGGGATCTATTTTAATAATCTGAAATATTTTTTAAGCCTTTATTGTTTTATCAGAAAGGAACATTCTCATGATTTTTATTCGGTTATTTTATTTACCGGAGGTAAAGGGAAGATTATTATCAGCAATGAACGCTTTGAAATTAAACCTCAGACTTTATGTCTGATAGCGCCTCTGCAGATGCATTCATTCGAGAGGATTGAAAACGCCGAGGGAATGATCTTTTTCTTTCACCAGGATTTTTACGTTGAGGAATTCAGTATAATCAGGCTACTGAATTTGTTTTCTTATACATCACCCACTGCGACAAATTATTTTAATCCGTGTCTGGCATTATCGGATACTGAATATGAAGCGGTTTTATCAATTACCGAATCAATCAGACAGGAATATGATGCATACACGCCTTCGAATAATTCAGCTGTAATAATCCGTTCCCATTTAAACATACTGCTACTGAAACTGACAGAGTTTTTTGAGATAAAATCGGGCAAATCGAACAGCAATGATAGCATCATAATACACTCATTATCACATCTTATCGACTCGTACTTTATACGGGAACAGAAATTAGGGTTTTATACATCAGCACTCAATATATCAGAAAGCCAGTTAAACGATATTTGCAACAGACATTTTAACTGCAGTCTGAAAAAGGTTATACAGAACCGCTTAATGCAGGAAGCCAGAAAACTTCTATTGTCATCTGAGCTCTCCATTTCTGAAATTGCATTCAAGCTTAATTTCGAAGACAACTCCTACTTCAATAAGGTTTTCAAGAACAAAACCGGGCTTACTCCTAAGAAGTTCCGTGATCTACATAAAAGATTAATACCACAAAAAACGTGATTTTTACCATTTTCAACGTTTAAGCAATTTTATTTTTGCCTCTTACTAAAATTGTAAGACGTATGAAGAAATTTGGTTTGTTAATTATAGCCGTTGTTTTGTTCTTTTCAGCATGTAAGAAAAATAATGATGCCCCGGCAATTCAGTCACAAACATTCGAAGTTAAATCCACCAGTTCAACACAATGGAAATACTTTAGCTTCACCAGCAACGACACCGTATCAGTTACTGATCCTGATCATTCAAACGCATGGGATCTCGCATTTCAGCGTTACAGGATAAGAACGAATAGCGGCCTGTCAGGCAGCGGAATGGGCGGAGCTGCAAACTCATACCTGAAAGGACAGTCAGGATTCGATGCTCTGACATCGGTACCGGATACTTCAACCTTCATTGTAGATAAGTCAATAAGTGTTGCTGTTGTAATGGGTTATGCCAACTATATCGTTAATCCTTTGCTTTATACATGGTTTTCACTTGATCTTTCAGTCCAGGGTACACAAATGCTCCCTTCAGATTTTATTTATATTGTTAAAACCAGTATCGGGAAATATGCAAAAGTTTGGGTTAAAAGCTATTATAGTGCTACAAATCTGTCGGGTTACGTTACCATCCAATACAAATACCAGCCTGACGGATCAAAAAATCTGGAGTAAATGCTTAGAGTACTACAAACACTTTCAATAATTTTATTTGTTCCTTATGCTCTGTTTGCACAGGGGTTTAAGTTGTCGGGACATATAACCGGGACTGATAAAGAAATTGTTGCCGGGGCAACTATTTCATTAGTGGGAACAACCTTTGGAACTGTAACCGATAAAAATGGGGATTATTTAATTGGTAAGATTAAGCCCGGAAAGTATTCAATCAGGGCTTCTTTTGTCGGCTTTGAGACACAGGAACGGATTGTTGAGATTCTTAATGAGGATACCCGTCTTGATTTTTCACTCAATGAGACCAACATCGACCTGAATGAAGTAGTTATAACCGGAACAAAATCGGAAAAAACATTAAAAAATGTTCCTGTAATAACGCAGGTAATCACCGCCAGAAAGATGCTCGATCTTGGCATCACAAATGTTACTGATGCTCTTCAGACCATGGTACCTGGTTTAAATATGAGTCAGTTTGGAACCAAGTTATCGGTTACAATGCAGGGTATGAATTCGAGGTACGTCCTGTTTCTTATCGACGGCGAGAGGATTGCCGGCCAGATAAACGGGGATATTGATTATTCTATGCTGAACCTTGAGAATATTGAGCGCATTGAAGTTATCAAAGGAGCTTCATCATCACTGTATGGATCGAATGCTATTGGAGGAGTGATCAATATTATAACAAGAAAGATAAATGAGCCATTTGATGCAAAACTTTATTCCAGATATTCAAAATACAATGAAGTATATGCCGGTGGGAGTATTGGCCTTAAAAAGGGAATTATTGGTTCGCGTACCAGTCTGAACTTTAGCCATACCGATGGGTACGACGTTCCTGGTTCAGTTGACTGGACACAAAATCCTTATTATTCTTACAGTATAAATCAGAAATTTGAGATCACCCCTTCAGCAAATCTTTCATTAGTTCCCTATTTCACTTATTATCAGTTTGAA
>JBBRSO010000259.1:0-2984 GCA_038245405.1 Bacteroidales bacterium
ATGTCCAAATCATATTACTCTGCCGAGAAATTCAAGGACTTTTTAGGCTATTCCTTCATTCACATTACCGAAAGTCTCGAACAGGCATTCAGGATATTGTAAGAAGAAAAGAAATAATATTATACTATTTTTAGAAGCAACCGGCCAGAACTCATGTAATAGAAATCGGATGAGGGATTGAGGCTACACATGATCAGTTGATTTAGGCATTAAAGTGTACATTTGGTGAACAGGGATAAAAAAAGCACCTACAATAAATCTGTAAGTGCTTTCATTTTGAGGCTCCCCCTTCAGGACTTGAACCTGAGACCCTCTGATTAACAGTCATTTTTTTTATTAATATATAGAATTTGGAAAGTATTATAATATTACTGTATATCAGTTATTTATATCATTACTTTAATTGATATTAATTGATGTAAATGCTATTCTTATCGAAAATGTTTGTACATTTGTTTGCACATATAATTCAATTTTTATGAAAACAACTGCCCCAAAAGTATCCACCGGAATTTATCTCGATAATAGAAGAACGAACAAGAGTAGCATTTATTTAAGCAAATTGAGGGTCACTTTCGACCGTAAAAGTAAATTCTACCCTCTTAATAATGAGAGCGGAAAAAAGATCATTCTTGCAAATACCACTTTTGCAGAAAATGAAGAATATGCATTTACTCCAAAAGTTTTTAAAAGCATAATGGCGAAGACCCCACAGGATGATTTCCTGGTTGCCAAACAAATCCTTGAAGGTATCCGTGATAAAGCCAATAAAATTATAAAGGATATCCCTGATTTCACATTTGAAAAATTTGAAAAGATTTACTTCAATACTGATCCGGTTGAAAATGTTGACGAAAAGGACCTCTTTGTCTGGCTAAAAAGGCTGGGAAAAGATATGCGTACCGAAGGACGTATTTCTACAGCTGTTACCTACGAATGTGCATTAAACTCACTTACTACTTTCACAACTCAGGATAAGCTAATGTTAAGCAACTTCACCACCGAATTTCTTAAAAAGTACGATGCCTGGATGGAAAAAGCAAAGAAAAGCCCTACAACAACCGGAATTTACCTCCGCGCGGTAAGGGTGGCTTACAATAAGGCCATGAAAAAAGGACTTGTCAATCCCGAAAAATACCCCTTTGGCAAAAGGTCTGATGAAAAATTCCCTATTCCTAATGGAGCAAATGTTAAGAAAGCCCTCACCATCAAACAGGTCGGCGATATTGCCAATTATAAAGCTCCTAAAGGTTCGCAGATCAGGCGTTATCGTGACTACTGGCTGTTCACGTACCTTGGAAATGGCATGAATATTAAAGATATGGCATTGCTGAAATACAAGAACATAGACCAGGATAAATTGACCTTCATCCGCGAAAAAACAAAACGTGAGACCTCTTCCAATCCAAAATTGATAACCGTCGTGATCACTCCTATGGTCTCCCGGATTATCAAAGAATGGGGCAATAAACCTGCTGATCCCGAATCTTATATCTTCCCGATTCTTGAACCTGAAGCTACACCGGTGAGACAGTATAAACTAATCCAGCAAGCCACTAAAATGATCAACACCTATATAAAAGATGTCGCAGATGCAGTCAAAATACCGGTTAAGGTGACTACCTATGTGAGCCGCCATTCATTCTCTACTGTACTCAAACGCTCAGGAGTCTCAACTGAGTTTATCAAGGAATCTTTGGGCCATAGCAGTCTCAACACTACCGAAAAATACCTTGCCGGTTTCGAGGATGGCGAACAACGAAAAAATGCTGATCTGCTTACTCAATTTAAACCGGCCCGAAAGAAATAATATCCGAATCCAACTGATATAGAGCAGCTTTCATTGTTCATGACTTCACACTTATTTTTAGTGATGGATATTGCTATTTTGTCAATAACTTGTGTTCTAACTCGCTCTTTTTTGCTTTACCTTTAGCAAATAAATTTTGATTAGATTTCTGAAATTTCATATTCAGCTATCATTCATCAAAAAAATCAAATCCACTCTTTATTCTTTATCATGGAGTATGAACTCGGATCAGTTTGGGAAAAATATTGCGCCGTTCAATTATGATCTTTTCTTCGAAAGAATTAGATACTGTGAACTCAACAAACTCGAAACATATCGCACCGTAGAACATATAACCGATAATTTTGATGTTGAAAAACTCAATCTCTTGTATCAGGATTTTGAATTGTTCGTTACGGTCCAAAAGAATGAGTTTCTCGAAAAGTTTACTGACGAGGATTACAGCAAAGCATTTTCTTCATACGCTCTCATCGGGATTGAATTGCCCCCTCTTGAAGACTTTAACCGCAACCTTGACGGTTCTATGAAACACAGAATCATTCCCGGTAGCGATAAAGCCCTAGATTCAGAAAAATTATTGTTTCCCCAGGAGTTCCAGTGCTGCTACCAGTTTCTTACTTCATTAAAACAGCTGATTAAAAAGCATGAAAGGACTATGCGCTTCCTGCCTGCTTCAGGAAATTCTCACTCCTCACCGCTGGGCGCAAGTATAGACCCGTTCAGGTTTATACGGCTTAAAAAGAGCGAGTTCATTTCCAATCTCACAATGCAGAACAACATTTCATCCGAGAGGGCTCATTACCTATACAAAGAATTGAACATTCTGCTCGAAATAGTCACTCAGAACAGGGCTGATAATATTTCGACGAAAGTGCTGTTAAAGGAGAGAATGAAAAATCTTTCTGCAACTGAATCCCAATTGATCAAAAACTGGTTGCTCCGCTCACTCTCGCATAACGATTCTTATGTATATGCTTACAATTTCCTGGTGAAGGAAATTAACTGTCAGGCCAAATGGGCTATGCATGCACTTAAGGATGTAAGCGATGCCGAATTGTTTGTGTTACTGGATGAGCCTGATACATCAGGTAAAGTTTCCGAAAAATCACCTACTCCCTATTCAGAATCCATAAATATTGAAACTCCTGCCGGAAAAAGGAAAAAGCCTGTTAAG
>JBBRSO010000260.1:0-2975 GCA_038245405.1 Bacteroidales bacterium
AAGGATTATTCCGTTGTGAAAACATTTAGGTTGCCCTCGTCCTACAATACGGGGGCATTTTTTTGAAGTTAAGTTAGACAAAATTAGAATACATCTGCCCTTCTGATAAATTTATTCTGCTTATGGCGAATCAATCAATCATAAAAAAGCTTGTATAAATATCGGCGAAGATCTTAAAAAAAGGGGCAGTATTACAATTACACGCCCCTCTTTTAACAGTCGGGGTGATCTGACTCGAACAGACGACCCCTTGCACCCCATGCAAGTGCGCTAGCCAACTGCGCCACACCCCGAATAAAAATTCTGTTGCAAAAATAATCAACTTATCGGATTATACAAGATATCGCTAACCCAGATTGACTCAATATGATCTTCGCTTGTCAGTAATTGTTAACGGATTTTATGACAACCGAATAACAACCAAATGACCAACCTTTTTCCTTGCCAATTAATTATTTAGCAGCTTTGGTATTATCTAAGATCTCTTTATCTACAGCGCTAATCAAAACATCAACACGTTTTGAAAAATCGCCCCTGACCGAATGATGCAATTTGCTAATCTCTAAATCCTTTTGCTGGAGTAAAAACTGCTTCATATAGTCTAAGTTTATTGCAGATGCGGCACTTTCCACTGGCAGTAGTCTCTTTTTTATTGGAATAAGTTCCAGTTTTTCTTTACTGATAAGCCATACTTGTCCGCTCTCACTATTAAGCAGATAATCGCCTTCAATCTTATAACCGCAGCATTTTTGTGCTGCTGCAGCATGAACATTAACTGAAGTGCCGGAAACAGTTCCGGTAACCATTCCGGTAAGAGTTCCGGATATGTTTCCCGGAATTTGCTTTCCAATACCAGGTATTTGTCCCATTGAACCAACACCAGTTAAATGTCCCGGCAAACCAGCGCCTGCTGCTTGTGACTGTTGACTATTTAATTCACTACCTGCCTGTTCTGTCGCTTTAACGATTGCCCCAGTTACAGCTTTACTTGCAGAATAAGCGCCAAAAGTCATCACATCTGCAATCCCGTCCCAAAATGAATATGCCATACTTACCTCCTTTTAATTTTGTTAAATCAACTTAAATTCCAAATTAACAACATATTAAAAGGAGATTAGTTCGTATGGATTTTAATCACAGACCGAACGCCAAAGTTGATTATATTTGCAGTCTAAAAAAAAGAGAAAATTATATGAATATTTTTAAGCCGCTCGATCTTCAAAAGGATAGTCCAAAAACACCTGTCTTTGAAAAAATTGAACAAGTAAGATGTCTTATCATCGGGTCGGGGCCAGCCGGCTATACTGCTGCTATTTATGCCTCAAGGGCTAACCTTAATCCTGTTCTATATACAGGACTGGAGATGGGCGGTCAGCTGACAACCACGACAGATGTTGATAATTATCCAGGTTATCCTGAAGGAATCTCAGGGCCTGTGATGATGGAAGATTTTAAAAAACAGGCTGAAAGATTCGGCGCTGATATACGGTTCGGGATTGCCACTGAAGTTGATTTTTCAGGCAACAAGCACAAAGTAACATTCGATGAAAATAAAATTATTGAAGCTGATTCAGTTATAATAGCTACCGGAGCCACAGCTAAATACCTGGGGCTGGAGGCGGAACGCAAATATGCCGGCATGGGGGTATCAGCATGCGCTACCTGCGACGGATTTTTTTACAAGGGAAAAGATGTGGCAGTGGTCGGCGGTGGCGATACTGCAGCAGAGGAGGCAACATATTTAGCTGGTATGTGCCGGAAAGTCTATCTGATTGTCAGAAGAAATGAGATGCGCGCCTCAAAGGTAATGCAGAACAAGGTTTTTAAGGCATCAAATATTGAGATCATGTGGGAACATATGCCAATTGATCTTTTTGGCGAAAATGGAGTCGAAGGAGCAACCCTGGTGAAGAAGAAGGGTACAAAGGAAGAAGAGACTGTTAAAATTAAGATCGATGGGTTTTTCCTGGCGATTGGTCATACTCCTAATTCGGAAATCTTCAAAACCTTTCTTGAGACAGACAAGGTAGGTTATATAAAAACAATTCCCGGTACCTCAAAAACAAATGTCCCGGGGGTTTTTGCTGCCGGTGATGTGCAGGACTCTCAGTACAGACAGGCTGTAACAGCGGCAGGCTCAGGATGCAAGGCTGCTATTGATGCAGAACGTTATCTTTCAGAATTACATTCAAAGTGATTTAGCGACCATTTACTACGATTGTAAACAGTCACCACAAAACAATCTTTTTATGAAAACCTTCAAAAAATCATTCAAAATAAATGCAGAGCCATCTGATATTTATTCTGCAATAACGAATCCATATACTATAGAGCTTTGGTCGGGTTATCCTGCTCAGATGAGTACAGAGCCTGGAAGTGAATTTTCATTATGGGAAGGTGATATCACCGGAAAGAACCTGGAATTCATCCAGGATAAAAAAGTTGTACAGGAATGGTATTTCGGGGATCAGGCGGAGAAATCTATTGTGACTATTAACATACAGCCTGACCGTGAAAATTCAATTGTTACTGTTGAACACGTTAACATCCCTGATGAGGAATTCAGCGGAATAGCTGAAGGATGGAGGGAGTACTACTTTGATGCGATTTCAAACTTCTTCAATCCTAATTTTTGAAAACGTTTGAAGCGATAGGCGGCGCTTCCGATTTCTGATCAAACAACTGAAAGATATCCTCAGAACATGCGAGTATCAGATTCCCTATGCCTTTGAATGCAAGCGTATTTGCCTCGGTCTGCACCTTCTGATTCCAGATTGGCACCCATGACAAAATATGGGAATTTATAAATCGTCTGATTTCATGTCTTAGCTCACCCTGGCAAGCCTCATCATCCAGTATAAGATATTTATCGATAAGAAGTGTAAGGAACAATAGCTCGACGCCAAGATGATCGTCATCAATCTTTCCTTTAAACTTCGATTTCCATCCGTAAGACTCATAAAATTCGGTGACTT
>JBBRSO010000261.1:0-2959 GCA_038245405.1 Bacteroidales bacterium
ATTATCGGAGACAGGATTGATGACCGGTTTAAGGTAACACCTGAAACCAGGGAGGTGTTATTAATGAGGTGTTAGGTGCTGGTTTCGAAGTTCTTAGTATTTCCTGCTGTTAGATCGTCCTATCCCCATGTATTCCGCGATCGATAAGAAGCAGATCAGACATCGCTATTGCTGCTGCTGCCTCTATTATTACAGGCATGCGTAATGCTATGCATGTATCATGTCTTCCTTTTACTTTAAGAGTTGTCATCTCACCCACCTTAAAATCAAATGTTGTCTGATCAACTCCGGTAGAAGATGTTGGTTTAACTACCACTCTGAATATCATCTCATTACCATTTGTAATACCTCCGTTTATTCCTCCGGCATTATTTGTGGCAGTTGTCCCTATGCTATCTAAAAACGCATCGTTGTGCATTGACCCTTTCATTGTAGCAGATGCGAAACCTGAACCGAACTCAATTCCTTTAATAGCCGGGATTGAAAAGATCATATGGCTTATAGCAGATTCCACTGAATAAAAGAATGGTTCTCCTATAGCTATTGGCGGGTTTTTAATACGACATTCAATAATACCTCCAATACTATCTCTCAACGCAATTGCTTCATTTATAGCCTTTTCTATATCCTCCTGGCCTCCTGCAGAGATAAGTTTTGCATTTACTTCAGCTTTTACCAATATCTTTTTAGCCAAAACACCAGCAGCCACCAGACCCCATGTGATACGGCCCGAAAAATGTCCACTCCCGCGCATATCTGAATAGCCGGAGTGTTTGATACGCGACACAAAGTCAGCATGACCCGGGCGTGGCACATTTTTAAATTCCTCATAATCAGAGGAAATTTTGTCACTGTTTCTGGTTACCAGAGTAACAGGCGCACCGGTAGTCATCCCGGCAAATACACCACCGAGAATCTCAGGTAAATCGGGTTCATGACGTTTAGTGGTGCCAATAGCTCCGCTCTGACGCCTTTTAAGATCGCCAAGAAAATCCTCAGCGACGACGGGTATACCCGGAGGACAACCATCAATTACTACACCAATTGCCGGACCATGTGATTCTCCAAACAATGTTACCCTGAATACATTTCCAAAAGAATTCATAATTTCATTTTTTATCTCTGAATCTTCTATAAAAATCAAGCAGTTTAATAATAGAAACCTTTTCGATCACTGCTTTTCCAATACCTGTTACGAAAACAA
Source organism: Bacteroidales bacterium (assembly GCA_038245405.1). GTDB lineage: Bacteria > Bacteroidota > Bacteroidia > Bacteroidales > VadinHA17 > LD21. Next base: position 1,205 of record JBBRSO010000261.1, read on the forward strand.
AATTTATATCACTTCCTGATTTCTTCTTATCATGAGCAATCAGCTTTTCCATCTGAGCATCTGTAATATCGACCCATTCGAGAAGATTAAACCGTTTCAGCATACAGATTATCCTGTTTCTTTCCTCAAGACTGATTAATTTTTTCTCAAAGGAGAATTCCGTTGCAAGCTCCATCCCAAGCGCTACTGCAAATCCATGTCTTAGATTCTTCTGAATCTCAAGTGCGTGACCGAATGTATGCCCAAAATTCAGTATACGTCTTATACCTGTCTCCATCTCATCATTTGAGACTATCATTCCTTTATACCTCACCGATCTTGCAACAAGTGTTGCAAGAAGCTCAGGGTTGCCGGTATTGATATCATCAGGATTCCTTTCAATGAGTTCAAAAAGATTCTTATCCCCTATTATCGCTGTCTTGATCAACTCAGCCAATCCTGACAAAAACTCCTTTTCAGGCAGTGTTTGCAGCATAGTGGTATCACATATTACAAACTCTGGCTGGCGTATTACGCCGAGCATATTTTTTGTTCTACCGAGGTTAACGCCGTTCTTGCCACCTGTGCTTGCATCTACCTGCGACAAAAGTGTTGTTGAAACATAACCACATCTGATACTTCGCATATATATTGACGCCAGGAAACCTGCTATATCACAAACTACTCCACCTCCAATAGCAAGAACAAATCCCGAACGATCGATAGCCGCGTCAAGGAGCTGATCGGCAAGGTCTTCAATCACCTTCAATTTCTTACTCTCCTCCCCCGGAGTGACCGAAATAACCGGAAACCCGTGAAACCTGTCTCCATAAAGGTGATTCACCTTTGTATCGGTAATGATTATTGTGCTTTTTGCGGGAACGAGGCTAAAGGCTGTTTCCCACTTTTCTCCAATAAGAATTTCCGATTTTTTCTCGGTTTTATTTATCGTAATTTTTTCCAATGTGCAACTTATTGATTGTCAAAGTTAAAAAATCTGTGCAAATACCCATGCTTTAATCAATAAAACCTGGCATTGCCATATCATTTATCGCTCAGCTCCAGCCATCTCAACTCCTTATCACCCAATATATTAGCAATCTCACCATGTCTTTTCGACTTATTTACCAGTTCCTCGTTTCCCAAAAGTCCTCCACTCATTTCAGCCTCAATTTGTTTCTTTTCGGTCTCAAGCTTTTCAATATCTTCCGATAGTCTCTCAAATTCTCTTTTTTCCTTGAATGTCAGACCTTGTTTCTTCTCTTTTTTTGCTAAAGGTGCAATTTGATCTTCAGAGCCGCTGCTTTTTGCTGTTTTGATGGATAATGTCAGTCTCTCATCATCTTCCTGTTTTTCCCTCAACTGTGTATAATTACCGGGAAAATCTTTAATAATTCCTTCTCCTTTATATTCAAAGATATGATCCACAACCTTATCCATAAAATATCTGTCGTGCGATACCACAATCACACATCCTTTAAAACCGGCAAGATATTCCTCAAGCACATTAAGTGTCAGAATATCAAGGTCATTTGTAGGTTCGTCGAGTATAAGGAAATTCGGGTTTTTCATAAGGACCGTCAGGAGATAGAGACGTCTCTTCTCTCCTCCCGATAACTTTCTGATGAGTGTATATTGTTTTTCAGGAGGGAATAGGAAATAGTTCATGAACTGGGCAATTGAAAGGACACTGCCATCGCTGATTGTGACTTTTTCGGCTATGTTTTTAACAGCATCAATTACAGTCATATCATTATCAAATTCGATGCCCTGCTG
>JBBRSO010000262.1:0-2865 GCA_038245405.1 Bacteroidales bacterium
TATTTGAGCGGGAAAAGGGATTCGAACCCTCGACCCTCAGCTTGGGAAGCTGATGCTCTACCCCTGAGCTACTCCCGCAATTTTCTAAACCACGACAAAAATAATGAATAGATTCATTTCAACAAATTAATTCCCGTTTTCAAATATTTTTTTGGGTGGTCTGATTATCTGACTATTTCACACCATGGTAAAAATTCTCAAAATAAATAATTGTTGAAACCGGGCAATTCATTATTTTTGTCATGCTTAGCGAAAAATCAATTACGAACCAGCAAAATATTTCAAAACTAATCAGGATCAGAAAAATGCGACTCAGAAGTTTAATATTAGTACTCATCTTTTGCAGTATAAAGTTAACTGGTCTTTATTCACAGACACAGACAGTTAAAGATGCCGATGGAAATGTCTATCCTGTTATTAGTATTGGAAAACAGATATGGATGGCAGAGAACCTGAAGACTGGCAAATTCAATGACAACAGCAATATCCCCTACGTTAAAGCGGATAAGGCATGGAAGGAATTAAAAAAGCCCGGGTACTGCTGGTATGAAAATGATATAAAAAATAAGGAAGAATACGGTGCTTTATATAACTGGTACACTGTTGATACCAAAAAACTTTGTCCAAAAGGCTGGCATGTGCCTTCCGATGCTGACTGGTTAGCAATGATTTCGTTCATCGGAGAAAAAAATGGCATAGCAGATAAGCTGAAGGAAACAGGTTCGGAACACTGGGATAATACACTGTCAAATCCAACGGATGCATATGGTTTTACCGCGCTCCCCGGTGGATTCAGACAATTTGGAGGGCCATTCCCTACATTCGGAAGATCTTATGCAGTTTGGTGGTCTTCGACCGCATTTAATGCTTCACAGGCTTTTAATCGCGGTCTGTATTTCAGCAGTAGTAATATTTATAGAGGCACCGAATTCAAACAATGCGGTTTTTCTATCCGCTGTCTGAAAGATTGAGAACATCCTTACAAAGATCTATTTGATGCTGTCGCTGAAATACTGTTCATATTCAGCCGGAAATTTGTCGAGAGTCTTTATTTTAATGTCTTTATAGAATACCTCAGCAGCTTCACTCTGGATCAGGATCTTACCGTTTATCATAGGAACCATCTTCCCGTTGTTTACATATCTCGAATCTTTGAGGATCATTACAACATGACCATTCACTATATGCAGACTTTTCCCGTTGAAACATACTAATTCCAGGGTATTCCATTCACCGGGAGCATTCTCGTAATTTGCGCTCCTCATGCAGAAACCAGAAACTCCACCATTACCGAATGGTATAAATGGCTGACTCTTATCAGCAACGGAGTTCATCATTTCTCCTTCGGGAATATATGCCCTTATATCGATTGCCGAGTTCATCTGACTCCAGTAATCACCCATGTGCCCTTCCATTACCTGAAATTCCTGGGAAAGCATCCACGATCTCCAGTAATCCACTCCTGCCTTACCAATTGAATTATACATTATTCCCGAATCTTTTAAAAGCTTTTTACGAGGATCCCATTTTTTATCACCCCACTTAACTCTCAGACTCAGGTGATAATTTGAATATTCTTCCTTTGAAATAACGCATCCGTAAATCTCACCGCTTATTTTAAGAACCGGCTCATTGTTTTCTTCATTAACGGTGAATACATCATAACCCGGCTGATTTAGACCTATCGGAGCTATCAGTTTTCCGTCTTTGTCTTTCGGCTGATCGCCTTTGTATCCTAATGGCATTCTGAAACTAAGATAATTATCCCAATGGGACAGTTTTTTGTCAAGAAGGTTAGTCCATTTTGGTTCATCAGTAAATGACGAGATAATGATAGCGGTTAGCGATAGAATTATCAGTTTTCGCATAGCAGGTAAGATTTGAATTAATACTGAATAAAGATACGATAAAAGACGGAAGTCGGAAGGAAATAAGTAGTGAGTAGTGAGTATTGTAGTTATGAGTTGTGAGGGAAAAAGAAGACAAAAGACAAAAGGAAAAAGATAAAAGTGTCGGAAGCGTTGTCAGAGACTATTACTCGTTCGCAGATTTTTTATCCTTCGTAAAAATGTCGCGGAATGAGTCAAGCTATCTGATAATCAAAAAAAGAGAATACTTGATTCAATTGATGAGATGGATTCAGGGAAAGGTATTCTCAGAAAAGTAGTCGTCGAAAAATTCCGCAAAAAATATCATGCCTAAGTTGCTATCCCGATTAATAGGGAGACGCCTGACTATAATTTCGTATGCTGTCTTCGAATACTTTAAGTCAAAGCTTACAGTGTAGAAATTGAAATACCTTGCATCTGGTGCCTCTGTTCGTACTTCAATATTAGATCCATTTGTAAAAACAATTAAGGGTTCTCCGGATTGCTGATAAGATTCATTATTCTGAAAATATCTTTTGCTCTTATTCGGATATTTACTTTTGATTTTTTCAAGGAAGGACTTCATTGAATCAGAATACTTTGAATCCCGATTAACCAAAATCCTGATTGTTTTAATAACATTCTGTTGTGGCGCATGGTGAGTGTGAAGAAGAATATGAGCCTCCAATGGGACTCGAACCCACGACCTGCTCATTACGAATGAGCTGCTCTACCAACTGAGCTAAGGAGGCGATTTTTAAAAAATTCACGCAAATATACAAAAAAGGCGTAAGTAGTAAAGTAAAACTTAGTAAAAGGTGGAAGATCTAGAGGCGCAACGGCACAACGGCACAATAGTACTACGGTACAACAGAGTGATTATTTTAAACCAGGCTGAATTTTCTGGTAGCCTTTGCACCTTTGCGCCTTTGCGCCTTTGTGCCTCCCTTACACCTCCAGCTTCTCCAGTCTGCTTAGCAGCGGAGGATGCGAATAA
>JBBRSO010000263.1:0-2863 GCA_038245405.1 Bacteroidales bacterium
GTTCAGAAATGGATTTGGTGTTAATTTTGTTGCATCAATCTCAAATGGTACTACAAAGATTACCAAATATGGTTCAACAAACAGTATAGACTCCTGGTATGTTGGTAAAACTTATGGTGAAATATGGGGTTATGAAACAGACAGGCTTTATCAGAAAGATGACTTTAATTATGATGCTAACGGAAACCTGATAAAGACATCTGTTACCGATCCGAATGGAACAGTATTCAATAATGTAAACCAGTTATCAGATCCGAATGCACCCACGCAGGGAAGATTACAGGCTGGCAACTTCTACTTTGGCCCCGGTGATGTTAAATTTAAAGATTTAAACGGCGACGGAGTTATTGATGCCGGTAGCAGACTTGTAAAGGATGCAGATGGTAATCCTGCTTATGGCGACCTGAAAAAAATTGGAAACTCAACACCAAGGTTTTTATACAATTTCAGAACAGATATTAATTATAAGGGCTTCGATCTCTCCGTATTTATTCAGGGTGTTGGAAAACGTGAGCAGTGGGGTAACGGATTCCTGGCAATTCCTGGTTATAACTCCGCTGATGGAGCTATGCCACAGGCAATCGCAGGTAATTTCTGGAGGGAAGACAGAACAAACGCATTCTATCCGGCACCTTATAATCTGGGAGGAAGCAATACTACTTTAAATATGCAGGTTCAGTCGAAGTACTTGCTCGATATGGCTTATCTGAGAATTAAAAACCTTACTTTAGGTTACACACTGCCTCTTAGTCTGACACAGAAAATATATGTAAAGAAATTGCGTGTTTATGTTGCACTTGAAAATTTCTTCACTTTTGACCATCTTGGCACTCTTCCGATCGATCCGGAAGAAATTGAAGGTTATTCAATGTGGAATAACTCAAACTATAACTCGGGCCGTTCAGGTGTTGGAGTTCCAACATTCAAGAGTGCATCTGTTGGTGCTCAAATAAACTTCTAAAACTATATAATTATGAAAAAATATATCTTCATTTTATTTACTATCGCAGGACTTGGATTGACAGGTTGTGAAAAATTCCTTGACAGACCTTCTCTGACTACAATGGATGATGGTAACTACTGGACAAGCGAAAATAATCTGCGTTTGTTCGCTAATGGATTTTATGCCAACTATTTTACCGGTTATAACGCAACATGGGGTGTTGATTATGCGCCACTGCGCGGTTATTATTTCTCCGACGATTTTACATCTTCCGGAAAACAGAGCGGTTTTGAAACACAGGCTCCGGAATCAAGAGCTGTTAATACGGAATCGGATGGTTATTGGCTGACAACTTATGCAGGGCCAACCTGGAATTTCGCATGGGTCAGGAAATCAAATCTGTTCCTTGAGAGGATTGATGCCATGAAAGGTAAATATCTGACAGAGAGCGTATACCAGCACTGGAGTTCTGTAGCCAGATTTTTTAGAGGATATGAATACTGCAGACTTGTAAGTGTCTTCGGCGATATACCATATTTTGACAAGGTTGTAAAGGATGATAATTTGACTGAATTGTACAAGGACAGAGACAGCAGGACAGTGGTGATGGACAAAGTTTACGATGACTTTGTATATGTTCTGGACAATATGAGATTAAATGACGGTAATGCACAGTATCTGAACAAGTATATTGCTGCTGCCTTTATCTCACGTTTTATGTTGTTTGAAGGTACCTGGCAAAAATATCAGTCGAATGATCAGGCAAGAGCCCAGAAATTTCTCGAACTGGCTGTAAGAGCAGCTGATTTAGTGAAGGCATCCGGTAAATATTCATTTACGAGTGACTATCGTTCATTGTTCGGATCTGAAGATTTGTCAGGAAACAAGGAAGTGATCCTTTATAGAATTTATGACGCAGCAATAGGGGTAACACACCATGTGGCTTCATATTCAAATACAACCGAAAGTCAGGAACCCGCACCAAACCTATCGCTTGCTAAAGCATTTGTTTGTTATGACGGATTGCCATATAAATTATCTGCAATACCCAATGCTGCAAATCTTGATATCAAAACAATGGTGGCGACACGCGATCCTCGCTTTGAAGCTACCTTCTGGGATGCCCCAAAGAAAGAATCAGCAACATTGCTTTACGCTGATAAATTCATCGATAGGGTAGGTCCTACATTTTACGGAAAAACATATCCATCACAATACAGTTCAAATACCAATACTAATGATGCGCCGGTAATCCGCTATTCTGAAGTTATGCTTAACTGGGTTGAGGCAAAAGCTGAATTGGCTACAATGGGTGGCACTGCTGTAACACAGGGTGATATTGATGCATCCATTAATGCAATTCGTACCCGTCCGCTTGATGCAACAGCGATTGCCAAAGGAGTTAAAAAGACAGCTGCATTATCACTGGCCAGCCTTCCAGTTGACCCCGACAGTGATCCTGATGTTCCCCAGCTTATTTGGGAAATACGCCGTGAACGCAGAATGGAATTCGTTTTCGAATACTCCCGACTTATGGACATCAAACGCTGGAAAAAATTAAATTATATGGATGGTTCAGTTAAACCGGATAACCTTCTTGGGTTGTGGATTAATTTCCAGACCGAGTTTCCTGAATGGCTGATTCCTGCAAAAGTAAATAAACTGAAGGTTCAAAAGGCTGATGGTACAGTGGTTACCTACACTGGTACAAATAAAGACTCAATGGTCGGGTATTATATACCTGAAAACAGTTCTAACAGAGATCCGTTTACAGACAGAGCTTACCTGGCTCCGGTAGGTAATACCCAGATTAACCAGTATAAAGACAAAGGTTATGCATTAACACAAACACCTGGCTGGTAGCAAGATTGTCTTTCTATTAAAAATTCAGGAGCACCCATGTGGTGCTCCTGTTTTTTA
>JBBRSO010000264.1:0-2844 GCA_038245405.1 Bacteroidales bacterium
ATCTTCTCAACCACAAGACGGTAAAAGTTTTATTTCTTATAATCTGGCTTCGTCGATTGCATCCGTTGGTTATAAAACCGTAATACTCGATTGTGATCTCAGGAGACCAACCTTGCATGACAAGTTTGGGGACGATAACAACAACGGTCTATCCACTTATATGATAAATAGGTCTTCGATAGACGACATTATACATAATACAAATATTGCGAATCTTTCCTTTATTCCCTCAGGTCCCATTCTGCCAAATTCAGCAGAACTTATTGAGTCGGGAGCGCTTGACGATCTGATAGCATATCTCAAGAACATCTACGAATATATTATTATCGATACAACCCCGGCAGGGTTGGTAGCAGACGCTGCACTAATGATGAAATATGCAAATGTTAATCTTCTTGTTTGCAGAAATAACCATACTAGAAAGGATGTTTTTAAAGATGTGCTGATCATGTTAGCCACGAACGGTATTGATAATTTTGATGTTGTCTTTAACGATGTCAATTTAAAGAAGAGTCGCTATGGCCGCTATAATAATTATTATAATAATATTAAAACTGTCTAATCATATTACCAATAATATTTAAAACATTATTCCATGAAAGAAGATGAAGTTAAAATAAAGGAAAAAATTAAAAATTATGTATTTCAGGCAGTTTATGCTGATAAGGAAAAGATAAAAGATGATTCGCTTCTTTTTAAAGAAGGTTACTTTGATTCAATGGGATTCATGGTTTTGATTGCTTTCCTTGAGGAAGATTTTGGTATAAAAACAAATGACAATGACCTTTTAGAAGAAAATTTTGAATCAATTAACGCTATCAGTGATTTTGTAATTCGTAAAAAACAATAATAAAGTATGTGCGGAATCAGTGGGATAATTGATTATAGTTCCAAGGAAAACAGCCGGGGAAATCTGGAATCAATGCTTCGTTCCATCAGTTACCGCGGACCTGATGAAAGCGGTATCTACCATTCAGCATTCGCAACCATCGGAAACGTCAGGTTAAGCATAATTGATATTAAAGGAGGACAACAACCACTATCAGACCCTTCAGGGAGGTTCTGGATAGTCTTTAATGGCGAGATATTTAACTATAAAGAACTTCGGCTAGACCTTGAGAAGAAAGGAATTACATTCAAGTCTCACTCCGATACAGAGGTACTGGTTCAACTATATGTCGTATATGGTAAGGAATGTCTCCACTTATTAAATGGTCAGTTCTCGTTTGCTATTTGGGATAAAATAAATGAAGAGATATTTTTCGCCAGGGACAGGGTCGGGATTCGTCCCTTTTTCTATAATATACAGAACCATGTATTCTCATTTGCTTCTGAAATAAAAGCTCTGTTCCAACAAAAAGATATTCCCCGTGAACTCTCCTCCGAGAGTCTGTCACAGGTGTATACATACTGGACAACCATAACGCCAAATACTGTATTTAAAGGCATTTTCGAATTGCCTCCGGGTCATTTTGGGGTTTACAACCGTAATGGCATAAAAATTGATAAGTTCTGGGAGCTGGCGTTTAACAAAACCAATACAAGCCTTTCATTTCAGGATGCAAAAGAACAATTTCATGAACTATTCTCCGATGCTGTAAGGATAAGACTCAGGGCCGATGTTGAAGTGGCTGCCTATTTAAGCGGTGGAATAGATTCGAGTGCAACTGTAGCATATATCAAAGAAATCGAACCGGGAATACTTAATACATTTTCCATCGGTTTTGATGAGAAGGACTTTGACGAGAGCGATTACCAGAATGAAGCTGCAAAATATTTTGATACAAATCATACATCAATGACCTGCAGCTCAAAAGATATTTCTGATTCGTTTAATAAAGTAATCTGGCATTCCGAAATACCTATGCTGCGTACAGCTCCGGCACCTATGCTCCTGCTTTCGAAGCTCGTAAGAAAAAATAATATAAAAGTTGTTGTTACCGGTGAAGGATCGGATGAAATTCTGGCAGGATACGACATCTTTAAAGAAGCTAAAATTAAAAGATTCTGGGCTTCACAGCCTGATTCAAAAATACGGCCTTTGCTCTTCAAAAAACTCTATCCGTACCTGACACAGATGAAAGATATGAATCCCAGCATGCTGAGGATGTTCTACGGGTACAAACTTGAAGACACTGATAATCCTTTTTATTCTCATCTTCTTAGATTTAATAATTCAAATCATATCAAAAAACACTTTACTTCTGGTATGAAAGATGAATTGAAAGATTATTCCGTTCTTAATAAATTATTAGAAAGACTACCCGAGAGTTTCAATTCATGGAGCCAGCTTTCAAAATCGCAATGGCTTGAAACAACGGTATTTATGTCGGGATATCTTCTCTCCTCACAGGGTGACAGAATGGGAATGGCTAATTCAGTTGAAGGACGATATCCGTTTCTCGATTACCGCGTAATAGAGTTTTGTACATCATTACCCGATGATTATAAATTGCGCGGACTTAATGAGAAGTATCTTTTGAAAAAGGTATTGAATAACAAAATACCTGAAACAATACTTAAAAGGCAGAAACAGCCATACAGGGCTCCTATTAAGAGCGTATTCCTATCTAAACAGGCTTCGCATTATGTAAAAACAATGCTTTCTCAATCCAGTTTTAAAGAGGCTGGCATTTTCGACTTTCATTCGATAGCAGGATTAATTTCAAAAATTGAAAAAACAGGGGTTTCATCTGAGATTGACAACATGGTTCTCACGGCAGTTATATCAACTCACCTGATTCACTCTCAATTCATTGAACACAAGAATGATGAATTTAAACCAAAAGAACTAAGCAAACTTAAAATAATCAGTGATTTTTAGTCCGATTTATTAACAGAACA
>JBBRSO010000265.1:0-2843 GCA_038245405.1 Bacteroidales bacterium
ATAATTGAATTTGAACTTGGGAAATATGACAAAGCAATCAACCTTTTCAAGAAAAGCGCTGAAATAAAAGCTAAACACAAAATTGGAGGCCTGGCTTTAGTGTATTTAAACTATGCAAAGACTTATGAAAAACAAAACAATTTTAAAGAAGCCAATTTTTTTTACTCAAAAAGCATAAACACTTTCACATCAGAATACGGCGAAAGCTACTATCGGTTAGCGGAAGTCTATTTTGATTATGGACTCTTTCTACGTTCTAAAAATAAAAATGTCGAAGCGCTCGATGCTCACAGAAAAGCTTTGATAATTTGTATGAAAAACTATGGGAAGAAACATACTCTTGTATCATTATCCTATAAATATTTAGGCGATGATTTCATAACGCAAAGTCAGCCAGATTCTGCACTTTATTATTACCAAAGAGCTCTGATAGCGATCACAAAAAAATTTGATAACCAAGATGTTTTTTCGAACCCCTCAATCGATTCCTCACTTTTTGATATTCGTCTTCTTGATAATTTAAAAAGCAAAGCACAGGCGCTTGAGACAATTTCAGGTCAGCAGAACGATGAGGATCAAAAGCTTAAATATCTTAAAACAGGTCTGGGAACAATTGAACTTGCTTTGCAAATAATAGACAGGATACGAAATAACTATATGACAGAAGAAAGCCGAATATATCTTGCTGAGAATGAAAAAGAAACGTATATTTTAGCTGTTCACATTGCTTCGGTTATTTATTTTATTACGCATGATCCCAAAATGCCCGAACGTATTTATGGTATAGCTCAGAAGGAAAAGGCAGCCATCCTCCGTGATGAAATTACAGGGAATCAGGTACTCTATTCACCTGAAATGCCAGATTCGCTTCGAAATAATCTTAACCGGGTCGCGGGCAACATTGCTGCTTATACGAATTTGGTTCTGGAGGAAAACAGGAAAATACAACCCAACACTATCAAGATAGCTTTATGGAAAGATGCGCTTTTCGATATGAATCGTGAAAAAGAAGCTTTATCACGGGAGACCGACAGTATCTTTCCGGGATATCACGACCTGATAGTTAAAACTCAGCCATTTTCGCTTGCTCTTTTACAAAAAAATCTGGGTAAGGATGAAACGATCATTGATTATCTTTTATCAAATAAATATTCAGACGGAAAGAGAAAGCTTTATATTTTCCTTATATCTAAGAACAGTCTTGATTTTCGCGAAACATTTCTTGATTCAGCCTTTGCCCGAAATGCAGAAACAATAAGAAAAACGTCAAATCCATCATTGTCGTCTGATTCTTATAAAGAACGGTTTACCACATACTCAGATGCACTAAATTACATGTACCTTAATCTTTTTAAACCTGTTGAAGAACTGATTAGAGAAAAGAAGCTTATTGTCATTCCCGATGAAGAGATTGGCTGGCTGCCGTTTGATTCTTTTCTGAAAAACAAACCAGGTTCAGGTCAGGCAGATTATGAAGGGCTGAAATTCCTGATTAATGAATACACATTTTCTTATGGCTATTCATCTTCATTGATATTCATCAAAAATAACAGGATTCTGAAAAGAACGAAGGTTTTTGCTTTTTCACCCGATTACGAAAAATCTTCAAAAGCAGCATACCTTAAGGGAACAGGTTTGGAAATACAATCAATTTTTAAAGACTTCGGGGGAGAGAGCTTCAGCGGTACAGAAGCTACAAAGCAAAATTTTAAATCGGTACTACTGAAACAGGATATTCTTCATCTTGCCATGCATTCAATGTCTGACAGCATTAATTCAAAGTATTCATTTCTGATGTTTGATACTCATGATCTTAATGAGGATGAAGGTAAAATGTATAACTACGAGATAAGCCTTACCAGGATCAAATCGCCAATGGTTGTTCTCAGCGCTTGTAATTCAGGATCGGGCACATTGTATTTTGGTGAAGGTCTGATGAGCCTTGCCAGGGGATTCACGCTTGCAGGAGCTTCATCGGTTATCAAGACAGCCTGGGATATTAACGATGAGTCGAGCGCTGCTATTATGACTTCCTTTTACAATTTTCTCTCAGAGGGAAAAGAAAAGGATGTGGCTATGCGCCTTGCCAAACTTGAATATTTAAAGAATGCCTCACCGGAGGCGAAAAATCCATATTACTGGGCTGCATATGAGGTACTTGGCGATAATTCGTCTGTAGCAGTAAACCGAAAGGGATTTATGATTATAGCTATACTTGTTACGATAGCTTCGTGTGTGATATTTGTTTATTTCAGACGGCGTAAAATATTTTCCGAACGCTCACTGTAGAAACCCTGCGACTTTGCAAGGTAGTCAAAACATTCTGCAGCTTTTTGGTTATTTCCTTTCCCGATATATGTAAGGCCAAGATACCATCTTGCTTCTTTTCCAAACTCACCTGAGTTATTTACCACCTCAGAAAGAAGATTTATGGCCCGATCATAATTTTTAAGTGATAATTCTGTTAGACCAAGATAATACTTCAAAGAAACAGACGAAGGATCCTTACTCAGAAGATCAGAAAACCCGGCTTCTGCCTGCAGGTAACCTGCGCTTTTATAGCTCTCAATTGCTGCAGAATAGTTATCAGAAGCTGTATTGTTCCCGCTTCGGGTTACAGATGAAAGTGCATTATATGGTTTAAAGTAGGTATCGAACAGATTTTCAGAATTTGATGATGGGAGCAGAGTGCGGATAAGCAGGAAAACACCAAAAAGAGCGGCTGCAGCTAATGAAGTATACCGGATTAAATTGGTCCTTAATGTGTTGGGTTTCAGAGCTGCTTCGATTACAGTCGGTTCATATGCCGTGGCCGGTTCAGCAGTGGTATCCATGCTATTGAT
>JBBRSO010000266.1:0-2825 GCA_038245405.1 Bacteroidales bacterium
AGCATCTCTGTCAAATTGTGTCTTGATTGCCGGATTCCACTTGATAAGGTTTCCGAGCGTTTCGTATGATGATTCTTCAAACCAGAGATGATGTACACAAACCTCCCCTGTAATCCTCTTCTCATTTAAGGGAAGGTCATTTTTAAACAGCTTAAGCTCATCTGAAGTTGAAAGATGAAGGATATGAAGCCTTGTATTATACTCTTTTGCAAGATTCACCGCATGCGATGATGATTTGAAACATGCTTCCCGGCTACGGATCAGAGGGTGCATTTTAACAGGCACATCTTCTCCATACTTTTTCCTGTAAATTTCCATATTGCTCCTGATGATAGGTTCATCCTCGCAATGAGCAGTTATTGGAAGTGACGTCTTTGCGAAAAGCTCTTTTAATGCATTTTCATTATCAACGAGCATATTTCCGGTTGAAGAACCCATAAACAATTTTATTCCACATACTTGCTCATGGTCAACCTTCAGAACTTCGTCAATATTTGTGTTTGTAGCACCCAGGTAAAAAGAATAGTTGGTAAAGGAGTTTTCGGAGCCAATGTTGTATTTCTCATTCAGCAAATCAATTGTAACAGTCTGCGGATTGGTATTTGGCATATCCATAAATGAAGTGACGCCGCCTGCAACAGCCGACCGTGATTCACTGGAAATATCACCTTTATGTGTTAATCCGGGTTCTCTGAAATGAACCTGGTCGTCTATAACCCCTGGTAACAATAGTAACCCCGAGGCATTGATTATTTTTGTTTCCGGATTTACATTAATTTTGCCAGGACTTACAATTGATGTAATTAGTTCATCTTCAATCAATAGGTCGCCAAGGAATGTTTTTCCTTCATTTACAATTGCTGCATTTTTTATAAGTATACTGCTCATAATAAGATGTTTATAACGCGAGGCAACCTCCCTTCCCCTTATACTTGCAACCCCCTTCCGAGGCGACCCCCTAATCCCCCTAAAGGGGGACTTGTATCCTAATCGGATTTTTCTTCAACCCCCCTATAGGGGGGAAGGGGGGTTGCCGGGAGGGGGTTGCCTTGGTAGTGGGGATTCAGTTTTTTACAAACCAGCTCCTGATAGTCATTTTCAGAACTCCCCAGAGAGCTTCATTAAATATTCCCCCTGTCATTTTTGAGGCTCCAAGTTTTCTGTCGGTAAATATTATAGGGACTTCAACAATTTTAAAACCAAGCTTCCAGGTTTTGAATTTCATCTCAATCTGGAAACCATAGCCAACAGATTTGATTTTATCGAGTCTGATTTTCTCAAGTACCTCTCTTTTATAACATTTGAAACCGGCTGTTGTGTCCATTATTTTCATACCGGTAATGAGTCTTACATAAATAGAGGCGATGTACGACATCAAAACTCTTGAGAGAGGCCAGTTAACAACGTTTACTCCACTGATATATCTCGACCCGATAGCGAGATCTGCGCCTTTTTCCGTACATGCCTTATAGAGCTTGATCAGATCATCAGGATTATGTGAAAAATCGGCGTCCATTTCATAGATTAGTTTGTATCCTTTTTCAAGAGCCCATTTAAATCCGGTTAAATAAGCTGTACCCAGACCAAGTTTACCTGGCCGTTCAATAAGGTATAGATTGGGTTTTTGATTCTGCATTTCTTTAACAATTGCTGCAGTACCATCGGGCGAATTGTCATCAATTATCAGTATATCAAAGGGAATCGGGAGCAGCGAAATTGATTTCACAATCGCTTCGATATTTTCCCTCTCTTTATATGTAGGGATAATGACTATATTTGAAAATTCATCCATAATGGTACGAAAATAATGAAATTCATTTAATAGGTATCAGATCAGGCGGATTATTTGGTATCCTGTTTAAAAATGATGGATTTAGCAAAATGTTTAAATGCAATATTTTGATGTGTAATAGAAGATTATTCCTCAGTACGCTGGCAATTTTCTTATTGATAAATACTCCCTTATTCTCACAGGAAAAGAACTGGCGTCTCGATTTTTTCAGTTTTTTTGACAACACTGAATTTGGCAGGTCAAAAGTGACAATTCCACAGACAATGGCAGGTGTTATGGTTGCGCCCGAATTCGGGCTGACCTGGGATACAGTTCACAAAGTAAATGTTGGAATAAATCTCCTGCATGAATTCGGGAGTCAAAAGGCTATTGACAGATACTTTCCGACAGCATACTATGAATATACGCGAGGTGCATTCAGGTTTATGATGGGCGCTTTTCCCAGATCCAGAGCTGTTGATAAGTATCCCCGACTATTTTTTCAGGATTCAATATCTTATTATCGCCCGAATATTAATGGTCTCTTCTGGGAATACAGAAAACAAAAGAATTATGCGAATGTATGGCTCGACTGGACAGGCAGGCAGTCTAAAACCATGAATGAAGCATTTTTCATAGGGTTTAGCGGAAAGTATAACCTTGGCATTTTTTATGTGCAACACTTTGGATACATGTTTCATCTGGCAGGAAAAATGGATCCGATTGTTGAGGAAGCACTACATGACAATGTTCTATTTCATACATCTGCGGGAATAGACCTTTCCGGAAAATCATTTCTCAACACTTTTGATATTAATGCAGGTTGGGTTTCAAGACGGGAACGCTCGAGAGCTGAAAATACCGGATGGATTAAATTGGATGGATTTCTGCTGGAAACTAGGTTAGAATATAAATGGTTTGGACTTTTTAATACCTTTTACAGTGGAGACGGAATGATGTACTTTTACAAGGATAAGGGGAATGAGCTTTATTGGGGTGATCCTGTTTACAGGGCAAAGCAATACGACCGGACTGACTTTTATATAACCTTTAT
>JBBRSO010000267.1:0-2800 GCA_038245405.1 Bacteroidales bacterium
AGGTAATCTTCACGTTTACGGATAAGAAACCAGGCACTTATTCCCAATACAAACATCGAACCCAGGAGAAATCCTGAGGATACTGTATGCAAAAACTTATCTACGGCGATCGGGTTGAAAAGAACAGCCCAGAAGTCTACCATTTCATTTCTGGCAGTGTCGGGGTTGAACATCATTCCCACGGGATTCTGCATCCAGGCATTTGCAACAAGAATCCACAATGCCGACAGATTAGCGCCAATTGCTACAAGCCATGTAGAAACCAGATGGAACTTCTTGCTCACCTTATTCCAGCCGAAAAACATGATTGCTATAAAAGTAGATTCAAGGAAGAAAGCAAATATCCCTTCCACCGCAAGAGGAGCTCCGAATATATCGCCTACAAACCAGGAATAGTTTGACCAGTTTGTACCGAACTCAAATTCAAGGATAATGCCTGTTGCTACTCCTATTGCGAAGTTTATTCCGAAAAGCTTGAGCCAGAAAAGTGTGATACGTTTCCATTCCTCGTTTCCTGTTTTTACATATATGGATTACATTATCGCAAGGATCATTGACAATCCAAGTGTTAGAGGTACAAACAGCCAGTGGTAAATTGCAGTAAGGGCGAATTGTGCTCTTGACCAGTCAACAAGGCTCAGGTCCAAATTATCGATCATTGCTCCCCGAAGATTTAATTAGTTGATTGATTACGTGCTCGCTTCTGTCTTTATTATTGTCAAATTTTTTTGAAAGGAAATCCTGAAAAAAGAAAATCTTCAATATGGCAAACATAATAAAAAGTTTGATCAGGATTATGAACCAAACCTGTCGGCCCCAACCCGACATGCTTCTGAATCCATCATAGTAAAAATGAAATCCTTTATTTAGTAAAAATATAATCCTTTTCATAATTGATTCATACCGATATCCTCAGGAGACAAACCAGAGGTTATTTTTTGCACAGCCTTGAAATTATAAAAAAACTCGCGTGCAAAAACTCTTAGAACGGTATATGCAGGTATGCCCAAAATCATTCCCGGGATGCCTGCAGCAAAACCTGATGCGAGTACTACAATAAAAATTTCAAGTGGATGTGCTCTCACACTATTCGAAAATATGACAGGCTGGAATACAATATTATCAATCAGATGCACTATTGCCTCAACAATTATCATATAGTATACCAGCGGAATCACTACTGTGGTAAAATCCTGGTTAATATGCGATGCAACTCCCATGACAATCGCTATTGCCAGGCCAATCCACGGACCGGCGTACGGGATTACATTCAATATACCGATTATCAGGCCCATCACCAGTGCCTGCTGAAAATCTATGCCTACAATGGTCATACCTATGGTAACAAGTATCATCACACAGGTACTCTGTATGACAATACCGATGAAATATCTCGTAAGAAGCTTCTTAATTGAATATAATGCTCTCGAAACATTTTCTGTATATCTCTCGGGTGCCCACATAAGAATAGATTCAAAAAAGAGCTTCTGATCCTTGAGAAAGAAAAAGGTGATGAAGGTGATTGAAAAGATTGCAATCAAAACATTGCCAAGGATGCCAATCAATGATCCGATGAAGTTCTGTATCATCGCAATATTAAGAACTCCTGCCACTTTCCCAATTATATAATCCTCAATGGAAAGATTATTTGTTATATCCTTATTAATGGCTCTGAACAGATTCTCTAACTTTTTCATCGGGCCGGCTACAAGCTGTACGATCTTTTCGCTGTCGATAGTAGATAAATAATCTATCTGCCTGGTTACTAGCGGAATGAATATTGCAAAAAACATGATGATCACTCCCCATATAATGATCAGCGCCAGAAGGGCTGCCAGTGACCGCGGGAAAATCCATTTCTTAATCCTCAATCTGCAAAACAAGTCCACAAGAGGTCTTCCCAAAATTGAGAAAACTCCGGAAACTAAAATATAAACAACAATATTCCGGAAAAACCAGGCACAGGCTAAAAGAATTAAAATACCGCAAATAATGAGAATATTTCTCAATGTCTCTTTCATTTTCAAGGCTTTGTCATCTTTATACAAACCTATTCAAAATTTTCGAATTTCACTAAACATTTATACACGACCCTTTCCTTTTACCTACGGTTATTTCACATTCTCCATTTATTAAGAAAATTAACTTGCTGTCATTTTGTCCTATATGTTTTGAATATTTATGTCAGTATGGCACATTTTATATTTTGGAATGAAGTTTGAAAATAGTGCTATAGAAGACTAAAAATGTTTAATTAAAAATTAATAGGAGGACAAAGCCATGTTACCAACATTTACGAAAAGTAGTTTCAGACCTTTTTATTTGCCAGGTGTTTTTGACGAAGATTTTTTTCCTGTATTGTCAAACACTACCAATTCTAACCCTAAGGTTAATATCAGGGAAGATGACAAGAACTATACTCTTGATTTCGCCATACCCGGTTTAGAAAAAAAGGATTTAAAGATTGATATGAAAGAAGATATACTCACAATATCGTCTGAATTGCAAAAGGAATCTGAAGAAGACAAAAACGGTTATAAGAGAAAAGAGTTCAGTTATTCGTCATTCAGCAGAAGCTTTTATATTCCTGAAAATGTAAACAGGGAGAAGATTGAAGCAAGCTACAAAAATGGAGTGTTGAGTGTTTCGCTTCCAAAACAGGATGAATAAAAGACCAAGATCTCAAAGACTATCGAAATTTCAATCGAGTAGGAGGAAAATAAAATAGTTTTCCTCCTATTTTATTTTCCGACCTCTCACACCACCGTGCGTACCGTTCGGTACACGGCGGTTCTCTAAG
>JBBRSO010000268.1:0-2765 GCA_038245405.1 Bacteroidales bacterium
CAGCACCCCGCACCGCGCCCTAATACAGAAACTTATGGCACTCCGAACAATTAGATTCTTTCCAAGCTGTTCCTATATCGATCGGATGTTTAAATTCCAGATTATCTTTTATACTAGAGTATTCCATTGATCCTCCCTTACCCTGACCAACAATAGTATGACACAGATTGCAATTGCGCGATATTTTTGTTCCGTCAGCTGCGATAAAAGCATCATTGTGGCATCTGAAACAGCCATCAGATTCAAGGTGACCTATGTGTTCAGGATAACGATCGTAAGTAACCTTCATTTTCGGGAAGGTGTTTTCACTAAATGCTTTCTGAATTGCTGATATTGATTTGTCTATTGTTGTCTGGTTTTTTGCATAATACTCACTGAAACTCGTTTTGTAAAAGCTGGTAATACCATCATTAATCTTCATAAGGGCTGTATCCTTGTTGGTGAATGTATCCCTAAGTATGCCCATTGAAACTTTCTTGATGAACGGGATCTCTTTTGATATGGCTCCGGTAAGCATTGCATTGTCAAAATATACCGGAGGTGATTTATAGTTGTGGGAGGGACGGTTATGGCAATCGATACAATCCATGCTTCTGGTTTGAGATACTGAAAGCAGACTGTCAGATATGGGATTGCTGTCGTTCCTGAATATCTTTACAGTTCCGGTTGATTTATTGGTGTACTTTACGAATGTAATATTTTCTCTTTTATCGTTTTCTGAAACATATTCGATATTTACATTTGGGTTTATGTGCCAGTGAATTCCTTCAGTAAGACCTAGTTGTGTATGCTCGGGACCGATTTTCATCTGCAGAGTAATATTAACCTCTGAATTCAAAGAATCAGTAAGGTAATATTTATTAGTTGCGAGAGTACGGGAGTAGAATTTTTGTGGCCAGTGGCATTTCTCACAGGTCTCTCTCGCCGGACGAAGATCGTGAAGAGGAGTTTCAATAGGTGTAGGGTATGTTTTTGTCAAAACTGCATAGACCTGATGCAGGCCTGAGAGTTTTGACTTGACATACCATGATGCTCCGGATCCCACATGACATTCCACACAACTTACATTTGCATGGGGTGAATTCTGATATGCAGTATACTCGGGCTCCATAACCTGATGGCACAAGGTACCGCAAAACTCGACGGATTCAGTAATATGGAACGCCTGAAAACTTCCGAGAGTTGACAGGAAAAGGACAATCACAGTTGATACTGCAAAGATCAGGAATGCATTTCTGTGCCGGGGATCATTCAGGTCAATTTTCGGAAATCTTTTCTCCCCTGTTATTCCGCTTCTTCTGATCCTCTTCCTCTCCCGGATAATGCCTATTGGAATAAGCAGAAGGCCCATAATCATAAACCCCGGAAGGATTATATAAATGAATAAACCAAGATTGGAATTCCCTTTATTAAAGATTGTGGAAATGATAAACAGTAGAATAATTAAGGCCAGATTGATTACGGCAATTATTGAGCCAATGATGGTTAACCAGTTTTTTGAAGATGGAGGGAGTTTCATAGCCGGTTATAGTTTAGTTAGAGTAGAAGTAAAAATATGAAAATAATGATTAATAGATCATTATCACAACTCTGTAACTGCTAGTTTAGAATCATTCTATTAGAGTGAGGAGTGAGTAGTGAATACCCAGCACCGAGCACCGTACATCGTGCACCGAGCACACAGCACCCAGCCCCAGTTTTAAATTACAGAGCTTTTTCCGCTCAGAACCTGCGAGATAATCCGCTTTAGGCTTGCATAAGTTTTTACGACTTCCAGATCTTTATTTTCATCCGCTACATTCTGGGAAGGATTATAAAGTATTCCATAATCGGCTTTCCTCAGCATTGAAATATCATTGTAAGAGTCGCCTATTGCAATTACTTTATAATTAAGATACTGAAGAGCTTCAACTACTTTTCTTTTTCCATCTTCCTGACGCAGATTGTAATCTGTGATATTTCCGGCAGCATCTGTTGTCAGATGGTGGCAGAACAATGTAGGTCTCCCTAATTCCCTCATAATAGGATCAGCGAACTCGTTAAATGTATCTGATACAATTATTAACTGAGTCTTTGATCTGAGCCAGTCTACGAATTCCAGTGCACCGGGAAGCGGTTTGAGCAATGATATAACATTTTGTACAT
The DNA here is from genome assembly GCA_038245405.1 of Bacteroidales bacterium. Lineage (GTDB taxonomy): Bacteria > Bacteroidota > Bacteroidia > Bacteroidales > VadinHA17 > LD21. The sequence continues at coordinate 2,146 of JBBRSO010000268.1, forward strand.
CCCTCAGGGTCAGACCATATTTGTGAAGCAATTCCAGTCTCCGCTTCATCAGAACGTTGTAGTCGCTGATGTCGCGTGTAGTCAGCCTAAGCTCATCGATGCCGGTATGATTTGAAACATTTACCCATATTTCGGGTACAAAAACGCCTTCGAGATCGGAACATACAATATACATAGTCGTTTTATTAAAGCTTAAGTAAAAACTCTTTTAATGAATCATAACTGTTCTCAAGTGAAAAATAGTTTTCTTCTTTTTGATCTATCCCTGTGAGGGAAGCAGGAAGAGATGGTGCTATTTTTAGAATTTTTATCAACTCTTCGGGAAATTTTGCAGGATGAGCAGTCTCGAGAGATATATAAAGTGTTTTGCCGGGGAGGTTCTTTTGTGAAGAGTATTCTTTTATTCCTTTCCAGGCAGTGGCGCCATGAGGTTCGAGAAACAGATTATATTTGTTGTATGCTTCAGCAATTATTTCCCGTGTCTCAGTATCTGTAACACTAACGGCATAAAGATCCTGTCGCATGATATTTAGATCCGGAGAACTGGCTATTTTACCCGATTCATCCATTGTACCTCCATAAAATGCAACAATTCGTGCAAGGTTGCTGGGATGCCCAAC
>JBBRSO010000269.1:0-2762 GCA_038245405.1 Bacteroidales bacterium
AATCCAGGTAATCAGCGACCATCCTTATCCATTGATCGATAATAATCCTGTTAAGCCAGCAAAACAAGTTCAACGGCGTAATGGTTCAACGGCTCAACAGCCTGGCCGCTCAACGGCTCAGCGACACAATGGCGCTACATCTAAAAGGAGCAACATCTCAATCACTCAACGACGCAACGACTCTCCAAGACAAAGGCATTAGCTGAAATCCTCATTCCTTATCTGTACTCTTCTGATTTTTCCGCTGATTGTTTTGGGCAATTCTGTTACAAATTCAACCACACGGGGATATTTATAAGGCGCTGTAACTCTTTTAACATGTTCCTGCAGCTCCCTGGCCAGTTCCTCACTGGGTTGATAGTCTTTTGAAGGAACAATAGTAGCTTTTACAATTTGTCCCCTGTCGGGATCGGGTACCGCGGTTATCGCACATTCCAGAACAGCAGGATGTTCCATCAATGCGCTTTCCACCTCAAATGGTCCAATACGATACCCCGAGCTCTTTATAACATCGTCGGCTCTTCCAACAAACCAGAAGTATCCGTCCTCGTCGCACCAGGCCATGTCACCTGTTCTGTACAGTCCATTCTTCCATACATTTTCTGTGAGCTTCTCATCGCGGTAATACCCGTTAAACATACCTACAGGTTTACTCTTGATGGTATGAATGACAATTTCGCCCTCGTTGCCTGCTTCACAGGGATTGCCGTCCTCATCTACAATCTCAATATCGTACCCGGGTGAAGGCATACCCATTGAGCCTGGTTTAGGTATCATCCATGGATATGTAGCAACAGCTACAGTACATTCTGTCTGACCATATCCTTCCATGAGCTTTAGCCCGGTTTGTTCATAAAACTGTTTAAATACTTCCGGGTTTAATGGTTCTCCTGCAACTACACAGTACTTCAGGTTGCTGAGATCAAAACTTTTAAGATCTTCCTTTATGAGAAACCTGTAGATGGTAGGCGGGGCACAGAAAGTTGTTACCTTGTACTTTTCAATTACCTGCATCAGGTTTTTCGGAACAAACTTATCGTAATCATAAGTCATAACTGCGCTTCCTGAGAGCCACTGACCATATATTTTTCCCCATGCCGATTTTGCCCATCCGGTATCGGCAACAGTAAAATGGAGACCATTGTTTATAACGTTTTGCCAGTATTTTGCAGTAATGATATGGCCCAGCGGATAGATAAAGTCGTGGTTCACCATTTTTGGCATTCCGGTTGTTCCGGATGTGAAATAGAGCAGCATTTTATCTGAATTGGAAGTAGCCTGATCACCACCCGGTCTATTAAATTTTTCACTGCTCTTGTCCATCCCGGCTGAAAAGTTCAACCAACCATCACGGTCTTCACCAATCAGCATCTTTATTTTAAGTGTAGGCGATTTGGGCCCGGCTTCCTCAATATGTTCTATCACTTCAGGATCAGGCACACAAACAATCATTTTTATATCAGCAGCATTGTTTCTGTACACAATATCTTTTGCAGAAAGAAGATGTGTTGCCGGTATTGTGATAGCTCCAAGCTTATTCAATGCGAGTGTACAGAACCAGAATTCAAAATGTCTTTTCAGAATCAGCATTACAGGATCACCCTTTTTTATACCTGCAGATTTGAAGAAATTTGCAGTTTTGTCGCTGTAATACTTCATCTGACGGAAGGTAAAGATCTCTTCATTGCCTTTATCGTCGCACCAGACCATTGCAATTTTATCGGGATCCTCGAGAGCAATATCATCGACTACATCATACGCAAAGTTGAAACTTTCCGGAATATTGATTTTAAAGCCTTCTCTGAATTCTTTATATGAGCCGAACTCAATCTTATCAAGATATTTATTAAGTACCATTATTTACAGTAAAAATTTATAAAACAATTGCCAGAAACTTTACCTGTTCATTATTCATTGCCCTCATCGCATGCTTGTATCCTGAATTGAAGAATATTGAATCGCCTTCATGAAGAATGATTTCATGGCCATCGATGATACTGGTCATGGTTCCTTTTATTACATAATTAAATTCCTGTCCCGGGTGTGAACTGAATTCCATGAGTTTATTTTCAGAGTCAGGATCAATTGTAACCATGAATGGCTCAGCTTTCTTGTTTATAAAGTTGAAGGCAAGGCTTTCATATTTATATTGCTTCCTTCGCTCCAGCGTAAGCCCCTTGCCATTCCTTACAACTCCGTAAATCCTTAGTTTTGCATTGTCGCCTCCAAGGAGTACAGACAGCTCTACATTAAAATGTTCTGAGATATTAAAAATAATTCCGACAGGGATATCCTTCAACCCGTTCTCATAGTTATGATATTCAGCGGGAGATATTCCAAGCTTTGCAGCAAGAGACTCAGCAGAAATACCGGATATTTCCCTGATTTCCTTAATTCTTTCAGCGATCTGTTTTATCTGTTCAGTCATGATTGATATGTTTTTATTTCAATATTACGGAAATTATTAATATGACAAAAATCCGAAGATAAAAGACAAGAGTAAACAAAAAACAGTGAACAGTGAGCAGTATGAAAAGAAAGTAGTAGAGAGTAGCATTCCTGATGAGTACTTAAAGCGAACATCCCCTATTTTGTTAATATCTTTCCATTAAAAACTACGGAAACATTTATTCTGATATTTGTTTCCAAAGTTTTTTGTTTAATTTTGCAGGATGAATGATGAGTTAAAAAACATTATGTCGAAGGTTCGGGAGTTATACATGAAATATGGTATAAAGAGTATAACTATGGATGATGTTGCG
>JBBRSO010000270.1:0-2759 GCA_038245405.1 Bacteroidales bacterium
AATGCCGATGGCAGGAAAGCTGCTGATGTCAATAATGATGTTGCTGGGAAGACTTGAACTGCTTACGGTTCTGATACTATTCAGCAGGAATTTTTACAGGAATTGATTAAAGGTCGAGAATACCTAAACCCTGACGTACTATAACTATTTCATCGCCGGTGCAATCGACGATTGTTGACGCTTCATTTTTTCCAAAACCGCCATCAATCACAGTATCTGTAAAATCCCGGAATTTTTCATAAATCAGCTCCGGATCGGTTGTATATTCAATAAGCTCATCAGGATCGTGAATTGATGTTGTTATTATAGGCCTTCCCAGTTCTTTAACCAATTCGAGAACAATATTTTTATCCGGAATCCTTATACCAACTGTCTTCTTCTTATTCTTAAATAGTTTGGGGATCTGGTTGTTTGCCTGTACAATGAAAGTGAATGGACCTGGCAGATTTCTCTTAAGCAATTTAAAAATGTTATTGTCTCTTATTATTGTATACTCCGAGAGCTGACTCATATCGTGAAAGATCAGGGACAGTTCAGGATTCTTTGGGTTTAAACCTTTAAATCTGGCGATCTTTTCGATTGATTTTGTTGCAAGAATGTCGCAACCCATTGCATATACAGTATCTGTAGGATAAATGATAATCCCTCCTTCTTCAAGCAGATCTGCTATCTGCCTGATGTATTTTGGATTTGGATTCTCATCATAAATTCGAAGAAGCATGACCAATAAGGTGAAATAAAAAAAGGGTAAGCTACTTATATCGCACCGCTACAACTGCCTACCCTTGCTATCTTCCGATCCTGGGGGAGTTCAGCAGGAGCTGGTCGTATAAGACTTACCCCGCACAAAAATACAATAATATAAGTAGCCTGCAAAAAAATTATCGGGGAAACGAAGAAAATCAATAATTCAATATTTAAGATTCCTGATAGTCAGATAATTTTGCATTATATTTGTTAACAAGTAACCAAACTTAAGAATCAAATATCTAACATCATGGAAGAAAAAATCAGTCCCTGGAAATCAAATCTTACCAATGGCCTCATTTTAGGCATGGTAGCTGTTGTCTATTCATTGCTTATGTATTTTCTTAATCTTTCCCTGAATAAAGCACAGGGATATATTTTTATGGCAATACAGGTAATTCTTCTCTATTTTCTTCTTAAATCATATCGCGACAATGACCTGCATGGACAAATTTCCTATGGCCAGTCTGTGGGAGCCGGTGTCATAATCTGTTTAATATATGCCGTAATTATGGCAATATTTACCTATTTTCTTTATGCTTTTATCGATCCCAGCCTTGTAAGCAAACAACTTGCCATGGCACAGGAGGCTATGGAAAAAAGAGGCACACCTCAAGCCGCAATAGATGCTGGTATGGTTTTCACAGCAAAGTTCATGAAACCCGGAATTAGGGCCATTACCACTGTTTTCTTTCTTGTACTTTGGGGAACAATCCTATCACTTGTTGTGAGTATCTTTACCAAGAAAGAAGGCAACCCGCTCATTGACATCCCCGCTAATTAACCCGAGTAGTATCTTATGGATCTATCGCTTGTAATACCTGTTTATAACGAACAAGATTCTATTCAGGAACTAACTGAATGGATCATAAATGTGTGTTCCGGCGCAGGTTTATCGTACGAGCTGATCTATATTGATGATGGCAGTACAGATGCATCGTGGGAAAAGATTTCAGCATCAGCAAAAGCTAATAATGCAATAAAGGGCTGCCGCTTCCGCCGGCATTATGGAAAGGCAGCTGCTTTACATACAGGGTTTAGCGAAGCTTCAGGTGATGTTATCATAACTATGGATTCTGATCTTCAGGATAGCCCCGACGAAATACCTGAACTTTACAGGATGATCGTGAAGGATGGTTTCGATCTTGTGTCGGGCTGGAAAAAGAAAAGATATGATCCGTTTATAAAGCGCTTAACCAGCAAATTTTATAATGGCACTGCCCGGTGGTCATCTGGAATAAAGCTTCATGATTTTAACTGCGGATTAAAAGCTTATCGTCACGAAGTGGTAAAAAGTATTGAGATTTTCGGTGAGATGCACCGTTATATTCCAATGCTTGCAAAAGAAGCAGGATTCAGAAAGATAGGTGAAAAAATTGTTGAACACAGCGCTAGAAAATACGGAGTAACCAAATACGGACTCGACAGATTTATAAAAGGATATCTTGATCTTCTGACTATAGGATTTATAACACGATTTGGCAAGAACCCGATGCACCTTTTCGGCTCGCTTGGTACTGTAATGTTCCTTATTGGATTTGCAATGGCGGGGTCACTGGGTATCAGGAAGCTTGTCTTCATTTCGCATCATATGAGAGCACCTCTTGTTACAACCAGTCCGTTCTTCTTCATAGCGCTTACTGTAATGATAATCGGGTCATTCCTTTTCCTAACAGGTTTCCTCGGTGAACTAATAAACAGGAATTCCTCAGAGAGAAACAATTATATGATTAAGGATAAAGTGAATATCTGAAATATTTCGGACCCTCTGCTCCTAAATGGGAGCCTTATCGCTCCACAAACTCACCCCTGTAATTCTGTACTTTACACCTTAGGTTGACGGCTATGCCCTATAGGGGTCACAAGGTTGCCGCCTTATATACCTCCAGAATAGCGCTTGTCATCTTATCCCACGAAAACCTTTCTTTTTCCTGCTTCACCCCTTTTGTGAACAACTCTTTCTTATTATTGTCAAAAAAATCTGCAATTGCGTCGCTTATGGCCATAGGCTC
>JBBRSO010000271.1:0-2747 GCA_038245405.1 Bacteroidales bacterium
ATTGCCCATCATATCAGAAGCCTTAGGTCACAGAAATATGGAGTCTTCAATGTTCTATTTACGCATTGACATAAACTCATTAAAGAAATGTGCACTGGAAGTACCATTGGTTCCTTCATCTTTTTACGAGCAGAAAGGAGGGTATTACTATGTTTAGAAATTATTACAGTGTATTTGGACCATACATTAAGCAATTCATTGAGCTTAAAAATAGTCTGGGTTATAAATATAAGGATGTAGGTTACGCCTTCTCTTCATTTGATCGTCTGGCCTTTGAAAAAAATACAACAGAAATAGCAATCACGAAAGAATTTGCCGATGAATGGTGTACAAAAAGACCGAACGAATCAGACAAAACCAGATATAACAGGACACAACTCCTCTCTCAATTTGTCAAGTTCTTATGTGATCTTGGGTTTAGATCATACATTCCGAAACTTCCCCCAGTTAAAAGTACTTATACGCCGTATATCTTTTCAAAAGATGAAATGATGGCAATCTTTGAGGTCTGCGATAAACTGGCACCTTCATGCCGTAATCATAATTCTTCAGTATTCGCCATCCCGGTATTGATAAGACTTCTGTATGGCACAGGAATAAGAATTAGTGAAGCCCTGTATTTATCATGCAACGACATTAATCTTCACGACAAGTATTTTACACTACGCAACTGCAAAAATGGGAAGGATAGAATGGTTCCGATTTCGGGCTCTTTAGCAAACGCATGTGGTGAGTATATAAAGTACAGAAATCTAACTCCATCCATAAGAAAAGAGAACAGACTCTTTATAAATCCAGACGGTTCTGCTTTGAGTATATACAATGCATATAAGTGGTTCAGAAGAATCATTTACACTGCAAATATATCTCATGGCGGAAGAGGTTATGGACCTCGTCTGCACGATCTAAGGCATACGTTCAGTGTTCATTCCCTGGTAACCATGTCTGAGGCGGGATTGGATTTATACTATTCCTTACCGATATTATCAACTTATTTAGGACATCAATCTCTTGATGCCACCGACAGCTATGTTCGGTTAACCGCCGAAATGTATCCAGATCTCATTAAAAAGACCTCTGATATTTGTTCCAGTGTATTCCCCTTAATCGATACAAATACAGACGATGATGAAACCAACTGATTTTTCCAGGTATCTGACCAACTACCTTTCTAAGTATCTGCCAGGAGAAAGGGGACTGAGCTCAAACACAATTTTGTCATATAAGTTCACCTTCATTTTGTTTATCTCTTTCATGGAGCAGCAAAAAAAGATAAATGTCAGTAAAATAGAACTTAAGGATATTACAGAGAAAAGTGTGGTTGAGTTCCTGGATTGGCTGCAATCAAATAGAAAATGCAGTGCTGCAACACGCAATGTACGACTTGCTGCGTTGCACTCTTTCTTCCGCTTCCTTCAATACCAACATCCAGAGAATATCAACGAATGGCAAAGGATACTTTCCATAAAAGTAAAGAAATCAAAGAAGGAGACGATTAATTACCTTTCGGTTGAGGGGATCAAACTTTTACTTGAACAGCCAGACACTTCAACCCATAAAGGCAGGCGAGATCTCGCAATGTTAGCACTTATGTATGACTGTGCGGCAAGAGTACAGGAAATTATTGATCTTCAACCTTTATCCATTCGATTTAATAAGCCGTTTACAATAAAGATAATTGGTAAAGGCAACAAAGCCAGAATTGTGCCCCTGATGGAAGAAGAAATACTGCATATTCAGAGATACATGACAGAAAATAGCCTTCTTGAGATCCATTCCAAGATGAATCCCTTATTCTACAACAGCCGTAAAGATAAATTTACCAGAGCTGGTGTCAATAGCATTCTGAAAAAGTACGCCGATAAAGCAAGAGAAAAAGAACCTTATCTTATTCCTGATAAAATAAGCTGTCATTATTTGAGGCATTCAAAAGCCATGCATCTTCTTCAGGCTGGAGTAAACTTGGTGTATATCAGAGATTTTTTAGGCCATGAATCTGTTCAAACAACTGAAATATATGCAAGAGCTGATTCAAAACAAAAAAGGGAGGCTATAGAGAAAGCATACGTGGGGCTGATAAAAAAAGAAACACCTTCCTGGCTTGAAAACGATAATTTACTGGAGTGGTTGAAAAACTTCAAATAAAAATGGAATTAAAATGTAAAGTGGTTTTGTGGGAAATCCTATATTTATCAAGCTCTTTGGAATACTTTATGATCCCACTTTACATTATCATTTAGTTTACATAACCAAGATAATGTAAAATTTTACATTATACAGGGAAAAGCTATCTCTCCTCTGCATTAGGCCATCAGGCATGTCAGCAAGGGTATAAAGTTCTATATCTCAACTGTGGAAAACTCTTTGACGAGCTGAAAATCGCAAAAGCCGATGGAAGTTATATTAAAGAAATAGGAAGAATAGAAAACCAGGATTTATTAATCATAGATGATTTTGGTCTAAAACCACTTGATAATCTTCATCGATTAATACTTCTTGAAATACTTGAAGACCGGCATGCTAAAAGATCAACATTGATTACCTAACAACTACCTGTAAATAAATGGTATGACGTAATTGGAGACCCTACAATTGCGGACGCAATCCTCGACAGGTTGGTTCACAGTTCGCACAGAATAGACCTTGAAGGAAACACGATGAGAAAGAAATATAAAAATGATTAAATTTGGAGAATTAAATGGACGAAAATGAATGTTAAAATAAGTGTCCGTTTTCATCAGGACTGA
>JBBRSO010000272.1:0-2736 GCA_038245405.1 Bacteroidales bacterium
CTCAAACTAACTAATTTTGGAGCAAAAATTAACTGGATTGAAGTACCTGATAAAAACGGAAAAAAAGACAATATAACTTTTGGCTATGATACTTTTGACGAAACCCTCAAAGGCGACATGTCCTTCGGATCAGTTGTAGGAAGATATGCAAACAGAATTGCCAAAGGCCAATTCACAATTGATGGGGTTGTTTATAACACTCCTATTAATAATGGCCCGAACACTCTTCACGGTGGACCTGCCGGATGGCATAGCGTTGTATGGGAAACCGAAATATTAAAGGATAAACAATTCCCTGCTGTGAAATTTTCATATGTCAGTCCTGACATGGAGGAAGGATTTCCGGGTACAGTAAATGCATCGGTAACATATACCTGGACTGACAATAATGAGATTATACTGGATTATGTTTGCACAACCGACAAAAAAACCGTAGTAAATATTACAAATCATGCTTATTTCAATCTTCACGGGGCGGGTAAGGGTGAAATTCTTGACCATGTACTGACTCTGAAAGCATCAGCATTTACGCCGGTTGATTCGGTAATGATACCTACAGGAGAGATCAGACCTGTTGCCGGTACACCTTTTGATTTCAAAACACCGCATGCAATCGGTGAGAGAATCGGGGATAATTATGACCAGCTGGTTCTGGGACGCGGGTACGATCATAACTATGTTCTTGACAATAAAGAAGAAGTTGATGTGACAGTTTATGAACCGGTAAGCGGACGTATGCTTGAAGTGATCACAGATCAACCCGGCATGCAGTTGTATACCGGAAACTTCCTCGACGGAAAACAAAAAGGACATGGCGGGACAATTTATAACTTCAGAACAGGTTTATGTCTTGAATCGGGTCATTATCCCGATAGTCCAAATCATCCGGAGTTTCCTACAACACTGCTCAACCCTGGTGATACCTTAAAAACAACAACAATTTACAGATTTTCAGTTAAATAATATTTGTTTAAACAATTCAAGATAATATGACAACACGAAGAGTATTCATTAGAAATACGGCATTAACAACTGCGGCAATCGGTCTGGCACCGGCTTTGTCCGGCGCACTTACCAGTTGTGCTCCTTCTGACAGGATTAATGTTGGTCTTATAGGATGTAATGGAATGGGTTTCTCTGATCTGACAGCATTTCTCGATCACCCGAATGTAGAATGCCTTGCATTATGCGATATCGACGAGAACGTACTGAATAAAAGAGCAGCTGATGTGGAAAAGATGAGGGGTAAAAAACCTGCAAATCTCTATAAAGACTGGCGTAAGCTTATTGAGAATAAAGATATAAATGTTGTGATTGTCGGTACTCCCGACCATTGGCATTGTCTTCAGATGATTGCTGCCTGCGAGGCTGGCAAGGATGTGTATTGCGAGAAGCCTATAGGCCGTACCATTGAGGAGTGTAATCTTATGGTCGCAGCTGCCAAAAAACATAAGACTGTTGTACAGGTAGGTCAGTGGCAGCGCAGTGATCAACACTGGCAGGACGCAGTGAATTTTATACAATCTGGGAAACTTGGTAAAATACGCCTTGTAAGGGTATTCTCATATCAGGGCTGGTGTCCTTCAATCCCGGTCTTAGCCGACGAACCGGTACCGGCAGGTGTTGATTACGACATGTGGCTCGGCCCGGCAACCAAACGTCCTTTTAACCGTAACAGGTTTCACTTTACATTCAGATGGTTCTGGGATTATGCAGGCGGTCTGATGACAGACTGGGGAGTACATCTTCTCGACTATGCTTTGTATGGTATGAATGTTACTACTCCGAAATCAGTTATGGCTCTCGGAGGCAAATATGGTTATCCTGCTGATGCATGTGAAACACCCGATAGCCTCCAGACCATTTATGAGTTCGACGGCTTCAATGTAATGTGGGATCACGCAATTGGTATTAATGACGGTGCTTATGGACGTAACCATGGTCTTGGCTTCGTTGGTGAGAACGGCACACTAGTTGTTGATCGCAGTGGATGGGAAGTCATTCCTGAAGATGTAAATGGCAAAAAACGTATGGAAGCTGTTCCACTTGCACAAGGAAACGGAAAAGGGTTGAATAATCATGTGAGAAATTTTCTTACATGTATGGAAAGCAGAAATCCCAATACAAATGCCAGTGTAGAAATCGGAGCACACATTGCCAAATTCTCAGCTATTGGAAATATTGCATTCCGTACAGGTAAAAAGCTTGTTTGGGATGGCTCACAGTTTACAAATGATTCTGAAGCAAATAATTATCTTATTCCAAACTACAGAGAGCCCTGGAAACTGCCGAAAATTTAAATCCTGGAGCATATTAAAATGAGATCTTATCTGTTAATATTGTTTTTTTTTGCTTTTTAAGTGATGCATCATCACAGTTAAGTAATTGTATTCCGGCAAACCAGCGGTGCGAATATCTGATTCGGCCGCTGGGAGTCGATACTCCCGCCCCGCGATTGAGGTGATACAATAATTTTTTTATTTTTATCATAGCAGAATGAATTATAATCCTATTCATGAAAAAGATATACATTTTCATCCTAATTATTTTTCTTTCAGCTGAAGCTTATAAGGTATCAGCTCAACAGATTCCTGAATCGTTTCCATTCAGGAATCCGTCGCTTGCCATCGAAGAGAGGGTCAATGATCTTGTTAAACGCATGACCCTTCAGGAAAAATCGGACCAACTGGTTTATACCGCGCCGGCAATTCCGCGGCTTGGTATTCCTGCATACAC
>JBBRSO010000273.1:0-2705 GCA_038245405.1 Bacteroidales bacterium
CTATAAGATATCCAATATCGCGGTGGGAAACCCTGTTAAGCTTCGAAAGATTCATTTGTTTTACTAAACTTACAAAGGGTATCTCAACTAATATGATAACTTATTTTACAGTGTGACTACTGTACTGCATTCTGATATCAGTCAGTGAAACCTGAGCCGACAAAGCCTTTTCAGTTTCGCAACTATCTCCCGACATTTCCATATTCTTCCCTGCATGCATTTCTGGTTCGCTTCCCTCAACCCCTGGTGCACGTGTTATAAGACCTTCAACGGTAATTTCACTTCCCAGGAGTTCCATTGGGAATTTAGAAATTTTATCTCCAGCTGCTACATAAAGTCTGACATCAGGATTCTGACCTGTGATAAACATTTTTTTGCCAGTTTCCGTGCAAACATGAACGACTTTGCCTTCTATACTTATTGTTTTTCCGATATAAATTTCAGGGTTTGCTATCAGGGAATCAAAAGCAACTTTAATAGTTCCAATTGACTTTTCGTTTTGTGCGGTTATATTTTTTGAACCGTAATTACCGCATGATGAAAGTATTACGGCAAGCATGACTAGGTAAGATAAACGTCTTAACATAAGTAGTAATTTTTTTTATTTAACATAGATTTAGATAATAGTGAGCAAGATCGTATTTTTTTTTGAAATTACAGTAGTTTTGATGTTCAAATTATCAGTTGCAAACTGCGCAATTCATGATTGAACAATTATAGCAGGTAAATTGTTATCTTATTGAATTTTACGCTAATTATGTGAAGTTATTAATTGTAGAAGATGACAGGTCGTTAAGCCGTTCGATTAATGATTATCTGAAGATGGAGGGTCATATATGTGAAGTTGCCCTTACTTTCACTGATGCTCTTGAAAAGGCTTCCCTAAATAAATATGATTGTATCATACTTGACATAGGGCTCCCTGATGGCAATGGTCTTGATCTGATAAGGGAAGTGAAGGCGAATAAACTGACTGGCGGGATCCTTATTCTTTCAGCAAAAAGTAGCCTTGATGATAAGATTACCGGACTAAAGATAGGTGCAGACGATTATCTGACAAAACCATTTCATTTTGCCGAACTAAGTGCCCGGATAAATTCTATTTGCAGGAGAAATAATTTTCTTGGACTCAATGAGATCAGCTTTAATGAGATAAGGGTGGATACCAATGGCAATCAGGTTTATGTAAATGACAGGTTATTAATTCTTACAAAGAAAGAGTATGACCTTCTGTTATTCTTCATGGCTAACAGGAACCGGATAATCACAAAAGAGTCGATAGTTGAACATCTTTGGGGTGATAATGTAATTCTTACTGATTCCTTCGACTTTGTATATACCCATGTAAAAAACCTGCGGAAAAAAATTGTTACTGCTGAAGGCAGGAATTACATAAAGTGTATTTACGGATTTGGATATAAATTCATCGAGAGTTGAAGTTATTAAATAAAAGTACCTTCTACTTTTTAATACTTTCTGTCCTTGCAATGTTTGCAGGCGGCGCTCTGTTATATTTTTCAATTAAACAGGTTATTTATACGCAGACCGACTATAGTCTTGTAATCGAAAAAACCATCCTTGAGAACCAGATTGAGCTTACCGATAGTATACCGGAATTAAATGCTTCTTTCGGTCACCTGATAGGCGTGAAACTATTTGACTATCCAATCCGGAGTTTTCAATCAATAAAAGATACTGATATTTATGACGCTAAAGTAAATTCTTTTACGCCCTTCCGTTACATCTTTGCTTCTGGAAGTACTCCACAGAAAAAGGGATTCATTATAACAATATACAGGGTAACAGAAGAGAAGAATGAATTATTGCAAGCCATCGGTCTGTATATGTTTTTCCTGTTCTTTTCTCTTTTCATCATCTCTATACTCATAAACTACCTTATAGCCAGAAGACTGTGGAGACCATTCTACCATTCGGTCAATATTGCCGAGAATTTTGACATCCAGTCTGATAAACCTCTTGATTTGCCTGACACTGATATAAAGGAATTTAATCAGCTGAACGATGTCTTTGACTATATGACTACTAAGATGAGGAATGATTACCTTAATCTGAAAGAATTCAGTGAGAATGCGGCACATGAAATTCAGACTCCTCTTGCAGTTATCCGGGCAAAGGCAGATTTACTTATGCAGCTGAAAGTTCTTAATAAAGAAAGCATCAACCTCCTGAAATCGATTAATGAAGCTACCACAAAACTGTTTAAGCTCAACCAGGGTTTGCTTCTTATTTCGAAGATCGATAATCAGATTTTTCATGAAACGAAAAAAATATCACTCAGAAAAATACTGGAAAAGGGACTGGATAATTACAAAGAGATTATGCAATTAAAGAAAATTAATGTTGAGATGACAGCATCAGATGATGCTATTGTTGAAATGAACGATGTACTCGCTGAAGTTCTTGTATCAAATCTCCTTAGCAATGCTGTGCGTTTCAATATTGATAATGGATTTATAAAATGTCATATTGACAAGATGGATTTCAGAATTGCGAATTCCGGTATGCCTCTGACAATAAAGCCCGAAGATCTTTTTAAAAGATTCCATAAGGGTAGGGATAATCCGCATTCTGTAGGTCTTGGGCTTTCCATAGTAAAAAAGATTACTGAAGGCTATGGTATGAGCATAACATACCAGCATCGCGATAACACTCATGAAATCAGACTGAGATACCGCACCAGTGAG
>JBBRSO010000274.1:0-2683 GCA_038245405.1 Bacteroidales bacterium
AGCCAACCGATATAGTCACATAGTACGGATTTATTGCTCAGTATTGCCTCCGCTCCCCTTTTTTCATGTACAAACAGGTAAGTATATAAAAGGGTGGTTGCCGTGTGCAACCAATGTAGCTTCCCTGCTGTGCGAAGGCGCACCGCTACCGCGCGCATCCTTTCGCGTGGTTTTAAAAAACAACTCATCCATTTTTCCCTCGATAGAGCTACTTATTTTCTCTATCGTGTCGGTTGTATCAATTTAATTTAAGCCTATCTTGTCCTCACAACTTTGATTAAATTTTAATCATGTGCCCTAAGTATTTTATATGCAGCAACCTCTAAACAATAAGAGCCTTGGCCGGTAAACATCTCCCGACGCGTTACGTCTCAATTTGTATTATTTCCTGGCTGGTGTTTGCTAGCGTAAGGGATTTTTGTAAAAATAAAAATAATAGTCGTGTACATTTGATTAGACAGACCATTTAAGCACCAAACATGAACGAAAATTTAAACCAAAAACAGCTATTTGCTACAATATTGGCAGAGTATATAGCAACCCTTCAGGATATGTTGCATTCTGAACATTTGCCACCGCACAGGAAGGAGCAATTAATAATGCGCCTTGCAGAACTTCGGAAAATAGAATTTGATTTGCCTTTAGTGCCTGCCACCAATACAAAACTTACCACGATAGCGGATTGGATAAATCTGAATCGTGGAGAAATATCGGTGAGACTCGCTACAGTATTGCGTAATTACATTAGTTGGAGTGGTACAAAACAAAAATACATAGAACAACTTGACAGAAGAGACCTTCAAAGCACACAGGGCTGCGGCTTGCTTACCTGGAAAGAATTTGAAAATATCAGAAAAGTAGAACGTATGAAAGGGAATCAGGCCAATACTGACTAGTTCACTCCCCAGCTATCCTGAGTTTGCAACTCAGGATTTTTTTTTCATTCCTTCTATGAATAAAATATTTCTATCTTGTCCTCACAACTTTGATTAAAATCTAATCATGTGCCGCAAGTACTTTATTGGCAGCAGCCTCGAAACAATACAAACTCGCATTAATGTCGAATCCCCCTCAATCAAAGATTGGAACCAGAGCCAATTAATTTCACCCGGCGATGAAGCCTTAATCATAACACAAGAAAATCCCAAAGAAATAATCCTATCCAATTTTGGCATGACACCTGCCTGCTCTAAAAAGCCCATGCCAATTATTAATGCCCGTGCAGAAGGCGACAAAAATCCCGATAACAACCCATCATTCACAGGCTCCAAAGCCATTTTCTTGAACAAAGCCTTCCAGAAGCCATTATTCTTCCGTCGCTGCCTGGTTATTGCAGATGCATTCATCGAATGGTCAATTTCCGGAACACAACAGCCCTATCTTATTTTTTTGCGCAATCACGAACGCCCTTTTACCATGGCAGGACTATATGAAATCTGGCTAAATCCGGCAACATTGGAAAAACACCACACATTTACAATAATTACAGTACCAGGTAATTCACTCCTTCATAAACTACCCTACACCCGTATGCCCGTTATCCTTGAAAAAGGCAAAGAATTTCGCTGGCTCAAACAAGACCTATCCCTCCGTGAAATCCTCAGCCAACTCCAAAAATATCCTTCCAGGCTAATGAACGCTTACCCTATTGATCTCCGTGTTAATAACCCTGATGCAAACAACATGCAACTAATAAAACCTATAGGCGCAAAACTTTTGGTTGAAGATAAGCAATGGATTCCACCCAAAACAACAAGAAACAGTTACCACAATTCATTAAACCGTCATTCACCCGAAAATTCAAAGCCATCATGGTGTGAAATTACCACACAAAATAGAGCTTTAGATTCCTGATCAAATTAGATTAACAATGAAATATTGTAACTTTGAAACCCAGTAACTCTGTCACACTGAGCGAAGTCGAAGTGCTGAAACCCAGAAACCCCCTCCCATGACCGAAGACATAGCCCCATTTAACAATTCCTCCGACCTTCCAGTATATTCTCCTGCCTCAATCATCAATATCCTTTCAAATATAATTGCAATTCCCGGCACGAATAAGATTATTGGATTAAGAGGTATATACTTTGCTACAGGGAAAGCCCCATACAGTGGTTTCTATTACGATCAATTGAAAGACGAAGCATCCGATTATTCCATCACCCTTGTAGTACCAGCCCTGATACGGAATCAGCTCACACATAACAAGACTATTGAAATAATCTGTTACATCACTAAGCGGGCAGATAAGGACGGCTCCGTGCGCCTCCAGGCAAATGTAACCGACCTTGTTAACCAGTCACAGAACAAATATACCGAAGAAGAAATCAGGTCACTTGAAATACAACAGAAAAAGGCAGCGACAGGATTCAGGGATTTAGATGGATGCATAAAAAACTGCATTTACGAAAACAGAAAACCAAGCATTAATATAATCATAGGTAAGTCAGCTGTCATTCAGCACGATATTATTGATCAGATGTCAGAAGCAGGTTCCCTTTATAATATCCAATTTATTGAAACAACTATTACATCCCTTACTGATATGCTTTCAGCCGTTCAGGCATCAAATATCCCGGAAGTTGACATTCTTGTAATCGCAAGAGGCGGAGGTGATATAGAGTTTGAAACCATCAATAAACCCGAACTGGCCGAAGCCTGTTTAAATCTTCAACCTTTCCTG
>JBBRSO010000275.1:0-2669 GCA_038245405.1 Bacteroidales bacterium
ACCACCGATGATCCCATAGATACACTGGAATATCATAAGAAAATAGTAGCAGATGGTTTTAAAGTTAAAGTGCTTCCTGCCTGGAGACCCGACAAGGCTATGGCTGTTGAAGATCCGAATGCATTTAACCTGTATATTGACAAATTGGGTGAAGCAGCAAACCTTGAAATCCGCTCTTTTGATAACCTTATTGATGCTTTGCGAATCCGCCATGATTATTTTCATGACAATGGCAGCCGCCTTTCAGATCATGGGTTAGAAACATTTTATGCCGAAGAATATACTGATAATGAGATAAAAGCCATCTTTAAAACGGTCAGAGAAGGAAGAAGTCTTGAGCTAAGCGAAATTCTGAAGTTCAAATCGGCCATGCTTTACCATTTCTCACTTCTCGACCATGAGAAAAACTGGGTACAGCAATTTCATATAGGCGCTTTACGGAACAATAATTCCAGGATGCTGAAAACACTTGGCCCTGATACCGGTTTTGATTCCATCAGCGATTTGCCTGTTGCACAGAGTATGTCACGATTTCTAAACCGTTTGGATACCGATGATAAGCTGGCGAAAACCATTCTCTATAACCTAAACCCCTCTGACAACGAGGTTTATGCAACCATGCTGGGTAATTTCCAGGGAGGAGGTATTCCCGGTAAGATTCAATGGGGATCGGCCTGGTGGTTCCTCGACCAAAAAACCGGGATGGAGAAACATATTGATGCGCTTTCGGCACTTGGATTACTCAGTCGTTTTGTAGGCATGCTCACCGATTCGCGCAGCCTGCTTTCGTACCCACGGCACGAATATTTCAGGCGAATACTCTGTAATAGCCTGGGTAAGGATATGGAAACCGGGGAAATTCCGGCTGATTTTGAGATGGTCGGGAAAATGGTTGAAAATATTTCCTATTACAATGCCAGGAATTATTTTAAGTTCTGAATCCAGGTTCATGTAAAAAATAATTTACGAATAACGATCCCGATAGATTCTGTGTTAACTACCAAATTAAATTTATTTGCTATATTTGTACTTTAAGGCGGCAGATGCTAGCCTGTTTAGGGGTCAATCTATAGATGATTGATCCCTAATTTCTTATCTGCACTAAGTTTTCTTCTGATTTGTATTTTTCATTTGAATTTTGCGTTTTACAGTCTTGATAATTTTTATCATAAGGTTGATTTGTCTTATAAAGAGTATACATCAATTCAAGGAGCTTTCTTTGTACTGCCACTACTGCTTTCATTTTTATACCATGTTTACTCACCAATCTGATAAATAAACTCTTAAACTTGTCATCACTCCGCAGTGCTGTTAGTGCCGCCATATGCATAGATCTTCGCAGGTATTTATTGCCTTTCTTCGATATTCGGGGCTTGCCCTTGATGGAAGTGCCGGACTGTTTTTCCCTTATATCCAACCCGGCATAGCTGGTTATTTGTCGCTTATTTCGAATAAGATCAAAACCATTGGTTTCGGCCAATACGGAACAAACCGTTATCATTGCTATTCCTGGTAGGGTACACAATATTGACACTAATGCTTTTACTTGTTCATCACTCTTTATCAAAGCACTTAATTCTGATTTTATTTCTTTTTCCTGTTTGTCTATTAAAACTATCCTCTTACTTACACGCTCAATGGCCTTTTTACAAGGTTCTGCCTGGGCTTTCTCTGCATGCAATTGATTCTTAAGTGCTGTTCTTTCATCTATGAGTTGATTGCGTTCACGTGTCAAATGCCTCATTTCCCTATACACACCAGTAGGTCTGCTCCACTTTTCCAACATTCTGCTTAATCCAAAAAGTGCTATCGCTTCGGATGCGGTTTTGTCAGTAACCGTTTTTGTGTCTAAGGTTCTTGCAAAATTGCTTATCTTGTTAGGTAAAACAATGCTTACTTCAAATGCCTGCTCATCCAGGTAATACGCCAATGACTCATGATAAACCCCGGTGGCTTCCATGACATAACGAACCGGAATATGATTGACCATTACCTTTTTTACCCAACTTGTCAAAGAATCATAGC
This sequence comes from Bacteroidales bacterium, assembly GCA_038245405.1. Classification (GTDB taxonomy): domain Bacteria; phylum Bacteroidota; class Bacteroidia; order Bacteroidales; family VadinHA17; genus LD21. Next base: position 2,026 of record JBBRSO010000275.1, read on the forward strand.
CTTTGGATGTATTAGGAAAAACCTTGCCTGAGTGCAATTGTTGGGTCAAGTCATCATGCATTGTTCCTAACATTACTACCAACTCCTTCTGGGAAACGTCAATCCCAGCAACTTGTTTTACTGCTTTTTTCATACCAATGTTCTTTTTTAATAAGTGAAAATCTCCCTTCGTTTTTTCTCCTAAACGGATATCCTGGATATAGTGCTGCTGACTATTCCTTACATTCTGTTCAAACTCAAAGAGAAAAAAGAGTGAGGCTGTTTCTATCGGTCTACATGCAATGAATGCTGTTTCTTATCGGATCAGCTCTCACTCTATCTCACTTAGATTTATAATTCAAAGATTGGCATTTTTCAAAGAACTTTCATGTTTTAAACTTATTTTTGCAAACATAGGAGCTATCGGGACCTAACCCCAACCCCTGACAAAAAATGCCAATCATCGAAGTTGAAAACCTGGTTAAAAAATTTAGCAGCTTTGTTGCCAACGATCACCTGACTTTTTCGGTAGATGCCGGGGAGATTTATGGTTTCCTGGGAGCGAACGGAGCAGGGAAAACAACGGCCATGAAAATCTTGTGTGGTTTATCATCTCCCACATCGGGCAAAGTTATGGTGGCAGGTTATGATGTGTATCATCAGAC
>JBBRSO010000276.1:0-2580 GCA_038245405.1 Bacteroidales bacterium
ATGTTATACTCCATCAGACCATAATCGGACAGGAAGCCATCCTACAGATGCAAAAAGCGGGAGATTATCCTGATGTAGTGATTGGTTGTTTTGGCGGAGGTTCGAATTTCTCGGGTATAGCATTTCCTTTCCTGCGTGAGAACCTGACCAATGGAAAGAAAACCAGACTTCTCACTGTTGAACCAGCATCGTGTCCTAAACTTACGAAGGGCAAGTTTATGTACGATTTCGGCGATTCTGCCGGAATGACTCCTCTCCTGCCTATGTATACACTTGGACATAATTTTATACCAGCCAAAATTCACGCAGGCGGGTTAAGGTACCATGGTGCGGGTGTTCTTGTCAGCCAGCTGATTAAAGATGGATTTATTGAAGCAAAAGCAAAGATGCAACGCGAGTGTTTTGAGGCGGGGGTACAATTTGCAAGGACAGAAGGTATTCTTCCTGCTCCGGAATCAACATACGCTATTGCCGGAGCATTGGATGAAGCAAGAAGAGCCGACATTGAGGGCGTTTCAAAAACAATACTCTTTAATCTGAGTGGACACGGACATTTCGATATTTCAGCTTATGAGAAGTATTTCGAAAACAATCTTCCGGATCATGAGATGACTAATGCTGAAGTAGAGGAAGCGATTGCTCAGATAAATATTACGGTATAAATATTTTTTTGTTACACAGAGTTACGCCTGAAAACAACCCCCTAAATCCCCCATATGGGGGACTTCAAGAAAAGACAATGTCAAAATAGCCCCCCAATTGGGGGGTTGGGGGGTTGCCAAGAACAAGAGAAGCTTCTTTTAAAAATCTGAATAATCTGTCGGATGAAGAAGATACGGTTTGGCTTTTGAAACCGTGTTTTTATATTCCTCCATACCGGAGAGTTTTTTCCATTCATCGGTGGCACCAAAAGCTTTCCATTGCTCATCATGCGATTTCATATCTGAAAATGTAGTCATATACATAAGATTCGGCATATGACTTCCAACTAATACTTCACCCCAGAATACAGGATTGAAATTGAGTTTTTTGAAAATATTTATCTCCCCGCCCTGGTTAAACATCTCAATCTTCTTAACTGCTTTGGCATCGGTAGCACTTTCATAACTTCTTAATTCATAAATCCTTTCAGATGGTAATGTGGAAAATTTTGGCGCAACGAACTGAGGAAAATCCATGAATGCCTTCAGAAATATACTCTCATACCTGATATAGGCAGGCTCATTATATGGTGTTTCTAAGAATGATTTCCCAGCTTCGGCAAATATTTTATCTTTCTGTAGCTGATCAGGAAGCTGCATGAACTGATCAACTGTTTTAAATGGAATGAGCACATAGACCAATTTCCCAAAAGCGGTATCTGCCTCAACAGGTTTAAAGACTCCGACTATTGGAATACCTGCCCTATGCATTGCAGGAAGATATGCATCTTTCAGGAAAGCATCAACTTTAGCTTCCTGCGTTTTATCAGATATTCTGTATATTTTTATCTCATAATACTGCTGTTTTGGCTGTACGGCTCCAAAACCCATTGTTGTAAAGAATAATAGAGCTGTGCCCATCAGGCAAAAAAAATTCGTTTTTTTCATGGTATAATATGTGTCAGTTAAGTAAGCTTCGTTATGAACAGGAGTTTAATATGCGCTTGAAAAGTTTTTGAAAATCTTATCCGCATCTTCAGGTGTCAGTTCCGTGCCCGATTGAACAACAAATCTATTGTATAATGTCACCGATTTTCCTTTTTCGATTGTGTAAGGTCTCTTCGCCTTTTTAGCGTCGTATGAATTCTGCCCAAAATCATTCAGAGAGAAAAGGCCGTAACCACGAGCATGTGCATAGGCAGGATATCCCGGATTTTTTGGATGATCAAAAATTGCCATTGATATTATGGTATTGTCTTTCTTGCCTGTGAGGACCACCCAGCTATTCCTGGTTCCCCAAACAGAGTCGCCTTTCAAACCATTAGCAGCAATATACATTCCTGTTACACCGGTGTTATCAGTGGCTTTAACAGTTGTAGGATTACCCTTTTCATCGGTAAAGATTAATGACTCTTCCGATGGCATTTCAAAAGCCCTGTCCACCCTTATGGCGAACATACCTTCTTTGCTGTCCTCAAATGTAACGGGTCCGTTTACCGCTGTCAATTTAGAGATATGGTCGATTGTTCTTGAATTTTTATCTCCTGTGAAGTAATACATTGCATCTTCTGAAAGTAATGTATTTCCCTTATTGTCATTCCAGTTTAAAATAACTTCAAGAATTCCTTTTTTGCCGCCGGCTACAATAGTGGTACTCTTGTACACGATGTGTCCGTACAAATCTTTTTTGTCAGCCGGTATAGCTGAAGAATTATTCCAGAAATCGAGACCGTTTACATTCCCATGGTTGAACCAGATGCCTATATGATGAGGGTGATCGATGCGTTCTCCTTTTCTCGGTTCGATTGGAAACCCACGTGTTACCACTGATCCGTTTGGTGCAATTACAGGATAAAGAAATGTCTTTTCAATGTTTGAAGGATATTGATATGAGGTAAACAAGCTCCCATTAATGAATATATCTATTTTGTGTTTATCA
>JBBRSO010000277.1:0-2578 GCA_038245405.1 Bacteroidales bacterium
TAGCTCGCCGCTATATTTTATAAGGGGTGTATCTTCATGTTCAATATACGGGCCCATGCCACACATATCGATATTAAATGTTTTCATAAAGAGGAGATCCCCTGCAAGGTCATCCATAGTCTGAAAAGGCAATCCGATCATCACGCCGGTGCCGGTCTGGTATCCAATGTCCTGGAGACTTTTCAGGCAATCAAGCCTGTGATTGAAATTGTGTTTCGAATCAAAGGGGTGGATCTTATTATAAAGTGACTGATTTGTGGCTTCAATACGTAGAAGATATCTGTGTGCCCCGGCATCATACCATCTTTTATATACACTGGGTTCCTGCTCGCCCACCGATAATGTCACGCCAAGTTTCCCGTCTGATAATTCTTTTATTTTATAAAGCAGATTTTCAATTCTGCCAGCGACAATCTCACTCTCCAGTTCCCCTGATTGCAAGGCTATCGATCCGTAATGGTTTTCAAATGCAAACCGTGCGGCGGCCAGGATCTCATCATCTGATAAACTATACCGTGTCAGATTTTTATTTCCTTTTCTTATACCGCAGTACAGACAATCTTTGCCACAGATATTGGAAAATTCTATTAACCCCCTGAACCATACTTTATTGCCAATATATTTTTCTTTGATTTCCGCTGATCTTCTGAATAAAAGGGTCCTGTCTTCACCGGTTGAATTCAGTAAAACTATAATATTCTCTCTCGTGAAATCCTCGTTCTGTAGTATGTCTTTTATGCTCAAAATATTTGCAATTTTTATTTAAGGCAAAGATACTAAAATCTACCTTTTTTCCTTCTCCCTAAATCCCTCCCCCAGGGGGGAGGGACTTCTCAATCAATTAAATCTCTGTGTAACTCTGTGCTACTCTGTGCAACTCTGTGTAAGTTCTTATGAATAGGGTGGTGGCAGAACTCAAAACCCCCTGCCGAACATCCCCCAAAGGGTTACTTTCATTTCTTCCCACCTGCTCATTGTAGCTCCTGCAAAACTGTTGGTATATGCCGTAACATAATTTCTTGCCTCTTCATTCTTTCCATCCTTTACAAGCTCAACAACTCTTTTTTCGATAGTGGGAAGTTCTGAAAAAGCTTTCTCTTCAAATTCCTGAACGGCAGGATCAATAAGTAATTTTCCTTTCGACCAGTTTACAGTGGCAAGCTTATTTGCTTCACGGAACGACCATATAGCTGCATCGGTCCTGTAACGGGCCTGACCGCAGATATTGAAAGAAGCTGGTAGTGACAGTGCACCGGAAAATATAGGAATCCTCGGGCTCTCACCCGGATTATCGAACGAAAACCATGCAACAGCACCAACTTCATCAGGGAGCCAGTCGCGGCACTGAATAACATGTGAATAGGAGCAGCCTGCTATTGCTATTGTTCTCTGACGTTCCACAACACCGGGTTTTATTTCATTGAGTAATGTCCGGAGATCATTATTCATCCAGTTTGACATTACGGGTGATTTTATCATTTTTTCAATTTCTTTTCCATCAATATCTTTCTCCTTAACTGGAACGATAAGGTTTTTAGTCATATCCCATTGCGTTCCCTCATATGTTTCGCGGAAAAACGCAATAATATCACGGGGGGATTGTTTCTTTTCTGGTTTTACCGAGAATGGAAGTTCTTCTGCCTCATATGAAAGATTAAGACCAGGAGCGAGCTTGCTTAATACAAAAAATTCCCTTATCGAAAATGGCTTCTTTCCGTTTATCACTTTCCAGAATTTTAATGGCTCTTTTCCATCCCAGAATCCAAGTTTCTTAACTACATTTTGTAAATCGGTGCTATACATGAAATAATTATGATTCTTAAAATCAACTGTTGAGATCCTGGGGATATTTGCACAGATGCCAATATTCTCGTCAGGAATTCTTTGGGCACACCATATTGCAGATGGCTTGCCTTCCTTTCCTGAGCCGGCTATCTCAAGCTGCCATACCTCTTTTGGGTCAGCAAGTGTAATACATTCTGCGAGATCAGCATAACCAAATTCTTCAGCAAGTTTTCCGATAAGAGCTATTCCCTCACGTGCTGTTTTGCATCTCTGCAGCGCGATCTTCTCAAGCTCCTCGATCAGGAACATTCCATCAGGATTAATCAGTTCTTCACGCCCGTAAATAGTTGTCTCACCGATAGCAAGCTGCTTTTCATTCAGACAAGGATAGGCTGTGTTTAGAAACGAATATGTCTCAGATATTTCAGGAATCTCTCCTTTTAATATAACCTTGGTCATATCCCAGGCTTCTTCTGTATGCAGCATCCCATCATAAACCTTATGCATGGAATTTTTTTCAAACTTCTTATGAGGGACAATATCGAGCCAGGTTCTGTAATTACCGTCACAAGTGTGTGAAGTCATCACTGATCCGTCAGTTGAAGCAAGCTTCCCAACCATTATTGTGGTACAGTTTTCACCATAACCCGGTCCGTCTGCATCAGTTTCGGAGTACTGGGCTAGTGTAAGCTGACAAAGACTGAGTATGAGAATTAATGTCAAAAAGACTCTGTAACCTGTTTTTTTCATCTGAAATGATTTAAAGTGTAATTTGGATATGACTTATTACAAA
>JBBRSO010000278.1:0-2556 GCA_038245405.1 Bacteroidales bacterium
ACTTCTATACCGCAGGTCTACAATAATCTGGATATTAATGTCGTCGTCGTTTCTATTTATACTTTATATCAGGAAAATTAAGCTGTTATTAATTCTTGTTGGCATTGTTTTACTGCCATTGCTTTCTTTTTGCTTCGGAATTTACGGAAATACCAGGAGTAAATTATCTAAAACTTTTGTATTGAATGATTTAGGTGCCAGTGGCAGGTTTAAGAAGACTGGCTTTTCGTATAACCACTATATGACCTATCTCTATCTCTCATCACCTTTGGCTAATCTTCAGAAGAATATTGACATGGGGAAATCCAGAATTAAAAACGGGGATATAAAAGATTTCATATTTTATTGTCTGATACCTGAAAGTATTACTCTAAGGCTTGAGAAATCACTACGGATCTCTCAACCCGATTGTTACCTGATCTCTCCGAATCTTATCGTTGGTACCTTTTATATGGTAGCCTTCTATACCCTGGGCTGGAGTGGAATGATAATTATGTTTCTCTCTTTGATCTTTTTTGTTTTGATCAGCCTCTATATAATAAACAGATACAATGCATTTGCACTTGAGGTTTACTCACTTCTGTCGGCATTTATGTGCATGCTGATATTCTCAAATTTCATGAACCGGCTTGATGTGATTTTAATGCTTTTTATTTATCCGGTACTTTTTCATATAATCACAGAAAGGAGCATGGGAAGTTCAACCCGACTAAAAATCATTTGAGAATAATGAGGGTTGCAATCATTATTTCACGTATAGACAACCTTGGGCCGGTGAAAGTAATCAGCAACCTTGCCAATTCTATATGTGATCAAAAGGAGGTTAGAATATCGGTCTATTATATTGATAAGAAAGTTAATGACACGATTAATATAAAAGTACCTGTCGAAAAGCTCAATCGTCGCAATTTCCGGTTCAGCGATTTTGACATAATTCATACCAGTGGAATTCGCCCCGATCTGTTTGCTTTTTTGCACAGAAAAAAAATTAAGTATCACATTACAACAATTCATAATTATGTATTTGAGGATCTTGCTTATACATACAATAAATCTATATCCTGGGTTTTTGGCTTTATCTGGCTAACCATTTGGAGGCATTCAGACAGGCTTGTTTGCGTTTCTCATTCTCTAAAAACCTATTATTCACGTTGGTTTTCAAATGAAAAGCTGGCAGTTATTCATAATGGCATAGAAGAAGATGCAGAAACAATTTCAGACAATGATGATGTAATTCTTTCAATTCAGAAATTTCGGTCTGAAGGATTAACTGTTCTAGGATTCGCAGGAATTATTACAAGAAGAAAAGGCTTAGATCAGATAATACGCCTTCTATCCTTAAGCACGGACCTTGCTTTTGTGATATTGGGGGATGGCAAAGAAATGGCTAATCTTATGAGCCAGGCTAAAACATCAGATGTTACAGGGAGATGTTCCTTTTGCGGGTTTAAGGAAAATGCAGTCAGCTATTTTAAGTACTTTGATTTATTTGTGATGCCATCGAGATCAGAAGGCTTTGGTCTTGCTTTGATTGAAGCTGTTCAGCAAAATATACCTGTCATATGTTCAGATATCGATTTTTTTAAGGAACTGTTCACCGTGGAGGAGGTTACATTTTTTAAATCAGATAATTTACAGTCAGTGAGTCAATCCATTACCACAGCAAAAGTGACCGGCAAGTTGAAATCTGTATCGGCTTATGCCAGGTACATGAACAATTATAAATCAGATTTAATGGCCAAGAGCTATTACGAGATATACAGGTCAGCATAATGCTTTCACATTTTTCTTTTTACTTTTTTCTTTTGTCTTATCATGAATGATCTAGCGGTAATCATGTCGGTTTATAAAAATGACAGATTAGATTTTTTAAAAGAATCTGTACAAAGTATATTACAACAGACTTTTAGCGAATTTGATTATTTCATGATATATGATGGCCCGGTTGACCCTGAGATCGAAAATTATATTTCTTCACTATCTGATTGCAGACTAAGATTATACAGACTTGAGAAAAACGGAGGTCTGGCTTCAGCTCTTAACTTTCTTCTAGAGATAGTCATGCAGGATCCTTGTTATAAATTAATTGCAAGGATGGATGCTGATGATGTATCCATGCCTGAGCGGTTTGAAAAGCAACATAGGTTCCTGAACGAAAATGAGGATATCGCGTGTGTCGGCTGCTGGTATGAAGAGATTGATGAATCGGGAAGACATCTGGCAGACATAAGATTGCCGATAAAACATGAAGACCTTAAAAAGCGATACTATACAAGAACACCATTTGCACATCCATCAGTAATGTACAGAAGGGAGCTTATTGAAAAGGCAGGGTTTTACCCTACTGATACTATTCTGATGGAAGATAATGTGTTGTGGGGCAAGGCATTAAAGGCCGGGTTGAGGTTTTCGAATATACCGGAGATACTTTTGAAGTTCAGGATTGATAAGGATTTTTACAAAAGACGATCTGGTTTCAGATATGGGTTGAACTTTATTCAAACCAGGTTGAAAAACAATAGTATTCTGAATACTCCATTTAACTCTGGTATCTCA
>JBBRSO010000279.1:0-2491 GCA_038245405.1 Bacteroidales bacterium
ATATATGCTGGGCAAGGATGTAGGATTTAAAAAGGAACAATTGATAGTGATAACCAGCGCTGAAGCAGTTGGCCAGAAAATGAAATCATTCAAAGATATTGTTAAGGAAGTTCCTGGTGTGGTTAATATAGCTAGTTCTACTGCAGTTCCTGGAAGAAATAACAATGACAATGCATATACTATGGAGGGCAGAAAAGATGAATCGTTTCTGATGCAGACAAACTGGGTCGACTATAACTATCTGGCTACATATGGTATGGAGCTGAAAGACGGAAGATCTTTTAACGAATCATATACAAATGATAAAAATGCCTGTATTGTAAATGAGAGTGCTATAAAAAATTTTTCAATCACTGACTTTGCAAAAACCAGGTTTTTACAACCACTCGATTCAGGGAAATTTGATTACTATCCTATTATCGGAGTAGCTAAGAATTTTAATTTTGAATCGCTGCGTAACCCTATACAGCCATATATTATGCGTTTCCAGAATGAACATATGCTTTGGGGATATATTACAGTCAGACTAACAGCCCAGAATTATAAGAGCACCATATCAGCTATAGAAGAAAAATGGAAAGAATTTGTACCGAATAACCCTATGCAGTTTTATTTTGTTGATGCTGATTTTGAACATATGTATAAACAAGAAAGGCAGAACGCACAGATGGCTGTGATCTTTTCAATTCTTGCAATCTTTATAGCTGCGCTTGGTTTGTTTGGACTCACCTCATTTACAGTAGAGCAGCGAACAAAAGAGATTGGGGTGAGGAAAGCCATGGGTTCTTCAATTGCCGGAATTTATATTGTTATCTCTAAGGAAATCATTATTCTTGTTTCAATATCTGCACTCATCGCCTGGCCCTTAATCTACTATATTGCAGGTAAATGGCTGGAAGGATTTTATTACAAGATTAATCTCGGTATCTTTAGTTTTATGGCGGGTCTTGGCATAGCACTCGGTATTGCCGTACTTACCATAAGCTATAAAATTATGATGGCTGCCAGGGTTAATCCTGCCCAGTCACTCAAATATGAATAAAGAATGAATAAAACGTCGAAGTCTGAAGACATCGACGAGCACCGCGCGATAAATAAAGAGAGTGAATTGCGGAGTGTGAATTGCCTAATACATTTTGTTAATAAGCTGTCCTATCTCATCTCGTTGTTTCAAAGGGAAGCTGTGTGATTTTCCATCGCGTGTCACTACATTAAGCCCCTTTTCAGAGAAAAACCCATTGCCAAAAAAGATTACCTCAAGTATATTTTCAAAAAGGATTTCAAGATTAAATATCTCAGTCTTCTCATCAATGGTTTTAAAATACAAGCGTTGATTGGTAACAATCAGCTTGCCTTCAATCTTGTTGTTCTCTACAACCTGATTTGTATCACCGGCTTTCAGAACAACCTCATTTGCGTATAATTTAACTGTCATGGCTTTCGTTTTTTGGTTTCTGAGCTACTATTACCCGTTTTGGTTTCAATTATTTATAACAAAGACGCTTTAAAAGGTGAAATGTTGCATCTGAAGACTTCGCCGGCACTGGTTCAGCGGGGGGTGCCCGAACTTCAGTAATATTATTTTTATGGTGTCTAATTATTTGACATATTTTTATTACTTTGCAATGTAATTTTTCTCCGCTATGATCAAAGGAACACTGCTGATAGTCGATAGTAGTAAACAGGAATTGAAGACAATAACATCAGAATTAAAGTCTGAAATTTCAAATATTTTATCTGTTTCTGATCCAAACAGAATTCATCAGATGCTCGCTCAGAATGAAGTTGATATGGTGCTCCTTGAAATGAACTTTCATGCCGGCAGGAATTCAGGCAATGAAGGTCTTTTCTGGATGAAGGAAATATTCAGTAACGATAGTAATATTAGTGTCATTATGATTACAGGCGACAGCGATGTGGAGCTTGCAGTACGGACAATTCGTGAAGGAGCAGCTGATTTCATCCTTAAGCCATGGAATAAAGCCAGTCTCATGGCTGCAATATCTGCTGCATGGAAACTCCGCACTTCAAGAATGGAGGCACTCAGTCTCAAAAAAGACAATCTGTATCTGAAAAGAGAGATAAATAAAGGGGCAGAAAAGATTGTTCTCGGCGCTTCACCCACAATGATAAATGTAATTAATATTGTCAGAAAAGTTGCAGCAACCGATGCAAATGTCCTTATAATAGGTGAAAACGGAACAGGCAAAGAGTTGGTTGCCAGGGAAATACATAACCTTTCGAAGCGGTCGGGTGAACTTTTGGTGAGTGTCGATATGGGCTCTATTACAGAAACTCTTGTCGAGAGTGAGCTGTTTGGTCATGTAAAAGGGGCATTTACCGACGCAAGGGAAGACCGTAAGGGTAAATTTGAGATTGCTCATAAAGGAACCCTTTTCCTGGATGAAATAGGAAACCTGTCATTACAGTCGCAGGCAAAGCTGCTTAGCGTGTTGCAGAACAGGTATGTTGTAAAGGTCGGATCAAATAA
>JBBRSO010000280.1:0-2491 GCA_038245405.1 Bacteroidales bacterium
AAGCATTGCAAAATATATCCTGTCAAAAACAGGGGAGAAGAAGAGCGCTCTGGCACTTGGTATCACCGGTTTTATCACAGGGCTGCCTATTTTTTGTGATTCAGGATTTATTATTCTAAGCGGTCTTGCCAAATCATTCAGCGCAAAATCGAAAATTGCAATGCCATTTATGGCCACTATTCTGGCAACCTCACTTTATTCAGTACACTGTTTGATTCCGCCGCATCCTGGTGCCCTGGCTGCAGCAGTAGTTATAAATGTGAACATTGGGTTCCTCATGCTCGCCGGAATAATTTTTGCCATACCCGGGGCTCTCGCAGCATTTTTCTGGTCAAGGATGATGTCCATTGGAAAAGGTTATCCACCTGCCAAAACAGTTGAAGCTGTAACTGAAGAATCTCAGGAACTGCTGCCTTCAACGCTGATGTCATTTCTTCCGATTGTCGTTCCTCTGGGTCTTATAGCAGTGAAATCCCTGATTAATCTGGTCGATAAAGGCGGACAGTCATTTCTATCTAAGCTGTTTCTGTTACCCGGGGAACCTGTTATAGCATTATCTATTGGAGCTGTCCTCGCAATGTTACTTATAAGGGACAAAACAATGGAGTCGATGAATAATGTTTTCGGCGAGGCAATAGAAAAGGCCGGGCCTATTCTCATTGTTACGGCTGCAGGCGGGATGTTTGGTATGGTCATAAAATCAACAGGAACAGGAGAGATGATCGGGAAACTTCTTACGGGCACAAATATCGGATTGCTTGTACCATTTCTTATTGCAGTAATAATGAAAACCGCTCAGGGGTCATCCACGGTTGCCATTATAACCACTGCATCATTTGCAGCACCAATGTTATCACTCCTGGGTCTCGATTCAGAATGGGGCAGGCTGCTTACAATGTTATCTATGGGAGCTGGCTCTATGATAGTTTCACATGCAAACGATTCTTATTTCTGGGTGGTCTCAAATTTTTCTGAGATTGACCCCACTGTCACTCTGAAAGTATATTCATCTTCTACAATTGTAATGGGAATTGTTGTTTTTGCATGTGTGTGGTGCACCTCGTTGATAGTCTTATAATTTAATTAAACCGATTCAATGAATTCTCATACAATCGCGGAACAGATATTTCTTGCAGGTGTTGAAAGTGTTCTTCCGCAAAACCTGATATGCAAGCATTTGATTTTGAGGGATAATCATCTTATTACAGGAGTTCGGGATTTTGATCTTAGCACAATAAATAAAATTTTTGTAATTGGAGCAGGCAAAGCCAGCGCTTTCATGGGAGCTGAGGTGGAAAAAATTCTGGGTGACAGAATAACAAGTGGCCACATTGTTGTGAAATATGGCTTTTCTACTGATCTGAAACACATAAAAGTAACCGAAGCCGGTCATCCGGTGCCCGACTCAAATGGGTATAAAGCCACCAGCGATATACTGAAGATCGCGAAGTTGGCTGACAAGAATGATCTCATAATCTGTCTTATTTCAGGTGGAGGGTCTGCTCTCTTACCTGATGTACCCGATGGCTGCCTTCCCGGGGATATGGTTAAACTGAATGAGCTTCTGGTAGACTGTGGTGCATGTATCAGTGAGATTAATGCAGTACGCAAGCACCTGTCGGGAATTAAAGGCGGACAGTTGGCAAGGGTCGTTTATCCCGCAGCACTCGTTAATCTTATACTGTCTGATGTTCCAGGCGATCCTCTCGAGGTAATAGCTTCCGGACCAACGGTACCTGATTCAACTACTTTTAGCCAGGCAATGGCGGTAATTACAAAATTCAGACTAAGGGAAAAAGTACCTCACAGACTGATAAAATACCTTGAGGAAGGTGTACTGGGCCTCAATGAAGAAACTCCAAAACCCGGAGATGCTATTTTTGAAAAGACATTCAATATACTGGCAGGATCGAACAAATTGGCTCTCAGCGCCGCTGCGGAAAAAGCCTTGAGTTTAAATATAAATTCTGTTGTTTTAGATAATCAGCTCCAGGGCGATGTTACTGATGTTGCAGAATATCTCATAAGACAAGCATTAAAATTCAAGTCGGACAAAAATGAAGCAAAACCCGTTTGTCTTCTATTCGGAGGAGAACCTACTGTTAAGATGACTGGACAAGGTATGGGGGGAAGAAATCAGCATCTTGCCTTGAAAATTGCTATTTTATTGCAGTGTTTCCCCGGAATAACAGTTCTCTGTGCTGGTACCGACGGAAATGATGGCCCTACAGAAGCGGCCGGCGCTGTAGTTGACTCAGAAACAATCCATTCAGCAATTCTGAAAAATATTAGTGCTGAAAAATTTCTTAATGAATTCGATTCTTATAATTTTTTCAGGAAAGCAGGTGGCCAAATTATAACTGGTCCGACAATGACTAATGTGATGGATATCGTTGTGGTTATAGTGGAATAGGATCTTCCTCTGCGTCCGCTACAGCAAAATTCCGCACCCTCTACGGTTAAATGAAGATTTTGCTAAAAGTTATTAATT
>JBBRSO010000281.1:0-2477 GCA_038245405.1 Bacteroidales bacterium
AGTGGTTTTAGACCAAAATCATCTATGATTAATAAATCCTGGTTTTCTATTCTTCCTATTTCTTTAATATAACTTCCATCGGCTTTTGCGATTTTCAGCTCGTCAAAGAGTTTTCCACAGTTGCGATATAGAACTTTATACCCTTGCTGACATGCCTGATGGCCTAATGCAGAGGAGAGATAACTTTTTCCAAGGCCAGTGGATCCTGTAATGAGCAGATTCTGTTTCTTTGTTATCCAGTCGCCGGAAGATAGTCTTAACATAATGGTTTTGTCCAGATTTCTTTTTTCAATGTAATCTATTTGTTCCATACTTGCCTGGTACCGGAACCTGGCTTGAGTTATTAATCTCTGAAGCTTTCTATTATATCGTTCATCCCATTCAGCCTGCACAAGATGGGATATTACTTCATCTATTGTAAATTCATTATTCATGTTTGTCTCCATCATTTCGCGATAGACTCTGGAAAAACCATGCAGGCGCATCTCATCAAGTTTTTGCATCGTTGCTGTTTGATTCATAATCGTTTTGTATGTTAAATGATTTATTTATAAATTTCTCTTCCCCTGATGTTCTCATGTAAGGGAAGTTTTAAGTTCATATCAATATATTCATCCATTTTATGGATATTGTTTTTTAGTGCGTTGTCAATGAAGCGGAAGGATATAGTGTTGTATTCCAATGCTCTTTTACACACTTTCTCCATCTCTTCCGCTTTGTATTTCTTTCCAAGATTCAACACGCCCAGGCAGGACTTAAAAGCCTGTTGAGGGTGTTCTTTGCTTTCTATCAATAAGCCAATAAATGTTTCGACAGATCCGCCGATATTTGATGCCCATTTGGTAAATCGCTCTGTATTCCATCCTTCCACAAATTGATGGGATGCAGGCATATGCTCTTTAATAGTTGTATATCCATATTTAGTTCGGTTCCTTTTATGTAATGCAATACGGATATTTTCATGATAGATTTCTACCATTCTGCTTGTGTAGATTGCCTTTACTTTCTTACCGGTAAATTGATAAGGAACACAGTAATAATGCTTATCTTCTTTCAGGTATATATGATGATGGAACTCAACTTTTGATATCTGGTATTGTCTTATTTCATAACGCTCTGAGGGCAATGCTTGCAGCTCATTCTTTTCTATTTCATTAAATAACTCGCGCCGGCTCATTTCAAGGCGCTGGAAGGATGCATTATTGACCATTTCCAACCGTTCTCTGATTGACGCATTAAGTTCATGCAGGGAAAAGAATGTTTGATTTCGTAGCGGAGCAAATATTCTCTGGTATATTATTCGTACCGCGTTTTCTACCAGTGACTTGTCTTTGGGCTTACCAGGACGCGTCGGCAATACGACGGTCCGGTAATGCCTGGCAAGGTCATCATAAGTCGCATTTAACAATGGTTCATAATTGCACGCTTTAGTAACAGCCGATTTAAGATTGTCTGGACATATGCCCTTTGTTGTACCACCATAGTATCGCCAGGCATTCTCATTGGCCCATATCCAGTCTTCCAGTTGCTGGCTTTTTACAGCTTCTACATAAATCAACTGGCTGGCACCGAGTACTGTCAAAAAGATCTCAGCATCATAGATCTCACCTGTAGCAGGATCAACATAGTGCATTTTCTTTCCTGTAAAATCAATGTAGATTAAATCTCCGGCCTTATGCTCTATGTGCATGCCTGCCTTCAATTTGCTCTCCCACATTCGATAATGATGACAAAATCTGGAATAACTAAACCCTTCAGGATTACCTTCCTTATACTCTTCCCAAAGAAGGTAAAGAGTCACACCAACCCGGGCAAGTTCCTTTTCGTATTTTGGGAACTCACCGCAAAGGCTATCATACAGTGGATTACTCGCTTTATTACTCCTCTCAAAAACCTCGAGGACTTCCGTGTCTCCCATCTGAATAACTTCCGGATAGGAAAGCCCGCTCCGCTTAAACTCGGCCAGGTACTCCCCAACACTGGTTTTGCTGATTTCTAAAGCTTCAGCTATCTTTCTTATACTCAGCTTTAAATCGCAGCTTAATCGAAGTATTTCTCTTATTTTTTCCACGTCTGTTCGTTTTCTTGGCATGTAATTTCCTCCTGTTGATTTAATTGGTTGTTGTCGAATCAACAGAAGTAAAAAAAAATATCGTGGAAAATGAATGATCACCAATAAGTGTCCGTTTTCAGCAAGAATCACTGTCCGCTTTGGATATGCCCCCGCTTCCCTTTTAGCTCTGAAAGGACTGTCCGTTTTCAGCAGGAATCCATGTCCGCTTTCGACAGGAAACACTGTCCGCTTTCAGCAGGAATTGCTGTCCGTTTTGCTCAGGAATTGGTGTCCGTTTTCAGCAAGAATATGCAATAGTAGGTAACATAGATAATATTAAAATATTTTCTGCTTTTGCGCTGCTTATTATACTAGTTGCTACTCTGAATTACATAATTCTTTCTACAACTGTATCCATGGGAAG
>JBBRSO010000282.1:0-2449 GCA_038245405.1 Bacteroidales bacterium
ATGAAGTAATGTGTGATGTACGATTTTTCTGAGACAATCGGCCATCCAGCTCCGGGGTTGTTAGTAGTTAGTTGGCGCTCGTCGCTTTAGAGCTAGTATCCTTAACCAATCTTCTTTTTCTTTTTTCATTGGTGAAAAATTCTTCAAATGTATCAAATTCTTTCCTGTATGAAAGTTGGACACCTGTTCGGTTACGACGGGTGATACCAGAAATATCACCAATATCCGCATCGCTTCTGTTAAAACCAATTACTCTGAATCTTCCATCCGGTGAAATGAGGTATTCGAACGATACATCAGGAGTGAATAAAAAGTTTGAATTGGAATTGCTTGCAGCCTGGCCAATCTTATAATCTACATTGCCACCTACTTTTACTAATAGCTTATTATTAAAGAAAGTAGTTCTTAATCCAAAATTTCCAAGATTCTGTAACTCCTTTTGTGTAGCTCCAAAATTAAAATCGGCTGTATTTACATTAGTATAAAGATTTACCGTATGGGATTTTAATAATTTTTGCAGCCAGTTATTTAACGAAGAGGACAGTGTTGCGGAAAGTAATTGCCCCACACTTCTAGTTACAAAATTACCGGTGTTATTAGTGCTTAGCAATCTTTGATCATCGCTCATAAAAGTATTGAACAATAAGAGTGAAGTGACCTGTTTGTTGAGCTCATTTTTATCCGCTTCATACCTTGTTTTCAAATATTCATTTGCAATAGGATCTGATTTTAAAGGATTATCAAATGGGAATTGAAATTCAAATTCAGGCCGTGGGTCTTTCAAAGTTCCCCTGAGCTTGAAAATTATATCAACATCACCTTTTGCATTTGAAAATCCTGAACTGGTAGGTATGTTGCTCAGCACAACCTGCTGAGCCCTGTAAACTGCATCAATGTTAAGATTGGCAAGGTATGGATCACCCTGCCATTCAATATATCCTGACTGTAAGGTAAAAGGTGTTTTAAGAAATGTTTGGAAGTTAAAGGTATATTCTCCTTCCTGAACATCATATCTTCCTCTTATTGTTAATGGATCTTTAGTGCCGGCAGTTATATTAAGTTTTCCGCTTCCCTGCGCTTTTATAATATCGCCTGTAGTTTCATCAAGTATCACGTCGATTTTAGCATACGGGTTAGCTGTTATTTCCATATCTACCTTAATACTGGAATTTTCCCTGTTTGTAAGGTCAGCCTTCATTTCACGCCCAAACTTTGTAAACTCTATATAGTCCAGCGTACCGGTTTCCGCCGTTTCTCCCGTTGGTAAATAAATATGGCTGCTGTCTGTGGGCTGCCCGGTTATATTCATCCGCATATCTGTAACGAATCCATTGAGAGATAATTCGGCATCGCCTATCAGGTTGCCATAAAATTGTTTGTTATCTCTTTGCGTGGTGTTCAATAAAACAAACCTGCCTGGATCATTGCCCCGTTGATCTGTTTTTAAATGAAACTCATTGAAGAAAAAATTATCAAAAAAACTATGATATAATTTCCCGCTTACTGTCGCAGTATTGTTTAATGTGTCTCTTATTTTTATGGTTCCAAAATCAATTTCATCAGGCTTAAAATTTATAATAGTGTTATTGTCAAGAATATAGCGGCAGCGTGTATAATCTACCGTCATGGTGGTACTGTCAAGCCGTATTGATCCCGTTAATTTAGGATCGGATGATTTTCCTGAAAGGCTTATTTTTCCTGTTGCTTTTCCTGAGATACCGCTAAATATATTGCCCAGGTAATTTTCAAGTACATGTATTCCGGAGTTGTTAAGCACAATAGAACCATTGAGTTGATTGCCGGTAGAATCTTTAGGCATATAACCAAAATCGGCTGCGAAATTGTATAGCTTGTTATCTGAAATTACATTCAATGATAAGCTGCCTGGCCCCATTAAATATTCACCTTTTGTACTAATAACGCCTATTGAGTCATGTTCAAAATGAAATTGTTCTGTTTTAGTATCGAACTCAACCGCAAGTTTTCCAAAAGGATCGTTAACGCGAACAATACCTGTCATAAGCCCATCTACCTGGACTGTTTTTGTGAGGAGAGGAGCTATGTCACCGATATTCAGATTTTTGAGCCCAATCACCACATCATTACTCGAACCAATTTCGGATGGCTCTGTGGATACATAAATTTCCTGCCCCTCCTGTGTAAACCTGATGTTACTTGCAATAAGCATATCCCTTATCAGTTCAAGCCTTCCGCCTTTTTCAATAGTCCATTTTTTTTGATTGATTGTGAAAGTTGAGGGATTTACCAATAAATCAAAGCCATCTTTTTTAGTGAGAACCCGAAATGAAAGATCGGCAGCATTCAAAGTTTTATTTGCAGATGTGTTAATGATCACATCGGAGACATCATTTGCGGCTACCACCTGAAGCTTAGTGCCCGGCGAATGAAGGCTGTCATTGATCACGACATCATCAATATCGCCATTTAA
>JBBRSO010000283.1:0-2410 GCA_038245405.1 Bacteroidales bacterium
CCTTCCTGCTTCGGCAGCGCCATACAATGCAAAGTGCTTTACACAGGCCATAATGGTGTTATCCTTTGTTAAATCTGTTCCCTGATAACCGTTAACCATTGCTTTAGCAATTTGAGAACCCAAATACGGATCTTCGCCGGAGCCTTCAGAAATTCTTCCCCAGCGTGGATCACGGGCAATATCAACCATCGGACTGAATGTCCAGTTAATTCCGTCTGCACTTGCTTCTACTGCCGCAATACGTGCACTATTTTGGATTAAAGGCATATCCCATGTACATGATAATCCCAAGGGAATTGGAAATGTTGTTTGATAGCCGTGAATAACATCCATTCCGAAAATCATCGGAATTTTCAGCCTGCTTTCTTCTACCGCAATTTTCTGAACGTTCCGGATTTTTTCAACTCCCTTAATATTAAAGAGTCCGCCAACTTTTCCTTCTTTAATTTTTTTACCGATGTCAGAGCTCGAAGCCTGACCCGTAGTAATATCGCCGGCACCGGGCAAATTCAACTGACCCAACTTTTCATCGAGAGTCATTTTTTTCATCAGCGCATCTATGAAAGTATTCATTTTAGCACCTTTATTCTGGGCGAATAATGATGGCGAGGTGCCAATGCTAACTATAAGTAGTAGTGCGGAAATTATTTTCATTTTCAACATAATTTAAATTTCTGTTTTATAAACTTTATATCTAATCAACCTTAATCACTTTTGAGCTTTGCGAAACACCATTTTCATTGAATGATTCAACAGAAAAATAATACACCTGGTCTGTTCCTAAACTTTTTAATAAAAGCTCATTCTTATCATAAACCATCCATGAATTATATAATTTATCTGGGGCAATTCCCCAAAGTACATTATAACCCTGAGCATTTTTTTGGCCTTCCCAGCTTATCATGGCATCTCTGCGATCTTTTAATCTATTAACTTTTAAACTGCTAACGCGATCAGGACTTTTTCCTTCCCCTTTTCCAAAAACACGCAAGCCTGAAATTGCGAGATTGGGAGTTGGAACGTGAATGTTTTTATAACGAACGTATCTTACCTTTTGTGGAATCCCCAGTTCTACATAATCATTCGGGGTGTCTTTATAACTGTTTGCACGATCAACCAATGTGCTCCAGTTTTTAGCATCCACAGATCCTTCTATCAGATATCTGTGATAAAGTCCCGGAATTTTGCCGTATAGATTTGATTTATAATCATGGTAATTTAACTGAATGGCATAAACCTGCTCAGGTTTTAAAAGATCAATTTCAAGCCACTGTTTGTCTCCGGCATTATCAGCAACCCAAAAAGTTTTCACATTTTCATCAGTCACATTTTGCGGAGAAAATTGATCTAATTGAGAAGAAGATTTAACTGGTTTTTTATAAGATAAAAGCATCCATCCTGTGAACTTTCCTTCTTTTCCGGTTACCGCCGGAGCATAATGCGGATAATCTCCAAAAGCGGTGTTTGAATACATCAGTCCATCCTGATCAAAGAAAGTTGGATACATGCTAATCCGTCGCTCCCAGTTTACATTTACCGAAACTGCCATGGAAGCAAAGTGCCAGTATTGATTGCCCGGACCAATAACCGTACTTCCGTGGCCGGCACCATTCATAAAACCACCCGGTTTATATGAAAATGGATTATTAGGCATGTATTTAAATGGCCCTAAAGGCGAATCACTTATATAAGCTCCATCTCCGTAAACATTAAATTCTGTCCCGGGAGCAGCATATTGTAAATAATATTTATTGTTGTGTTTGGTCATCCAGGGACCTTCCATGTATCCGCCCAAAACAGTATCCATGTGATTTTCGCCAAAGCGCTCCCATCCATGTTTATCCATGTGCAGATTAAACAATTCGTAAGTTTTCTCTGAAGGCCGGAATCTCAAATTTTTATCAAGAGATTTTGCACGAATTGGATATGTATTTGAAGATCCCCAATACATGTAAGCTTTGCCATCATCATCGATAAACAGATCCGGATCCTGAAGATCATTTAATATAGCTGGCACTGCTTTCCAATCTCCTTTCTTCGGATTATCCGTAAATAAAATACTCATAGATCCGGAAGGATTTCCGGTTACGTACAAAACTGAATCTTTATAATTATGTGCGGCTGGCGCATTTGAGCCTTCGAAATACCACTTTTCCGGAGTGATGAAATCCCATGAATTTAAGTCTGTAGAATGCCAGTATCCCATAGAACGAGTTACGAACATATAATATTCGCCTCTGAATTGTACTACGGCAGGATCAGCCCCCGAGCGATATGAAATATCATTATGGGCATTATAAATCATGTAAGTATAATCCAGATTTATTGGATTACAATAAGTAGACATTTGCGAAGTTTGCGCACGCAAATCTGCATTAAACAGACTTATTAAAAGAGTGATATAATAAAA
>JBBRSO010000284.1:0-2395 GCA_038245405.1 Bacteroidales bacterium
AGCTGAAAACTGCTCAGTTCAATAACATAATAATCAAAGGAACCTTCAGCAACAGCCATGGCGAAGCTATTGCCAACATTACCTGTCATTGCAACTTTCTTCCCGGCTTTAACCAGTATATGGTTTATCAGATTTGTCACTGTTGTCTTACCATTACTGCCGGTAATACAAATCTTAATTCCCTCCGCATATCTCCCTGCAAATTCAATTTCTGAAATAACATGAATACCCTTCTCTCTTAATATCTTGATTATGGGTGCGCTCTCAGGTATCCCGGGGCTTTTAATTACTTCATCAGCGGAGAGGATCAGTGATTCATTATGATTTCCTTCCTCCCACTTAATATTATTTTTATCGAGTATCTCTTTGTAGATTTCTTTTATCTGGCCTTTATCGGATACAAAGACTTCAAAACCTTGCTTTTTTGCCAGCACAGCAGATCCCGTTCCACTTTCGCCCGCCCCCAGTATTACAATTTTCCTGTTCATGATATTACCTTATCTTAAGCGTTAAAATACTTACCACAGCCAGAATGATTGCCACAATCCAAAACCTTGTAACAATCTTCGGTTCAGGAAATCCTTTTTTCTGATAGTGATGATGAAGAGGAGCCATAAGAAAAACTCTTCTTCCAACTCCGTACTTTTTCTTTGTTCTTTTAAACCAGCCCACCTGAATCACAACTGAAAGGTTTTCAATAAGGAATATCCCACAGAGGATTGGAATAAGCAGCTCTTTTCTTATAATGAATGCAAAAACTGCAATGATGCCACCAAGGGCAAGACTGCCGGTATCACCCATAAATACCTGGGCCGGATAAGAGTTATACCAAAGGAAACCTATAGTGGCGCCAATAAATGCACTTGCATATACAACCAGCTCCTCAGTGCCGGGTATATACATTATATTCAGATAGTTGGCATAAATAACATTACTCGAGACATATGCGAGTATTGCGAGAGCAGTGCCTGTGATAGCCGATGTTCCGGTAGCCAGGCCATCAAGACCATCGGTAAGGTTAGCGCCATTGGAGACAGCTGTTACAATAAAAATTACAATTATTACAAATGCAATCCATGTAAATGGCCTTCGATGTGCCGGATTTATAAATGATACAATCCATGCATAATCGAATTCATTATTTTTTATAAATGGAATTGTTGTTTTCGTAGACTTCCTTTCCATTGTTATAGTACCCTTCTCTGGTACTGCAACCGAAGGGCTGGTCATCCTTTGTCTTTCAACAGCAGTAAGATCTGCTAAATTTACCTTTTCTGCTATCCTTACCTCTTTACTGAAAAACAGAGTCAGTCCGACAATTATTGCCAGTCCAATCTGTCCGGCTATTTTGAATCTGCCGGCCAGACCTTCTTTATTCTTTTTAAATATCTTGATATAGTCGTCGAGAAAACCGATAGCGCCAAGCCATACAGTAGTGATGAGCATCAGAATGATGTAGATATTCCCGATTTTTGCGAATAAGATTGTGGGAACAATGATTGATGCCAGGATGATAACGCCTCCCATTGAAGGTGTCCCTTCTTTTTTGTACTGACCCTCAAGACCTAGGTTCCTTACTACCTCCCCAACTTGTTTTAGCTGAAGATACTGAATAATTCTTTTCCCAATCAGCAGAGAGATGATGAGTGAAGTGATAATTGCAGCAGCCGACCTGAAGGATATAAAGGTGAATAACAATGATCCCGGAACATTAAGTGACTGTAAATATTTAAATAAATAATAAAGCATTTCCTTACCAGTTTATTTAAGCAATAGTGCATTTTTCAATTCTTCCCTGTCGTCAAAGTGATGTTTCACACCCATAATTTCCTGGTATGTCTCATGACCTTTCCCTGCAATTAATATCACATCGCCGCTACCCGCAAACATCACAGCCGCTCTTATAGCCTCATGTCTGTCTGATATCCTGAGAGTTTTCTTTCTGAGATCAGGACTTATCCCCGCTTCCATTTCATCAAGTATTTTTTCAGGATCTTCTGTCCTGGGGTTATCAGAGGTGAGTATAACTCTCGTGCTTCCTTCTGCGGATATCGCTGCCATTTCCGGCCTCTTTGTCCTGTCGCGGTCACCACCCGCACCAACTACAGTTATAAGCTGAACACTTCCTTCACGGATCTTATTAATAGTATCAATTACATTTAACAGAGCATCAGGAGTATGCGCATAATCGACTATTCCTGATATACCAGCCGGTGATTTTATCACTTCCAGTCTCCCTGCAACCGGATACAGGTCGCTGAGTATCATCAGAATCTCTTTCTGTGCCGCACCAAGAAGTTCAGAAGCTGCATAAACAGCTAAAAGATTTGATGCATTAAAATCTCCGATAAACCTGGTCCAGACTTCTTCACCCTGCATTTTCAACGCCATTCCC
>JBBRSO010000285.1:0-2392 GCA_038245405.1 Bacteroidales bacterium
GAATGCAATCCCACTTCCATAAATGCCTGCCTTTTCACTGACATCGATAAATTTATTACTATCATTTCTAAAAAGCTTATGACCACCTAAAGAATCCCGTATATTTCTCTGATTATCCTTCAGATTAAAACTTCCAATTGCTTTGGGAAAGTTTTTCAGCAGATACAGATCGAGATCACCATCTTTGTCATAGTCAAAAAATACCGCCTGGGTAGAATTCCCCTGTTCATTCAGACCATATTCCTTCGCCTTTTCAGTAAATGTGAGGTCCCCGTTATTTATGTACAATTCATTCTGATTCTCCGCGCCACCTGAGTTTCCTGATTTACAAACATATAGATCTACCCAGCCATCGCCATTTACATCGGCAAAACTTACACCTGTTGACCATCCTTTTCCTTTAATACCTGCTTTTTCTGATATGTCTTCAAATACAAAATTACCCTTGTTGAGATAAAGAGTATTTGAGGCCATATTTGAGCCCATAAAGAGGTCAATCAGGCCGTCATTATTTACATCGCCCAAAGCTACTCCGGCTCCATTGTAAAAATTACGGAAAGTATAAATATTGAACTTTGATTTAAGCTGTTCCTCATAGTCAAGGTGGTTGACGAAATCAGCCTTAGTAACAGATGCCGGCATTTGGGTGAATAACTTTACCACGGTATCATTCCCTGATGTGTTTTTGCAGGAGTTAATTAAAAATGGCAATAAAAGCCATATTATCCCCGAAGAAAACCTTTTAAACAACTCAAATCCAGTCATCCGGTTATATTGAATCTTTATTTAAATCAATTGGATTCTTTACTATTTTAGATGAATCGGTCAATTCCTTTTTTACTGACATATCTGTAAAAACAGCCCATACATGCAATTCGTCTTCTTTAAAGATCGAAATTTGCCTGTTACCGTTCAGATTAACAAATGCAATCCCTTTTGAAGGATGCTTAACTTCAATAAAATCTTCGCCAAAAGCTTTCTTGTACCAATTCAGAATATCAATTTGAAGTATATCGGATGAGAGCTCTTTATTCCAGGGTGCCCAACCGTTATATACAAAGCGCACAGGCATTTCGGCAATCTTTCCTTTGACAAAACGTGGGTAAAAATTCATTAAACACGGATGTTTCAGTTCGTTTGAGATCTGAAATTCAACTGTTGTGTTGGTGCCTCCCTGTTTTACTAATCCTCGGTGGTTAAGTTTCCAGCACCGGGTGTAAAAGTCCTTTTGCGGCATTCCAAGGTACATACCCAGAAACATCGAATCATTTCTTACACCACTGGCAAGCTCATGTTTCAGCTTTCGGTCATATTTTGTTTTGAGAGTGCATCCGGGAATAAAAAAACCGATAATCATCAATGGCACAAGCAACAATATTATTTTTTTCATATTTAATTTTCAAAATTTATAGAACTCCAATTTATCATTATTTCTTGCAACAACAATAATACGTTTCCCATTAATTGTAAGAATCACTATATCACGAATTTCGCCTTTTGTAAATAATCCTGATTTCAGAGGAGAAACTGATATAAATTTACCTTCTGAGGTACCTTTGAGCAAGAGGCCATAACTGCCGTCATAAATGCCAGTTTGGGGTTTCGCTCTGTACTGGTTCCCGCCAAGTACTATGTCACAAATGCCATCATTGTCAAAATCATCTGCCCTCAATGCGTATACAGGTGCAAACTGCGCTTCTACAGGAAGAGGAGTAAGGCTGAAACTTCCTTTGCCTGAATTTATCATAATGCAACTCTCCATTATTTTTGCTTCCAGCACAACAGACCTGTTAAGTACTTCAGCAGGAAAGATGTCATTAACCGTTTGATTTTTATAATCATCAAATTTTTTATACTTCGTTTCCAGTGAAGGAATTTGTTTAACCAGATCATCCTTCATGGCTACCGGATAAGATTTATTACCGCGAAAAGAACAGATGATCTGCTCGACACTCCCATTCAGGTCAAAATCGTTAACATACATACTTACAGGTTTAGCAACGGTAGCTTTAAACTGTGAATTCAACCCCTGATTACCAAGAACAAAGTCAATTATCCTATCGTTATTT
The DNA here is from genome assembly GCA_038245405.1 of Bacteroidales bacterium. Classification (GTDB taxonomy): domain Bacteria; phylum Bacteroidota; class Bacteroidia; order Bacteroidales; family VadinHA17; genus LD21. The sequence goes on from JBBRSO010000285.1 coordinate 2,070, forward strand.
AAATCTTTCGCGGTAATTGTATGCCACCAACCTTCGGTATTTGTTAATCCAAACCGTGCTGATTCGTCTGTAAATTTATTTTTGTCATTTACCATTATTTTTACAGGCATCCAGTCTCCGGTAATAACCATGTCCAGATCATCATCATTGTCGATGTCGGCCCATACCATATCTGTGATCATTCCTGTTTTTGTCAATGACGGAGCAATTTTATCAGTTACATTGGTGAAATTTCCATGTCCGTCATTTTGAAGCAGATACCCATTTACAGGAAGCCCATAACTGAATGGCAGTAACCGGATTCCCACAAACAGATCTATATC
>JBBRSO010000286.1:0-2378 GCA_038245405.1 Bacteroidales bacterium
ATGTGTCTTATTTGGTAGATTTGTACCTGCAATTATACTTTAAAGACAATAAACCATGTCAGAACTAGGTAAAAGGATTCAGGAGCAGAGAAAGCAGATAGGACTTACACAGGCGCAACTGGCAGCCAAAATAGAGATATCTCACACCCAACTTACCAGGTATGAAAGTAAAAATATTCAGCCTCCTGCAGATGTCCTGCAACGACTGGCAAATGTCTTTGATGTTTCGATTGACTACCTGGTAAACGGTAATAAATCCGATAAGGTTGAACAGACGTTAAAAGATGCCGAGCTGATAAAACAATTCAAGCAACTAGACAAACTTCCGGAGGATGAGAAGAACACTATCCTTAAAGTCATTAATGCCCTGATCAGGGATTTTAATGCAAGGCAGGCTTATGTGTTATAATAAACCAAGATTAACTACTAAGGAGAAAGTGAACAATTTGTATCAAAATATTTATTGCCTATTCCTAAGATCAAGTAGCATAAAGTAGCTACTGGTCTTAAATCTTTTTGACCACGCAAGCAGTAGTTTGAAATTGCAAAGTGCTTATATTCAGTTCCATTATTATATTCAAATACCCAAGGGTTACCCGGTCGCCTACATTCCATATCTGGAATTGGCTTAACCTTGGTCATTTGTTTCATAATACTCTCAATATCCCTTTTCTTTAACAAACACGAGTCAGTTTGTATTAATTGAATACCGTTAAAATCAATTGAGCGCCCAGTATGACTATATAATTTGACAGAATCTGCAAAAAATCGAATCGTAAATACATGATATAAAGTACAATAATTAAGTTCTTCGCAAGGATATAAAACCCTGATTATATTATCTGCCAAGTTAATTTTGTCAGTTTCTCCAACTTGTCTCAATATGTAAGAGTATCCGAGTTCATCAGATATGTTTATTAATAAATCCTGATTGTTTTTTGTCTGTCTGACAGGAAAATAATTATTGATTGTGTCAATATGATCTGATCCAGATTTAAATGTCAGCTTATATTCTCCTGTTTTTTGAACCAGATCAGACGATCCAAAGAATAATTCGCCGCCTGTAAGATAAGGATCAACAAATCCTTCCCTAAAATAGAATTTCCCATCGGCAGTAATGAACCGGGTAAATTTATAGATTGAGTCGGATGTTACAAAAGCCACCTTTTGAAATTCTGTTAAAAATAATTCTAAGGAATCAGGCTTTTGACTATACACAACTGTGCTAATAATTGTGCAGATAAGAAATAATAATTTTCTCATTTTTAAAAGAATCTTGGTCGCCAATAGAATAAGTCTTTAAATGAAGTTACGGGATTGCTGTAGTATCTCCAACCATGCATAATGACATAACTGGCTTGATCTAAAGGAGTTATTGTTAAAGCATTTCTCCCAATATTGACGTTTGTGAAGAAGGTATTATCTGGTGCAGCCATTCCAGTAATTCTATCTACACTGTTTGGAATCTTGATGGTTATTTGACCATTACTTGCAGTCGTAACACTGCCATTATCACTTAATTGTGTATTATAATAATCTCGAGTTTGTGGAGTAGTATATGGCGCATTATAATCCTGCTCACCTATTAATTCACCATTTGTTTTTACTACTACTCCTTGTTTCCCAGAACCAGTCCAAAAATTTCTGTCATGTCTCACAGCATCTATTCCTCCAGCAATTCCACCGGAAACACCACCGAATAGACCGCCTTTCCAACCAGAATCAAAACCAGCACTTAACATGTCGCTAAAATCGTTATCAGAGTTCATTGCCGCATTGCCAAATCCATTTATAAATCCACCAGAAAAACCACCCGCCGCTCCTGATACAAATCCGGAAGCAAATCCTGTGGAAACGACTGATGAAGTTCCCATAACTCCACCTAAGAAAGATCCTCTAGCTAATGCTGAACTCACTCCTAATCCCACTCCTGCACCTACAGCACCAGCTGCTGCTCCAATTCCGTAATATCCGGCAAATTGTCCAAAACTGTTAATATTACCAGCGTGAGTTGCAGCATTCAAAATTCCTCCGATATCTGCAGCAATCGCGATGGGGAGTAAAGGTTGTAATCCAGGTATTATTGCGCAAAGTAAAGTAAAAATAAATTCGCCTGATGGGTCCGTATAAACCAGTGGGTTATTCAGGCAATAGGTGTACCTGTAAAACCCATTTTTACATCAGGACTCTGGCTTTTCAATGACCAGGTACCGGGCTTTTTTTTCAAAGAACGCTATTACCTGCAAGATACAAAATTTTCTTTTTCAATTGAAAACGATTCAGTTGAAAGAAAAAAATCACTAAGATTACTACACTAAATGGAGTAAAGTCTTACAAATAAAACTTTATACTACGGCTTAACTTTGGCTTAGATACAG
>JBBRSO010000287.1:0-2338 GCA_038245405.1 Bacteroidales bacterium
TAACATTTTGTACATCCCTCAGGGTCAGACCATATTTGTGAAGCAATTCCAGTCTCCGCTTCATCAGAACGTTGTAGTCGCTGATGTCGCGTGTAGTCAGCTTAAGCTCATCGATGCCGGTATGACTTGAAACATTTACCCAGATTTCGGGTACAAAAACGCCTTCGAGATCGGAACATACAATATACATAGTCGTTTTATTAATGCTTAAGTATAAACTCTTTTAATGAATCATAACTGTTCTCAAGTGAAAAATAGTTTTCTTCTTTTCGATCTATTCCTGTGAGGGAAACAGGAAGAGATGGTGCTATTTTTAGAATTTTTATCAACTCTTCTGGAAATTTTGCAGGATGAGCAGTCTCGAGGGAGATATAAAGTAGTTTCCCGGGAAGGTTCTTTTGTGAAGAGTATTCCTGTATTCCTTTCCAGGCAGTAGCGCCATGAGGTTCGAGTAACAGATTATATCTTCTGTAAGCTTCAGCAATTATTTCCCGTGTCTCATTATCTGTAACACTCACGGCATAAAGATCCTGTCGCATGATATTTAGATCCGGAGAACTGGCTATTTTACCCGATTCATCCATTGTACCTCCATAAAATGCAACAATTCGTGCAAGGTTGCTGGGATGCCCAACATTCATAGCACTTGAAATACAATTCTTTGAAGGATTGATTAATTCATAGTTACCTGTTCTCAGATATTCAGGAACCTCATTGTTTCCATTTGTAGAAAGTATGAATTTTTCAACAGGCAGGCCCATTTTTTTGCAATCAGCCCACCCATAAGATTGCCAAAATTCCCTGAAGGTACGCTAAATACTACCTTCTCTCCATCGCCATTTGTGAGTTTTGAGTATGCATAAAAATAATAAACCGACTGAGGCATCAGTCTGCCAATATTTATTGAGTTGGCTGAACTTAAATTAATATGCGACAATTGTGGATCGAGGAAAGCCGTTTTAACCAGTCTCTGGCAATCATCGAACTTCCCGTCAATGGCTATGATTTTTATGTTTCCACACAATGTAGTCATCTGTTTCCGTTGCATCGGAGTCACTTCATCTGCAGGATATAATATTATAGCATCGATATTATCGAGTCCATAAAAAGCATTGGCAACGGCACTTCCGGTGTCTCCTGATGTAGCTGTAAGAATTGTAAGGTGTTTATTTTCCACCGCCAGATAGTATTGCATAAGTCTGCTCATCATGCGGGCTGCAAAATCTTTAAATGAAGCAGTAGGTCCCTGATCGAGACGCATAATATATTTTCTATCAGTTACTTTTTCCAGTGGGATCTCAAAATTGTAGGCTTCACGACACAACCTTTCGAGTTCATCTCTATCAATCTCATCCCCAATGATTTTATTGAGAATGCACAATGCTATTTCATAATACTCTTTTGAAGAAAAGCTGCTTAATTCTTCAGCAGTAACAAGAGGCAACGATGTTGGAAGATATAAACCTCCGTCAGGTGCCAGACCCTTCAGAAGAGCCTCCCTGAAGCTTACCTCAGGTGACCGGAGGTTAGTGGAATAATATTTAATCGGTTTTTCTTTCAAATTATCGTTTTCGTTTTTCGTTTCTCGTTTGCACACCGCACTCCGCACCCCGCACCCCGCACCCCGCACCCCGCACCCTACCTATACATTAACTACTCTCATTAGATCCGCAAAAACTCCTGCAGCTGTAACATCTGCACCTGCTCCATATCCCTTGATAACCATAGGCAATTCATTATACCTGTTTGTCGTTAGCAGAATAATATTATTGCTCCCTTCAAGATTGTATGAAGGATGATCGGAACCTATTGTCAGGAGTTCCACTTTTGCTTTTCCCAGCTCCATTGTGGCAAAAAACCGCCATTTAAGATTCTTGCTTTTTAATTCCTGTCTCTTAAGCTCAAATTCTGCATCGTATTTTTTAACTTTTTCAAAGAAAGCATTGAGATCGCCAGTGAAACATTCATCAGGCAGGAATTTAGTTATTATGACATCTTCTTTTTCAATCGAATATCCTGCCTCTCTTGAGAGTATCATAATTTTTCTGACAACATCGATGCCACTGAGATCTATCCTCGGATCTGGTTCAGAGTAGCCAATTTCTCTCGCCTTTTTTATTGCGCTGCTTAAAGGTAATTCAGGAGACAGCTCATTAAAAATAAAATTCATTGTCCCTGATAAAACGGCTTCAATCTTCAGGATCTTGTCTCCACTCAGAACAAGGTCGTTTATTGTTTTGATAATTGGCAATCCTGCACCTACTGTAGTTTCATACATGAACCGCACGCCACGTTCATTCGCTATCCTTTTTAGCTGATGGTAATAACTCTCTACAGA
>JBBRSO010000288.1:0-2307 GCA_038245405.1 Bacteroidales bacterium
ACTGTAGTTTCATACATGAACCGCACCCCACGTTCATTTGCTATCCTTTTTAGCTTATGGTAGTAACTCTCTACAGATGAACAGGCAATTTTATTAGCAGTTACTATCGATACATATTTTGATAAAATTTCACCATATTGCGAAGCAACATCTTCATTTGCAGTACAATCTATGAAGACTGAATTACGGAGGTTCAGTCTGGTCATCTGTTGAATGAAAGCCGAAATATCTCCTTTATCATCCGAATTCTTAAGGGCTTCTTTATAATCTTCGAGCTGGATCCCTTTTTTATCAATGAACATCTTTCTTGAATTGATTACACCAATAAGATTAATTTTCAGATTATGTTCACCTATAAGAGTAGAATACTGATTCCGGAGTTGCTTTAAAAGACTTGTTCCGACCAGACCTGTGCCTGCAATGAAAAGGTACATTTCTTTGAAACGGGAGAGGAAAAAGCCATCATGAATGACATTTAATGCTTTTTTCAGGCTATCATTTTTTATAACAACCGAAATATTAAGCTCGGAAGACCCCTGAGCTGTGGCAATTACATTTATTCCGTTTCTGCCCAGTGATTTAAACAGAGTAGCAGAAATCCCCGGAGTATTTTTCATTTTTTCTCCAACTATGGCAATTATCGACAGATGTTTCTCTATAAGGATTTTTAGTTCTTTATTATGCTCAATTTCAATCTTGAATTCTTCATTTATAGCCTGGGAAGCCAGGAAAGAATCGGAAGGACTTACGGCAAATGTTATTGAATACTCTGACGAAGCCTGAGTAATAAGAATAATATTGATATTTTTTCTGGCAAGAGCTCCGAAAAGTCTCATTGAGGTACCTGACACTCCAACCATTCCTGTTCCCAGGAGTGTTATAAGATCAATATGATCAATTGAAGATATCCCTTTTATCAGGCTCTTCTGGGTTCCGTTAGATTTATTGCTTATTATTGTTCCCTTCGACTCCGGATTAAAAGTATTCAATACAATTATTGGTATGTTTTTCTTAAATACAGGACGCAGGGTAGGGGTATATATTACCTTTGCGCCAAAGTGCGATAACTCTATAGCTTCTGAATATGTGAGACTCTCAATTGCATAAGCTTTTTCAACTTTTTTCGGATCTGCCGTCATAAAGCCATCTACATCGGTCCAGATCTCAAGGATTTCGGCATCAAGAGCAGCTGCAAATATTGAGGCAGTATAGTCAGAACCGCCTCTTCCCAAAGTTGTTGTTTCACCTCTTTCATTTCCGGCAATGAAGCCTGGCGCAATTATATGTTTTGTAATCCCTGAAAGTCCTTTTGTGATCAAACTATCAGTCCTGACAAAATCAACATTTGCAAACCCGAAATTACTGTCAGTCCTGATAAACTTCCTTGAATCTATCAGCTGGCTGTTGTTGATAATGTTGCTGATTATCAGTGAAGACATGATCTCTCCGCTAGCAAGTGTCTGGTCAAGTGAGTGTTTGCTTAATTCCCTGAGCAGATAAATGCCACTCAATGTTTCTCTCAGATCGCCGGCAATGCTTTTTATATCCTCAAGCACGGAATTCAGTTTTTCTACGGGTATGAGTTGCCGCGCAAAATCGTTATGTTTTTCAATTAACTGTTCAAGAAGTGTTTCATACTCATCTTCTCTGTTCGAAGCCATTTCGCTCAGATTTTTCAACCCATCAGTAATACCCTGAAATGCGGAAACAACAATGAGACATGGTGAATTCTGTGATTCTATTATACATTTTACTCCCTTTATCCTCTCAGGAGTACCTATCGAAGTGCCACCGAATTTCAGAACTTTCATCAGTCTAAACTATATAAAATGAAAAAGCATCCCATAAGATGCATAATTAACTGAACAAAAATAACAATAATACTGAAATAGTACTGATTAATTTATAATTATTAACCAGAAGCTGTGTGTTAATACGAATTAATTAGTAAAAGAATACAAGAAAGTTAACAAACGCACCCTGTACCCAGTACCCCGCACCCAACACCTAACAACCAGCACCCCATAGCCGTCAACCTAAGGAAAATAAAAATCATATTAAATTGATATTCAAACATATAAATTTCCCCTCCTTTCAAAGGAGGGGTGGCCCGGACCGAAATGCTTCGAATGAAATGAAATAGTTTATCCCGGGCCGGGGTGGTTTTTAGTTCCGTTGTGAACTATGAAACTCTTTTTAATTTCATCTAACACATATTCAGGATGTTGAAATACGAGCCGATTTTCAAATCTCAAAATAGTAAAACCCAGGTTTTCAAAATATTGATCTCTTATCGTATCTTTTTCT
>JBBRSO010000289.1:0-2274 GCA_038245405.1 Bacteroidales bacterium
CCAAATATCCACCATCGTCGAACGATCCGTTTGAAAGGATACGATTATTCACAGGCAGGATTATATTTCATTACCATTTGTGTTAAGGACAGAAAATGTTTGTTCGGAGAAATTTTTGGTGTTGATGTTGTGTGGGTCAAAAATTTTCAACCCCCACAGGAAATGATTGTGATGGCGAATAACCAATTTTCAAAACCAATCCCGGGTTCCATATCGGTTATTATTCAACAATATAAATCATCGGTAACACGGATTTGTAATAAAAATGGAAATTCGCATTTCCGGTGGCAATCCCGGTTTTACGAACATATTATTCAAAATGGACAATCCTATGAACGGATTGCAGATTATATTATAAATAACCCGAAAAACTGGAAGGATGATGATCTGTTTTAAATTTAACCTTCATAATATAACATAAAAGAATTTAAGAATCATGGTTCAGACAATTAACTGGTACGAAAAAGATGTTGACGACATTTATGACCATTTCAGAAAACTGAAAAGAGAAAAGCCATTTCTCCTCCTCAGCCACATGCTTCAGAACTTTCCGGATTTGGAGATAGCCTGGATTGATGTATTTCTCGATGTACAGGAACATATTCTTGAGGAAGGAAGGGTACCTGAGATACTTGACTTTATTAACCTTTACCGGAGGACTTTCCCTGGCGATTTTGAGACTGAGTATGAATTCGTTGAGACGGCATTATTTCCCCACCTCATTTATCTTGATGATATTGAAAACATTAAGGAACATCTGGAAATAATTAAGAGTAATCCCGTCAGAGGATGCAGTATAATAGGCTCAACCATATTATTTCAGTTAATCTTTAATGGGTATTTTGATCTGGCGCTGGAATATTCAAAGGCAGTATGGAAACCTCTGTCAGAAGCCAGCGATTTTACGGGCCATCCGGAAAGAGAATTCTGCATCACCATTTACCTTGATGAGCTCGAAGAACGATATCTGCAAATTAAAAGAGGAGAAACCATAAACCCTGACATTTTTAGAAAAGAAATGGCAGAATATGGTTTTGATGAGGAGATGGAAGTTTTTCAGGTTGTTTTCAGGAACCTGTCAGAACCTCTTGATGAAAAATTAATAAAATCTAAGATTGAGAAGGGGAGCAAGGATTTGTTGCTTTCTCTTAATATTCAGTTTATTAAATACATGAAAGAAGAGTATGAAATGCCATTCCTCCTATCTGAAAGATTGTGGAATATACTTCAGAAATCTCAATTATTCGGCCATGAAGAGTCTGCTGAAGGATTCTTCTATATACCTTATCCTATACTGGCGGAACATGTAGATGAAAGATATGATGGCATATTTCAGCTAAATGATATTGAAGTTTTCGGAAAGGTGTATGGCTTAAAATATGCTTACAGATTCCTGCATACCAATAATATAATAAGTGACCATTATTACCGGCTGATGGAAGAGAATATTCATGTGCTTGAACGTGAATTTATGATCAATTCCATGGAGTTGTTGTGGAAAATGAAGTTTATCTTTAAATGGCCGGAACTCTATGTCAACGATCCATATCAGGTCAGTCTGTTTTCAGAAACTTATCGCTATTTTACAGATGATACTGTTAAAGAAAGGCTAAATAGCTACCTGAAAATATTTGTTTTTCCCGCCAGGATACAAAATGAAATAGACGCACACAAAGCAAAAAAGAAGGAAAAGGAATCAGCCGATAGTCATTATTATCATGATTATTCCACCCCGACTATCCCAACTGTGAATACAACACCGAAAGCTGGCAGGAATGATCCCTGCCCATGCGGCAGCGGTAAGAAATTCAAAAAATGTTGCATCGATAAATAGTTTTTAAACTAATATAAATGGAAACACCCTCTTTTAAAGAAGACCATATAAGCCAGGTACCTGCTTTACAATTGCTGCAAAAGCTGGGATACATTTATTTAAGTCCGTCAGAATGTGAAAAACTTCGTGGTGGGAAAACGAGTAATGTTTTGCTTGATGACATTCTGCGCCAACAGTTGAAGGATATCAACTCAGACAAAAGGATAAGTTCAACAAAAACAACTTATATCAGCGATGCTAATATTGAAAACGGAATTCGGGCTTTAAAAGATTTGCCAATGAATGAGGGCTATATTGCCGCATGCGAAACAGTTTATAACCTCATTACATTAGGCAAAGCTTTTGATCAGAATTTTGGCTCAGATAAAAAGAGTGTAACTCTTAACTATATTGATTGGAATCCGGATTCATTCTTAACAAATAATGTATTTCATGTAACA
>JBBRSO010000290.1:0-2266 GCA_038245405.1 Bacteroidales bacterium
AATGCACCCAGATTCTTTGTAGGATAATAGCTAAAAGCGGCCAGATCTCCGAATGTGCCAATTTTACCTCCCTTGTATTTAGCACCGTGAGCCTGTGCACAATCTTCGATAAGATAAAGATTACGTCTTTTACAAATCTCAAGTATCGGATCCATATCACATGGCTTCCCATACAGATGCACGACGAGAATAGCCCTTGTCTTCGCAGTTATAGCATCTTCAATTTTAGAAGGATCAATATTATATGTATTAATATCAGGCTCTACCATTACTGGCATGTTACCTGATGTCAAAACTGACAAAATTGTCGCTATATACGTGTTAGACGGTACAATAACTTCTGATTTTTCAGGAAGATCAAGAACCTTTAATGATATCGTAAGCGCATCAAGACCTGAGGCTAAACCGATGCAATAGTCTACCTGAAGATAGTCAGCAAACTCTTTCTCGAACATTTCTACCTGATGACCAAGTATAAACCATCCGGATTCAAGGACTTCATTAAAAACTCTATTAAACTCCTTAAAATATGGCTGATTTACTTTTTTTAAATTTTCATATTCTATCATAGCTTTCAAAAATATAATCGTCCTTGTCGAACTTCTCGGATGCAAGCACCATCAATATCGCATTATCGGAAAAATCGTACATCTTGTGCCAGTCGGAAGGTTCAAGAAGTATGCATTTGGAAGGTTTGTCAAGATGGAAAACTGTCTTGTCCTTACCATCATTATTAAATATTTTGCACTCTCCCTGAATACAAACTGCAGCCTGGATTGTCTTATGATGCCTGTGTCCACCGCGTTCTGATTTATCGACCCCATAAATGTAAAACACTCTTTCAATTTGGAAAGGAAAAACGTTTTCAATTACTGTGAGATTTCCACGAATATCAGTATGTGTTTCAAGATCAATGATATATGCCATTCTTATGTATTGATTATATTATATCCGAATATTTTTTTAAATCCAACCTTCATTTTGTTTTTAAATCCATCCGTATTAAAAGAGGTAATTGTTCTGTGATAGTCAGAATATACGGTTTGCAATTTAGTCTCTATCTCTTCAATTTTCAATAAATATGGTCTGTACAGTATCTTTTTATTTAAGGAGGAAATATGATACCATCCTATATCGAAAGTTTTATTCTGAAGGAATTTGACATATTGAAAATGATAAAAAACCAAGTCAAACTCTGAGCCTGTTTTGTGAACAGTTCCTTTTATTGAGTTGCTGCCGGTGAATAATCTGTAACTATCCAGGTTCCATGGAGCGACGCCCCCTCCCGGGTGTTCCAGGATATGAGTATTATCATAAAGCAAAGGCCATTCGTCGAGATATTTCTGATCGCCAAACTTGCCGTCTTCATATCTTGCATAACACCATTCAATGCATTGTTTTCTCCATTTATCGAGAACTCTCAGACTGCTGGCTTCATTCCTAAAAGTCAAAAACTGAACACAAAAACGGCCGGCACGTTTCTCCTAGTAAAGTCTGGGTAAAAATGAGAATCTATGTTCTGTCATAAGAACATTCTTTTTATGCTGGTCCAATTCTGAGATCAGCACAACAGGATCAGAAAAGAAAAATAAATCAGAATCAACATATGTACAACCGCTTAACCCATAAGTATTAATCACATAGGAAATTGTAGATGAGGTACATGTCCAGCAATATTCTGCCTTGCTCCGCTCCTTTTTAACTTTTTTGAGTTCGGGTGTTTCAAATTCTTCAAGCGAAATCACTGTTACATTTTCGAGATTCATCTCTTTTAGAATCCTTTCGGAAAGACTGTCGAATGCAAAGATATACAGATGAAAGTCAGAAGAATGAGCGCAGAGTGATTCATACATTGCCAATCCCCTGCTGAGATATACTGAATCAAATAAAGTACAATATGTAGTCAAAGCCAGTAGATTAATTATTCAGGTTATGTTTTATCTTAAAACCTTCCTTTATATCCTTGCCCCTCAAAACTATGTCTGTTAGCGGATATGGGACACATGGGATTTCAACATTATAACACTTATCGTCCCCAACCGGTACTCTATAATAAAACCCAGTAAAATATTCATTTGTTTGTATCGTGTTATAGCCAGAAGGTAAGATCCATAAATCAGGTTGAGAAAACACATTTACAGGAATCACTATCCGTCTGGAAAATACAAAGATCACAAAACACACAAGACTAATTCTGATAATTCTGAATAATGCTTCTGATTCAATCAAACCTATAATGTATGCAGTGTTCAAAGAAAAACCAACT
>JBBRSO010000291.1:0-2202 GCA_038245405.1 Bacteroidales bacterium
AGGAATTCTGTTTTTTATCCAGCATCCTGGTGAAATTATTGATTATTCTACGTTTAAAGATGAACCAGGCCGATTAAAGAATGTCCGGGAAATTATAAGGGAAGCTTTCACTTTCAGAAGCAGGGCGGTTATTCAGCTTGGGATTTTACTTTTGATAGCAACGCCGGTAGCCAGGGTAGTATTTTCATTTTTTGGCTTTATTCTGGAAAAAGACCGTACCTATATCGTTATTACTTTTATCGTTCTGATTATTTTGTTCAGCAGCCTGTTCAGCAATTACTTTGCTTTTTAGTCAGAATAAAACTGAAATAAATTTCCCGGATGATTTATGTTAAATGATTTTTAAATATTCAGACCTTACTTGTTTGTGTTGCCACAGATTTCACGAATTTGTACGGAAATAGAGTTTCTTCCTGTAGTTTGTATAAAAAAACGAACCAATTCATTTATGCATATCTGTATAATCTGTGTAATCTGCGGCCATTACTCCTCCTGTATTGTATTGAGACAGCGGTCAGCAATTGGATTTAATATCCTGCCGGATACAGGTTTACTTTTTATCAGGTGAATAGAGTTGGAAAAGAAGAACACAGGTTTTTATATAAATTGTCTTATATGCCTGATAATTAATAAAATAAAAAAGAGGCTACTCTTTTGAATAGCCTCTTATGGTTGGAATAATAGTAATTTAACTGATTCGATTCAGTATGGTTTTAAGCGGGTTTAATTATGACTGCAGTTATGCCCTTCGCCCGACTGATGATTCTCGTGCTGGTGACAACTTTCGCCGCTATCGGTAATTGCACCGGAAATGAAGTTTTTCACCACTTTCTGCGCATCGCCTGAGCAACCTCTTATTACCTCAATACCCGAATTATACAATACATTGATAGCGCCACCACCAATTCCGCCGGCGAGCATAATTGTTACGCCATCGGCAGCCAGATCACTTGCTATACTTGACTTACAGCCACATCCCTGAACAGAAGGAATTGTACTGATTTTGGTTATTTCATTTTTTTCGGATATGGTGAAAATACTATAAAATTCACAATGGCCGAAATGATCATCAACCTGATTGGTACTCGTTACCGGAACAGCTATTTTCATTGAATTCGTTTTAAGTTTTATTTTGTTATTATTTCATTCAAGTTTACTAATTCACTGCTGCCAAACGAATCGCAGCCTTTGCATTTAATATGATTCTCAAGCCCTTCGATTAATTTGAAACACTTTTTACATTTAAACCACTGCTTTTCAAATTCAACATTGCCTCCCTCAATTTCAATAGACTGGCACTCCACAAATGCTTTCGCAATTTTTTTTAAAGCCTTGTTATAAATCCTTGTAAATGTAGGTCGCGAAATACCCATCATTTCAGCAGCAGTTTCCTGCGACAGATCCTGGTAATTAACTAAATTTATGCTTTCATATTCATCAAACTGAAACTTCACTGATTTAAGTTCAGACAAAGGCATTCCAAAAGGTTTAAACCCAGCCATTTTCGGCGGATTAAGTACTTTACGGCTTCTAACTGGCCTCGACATGCGTTTTATGGGTTAGTATCTTTTTCAGATCAGGTAAAAGTACAAAAATAAAGAGTACTACCGATGCTAACACAACACCTATGCCAATGGAACAATACGCTCCGCAGTAAAAACTTTCACCAAAGCCGAGAATGCTGGCTCCTCCGCCTACAACAGCCATAAATACATAATCAACAAAGATGATTAATGGAAGCACTAACATTACTTTAATTAAAATATGATTTTTCATGGCTCATTATTTTATACAAAGATAATGAACGTGCGTTCATAATTAAAATACTTTTGATCACATGCAAATAATAATATTCTATGATTCCTGATGAGATGTTAGAACAAATTGAAAAACAATATTATATGAACCTACGTTCATAATATTAAAAATTTATTAATTTTGTATTTTCATAGTTTCTTATCAATAATCTGACAGGAACAAGGTATAAAATGTCGTAAACAATTAAAAATAAGTATCATGGAAATCACTTTCGACGGTAAGAAAAGAATCACAGCTCACCTTAATGGTCATGAAAATCATACAGATCAACCTTTAGCTGGTGGCGGGGAAAATACCGCTCCGGCTACTTTCGATCTGTTTTTAGCCTCAATTGGAACCTGTGCAGGCATTTATGTTAAATCCTTCTGCGATCAGCGTAACATC
>JBBRSO010000292.1:0-2110 GCA_038245405.1 Bacteroidales bacterium
ACTATTAAAGAGCATATGCCTGCATCCCATCAATTTGTGGAAGGATGGAATACAGAGCGATTTACCAAATGGGCATCGAATATCGGTGGATCTGTCGAGACATTTATTGGTTTATTGATAGAAAGCAAAGAACACCCTCAACAGGCTTTTAAGTCCTGCCTGGGTGTATTGAATCTGGGAAAGAAATACAAAGCGGAAGAGATGGAGAAAGTGTGTAAAAGAGCATTGGAATACAACACCATATCCTTCCGCTTCATTGACAACGCACTAAAAAACAATGTCCATAAAATGGATGAATATATTGATATGAACTTAAAACTTCCCTTACATGAAAACATCAGGGGAAGAGATATTTATAAATAAATCATTTAAACAATAGAACGATTATGAATCAAACAGCAACGATGCAAAAACTTGAAGAACTGCGCCTGCATGGCTTTTCCAGGGTTTATCGCGAAATGATGGAGACAGGCATGAATAATAACTTTACAATAGATGAAGTAATATCCCATCTTGTGCAAGCTGAATGGGATGAACGATACAATAGAAAGCTTCAGAGGTTAATAACTCAAGCCAGGTTCCGGTACCAGGCAAGTATGGAACAGATCGATTACATTGAAAAAAGAAATCTGGACAAAACCATTATGTTAAGACTATCTTCCGGCGACTGGATAACAAAGAAACAGAATCTGCTCATTACCGGGTCCACTGGTCTTGGTTATGTAAACCATATGATAATGTAAACTTAGATCGTAGACCTTAAAGAAGGCCATTACAAATAATCATCTTGTTCCAATTTTACTTTACATTATTTTTTGTCTTAAATATGGCACTATTGCCGGATAAACAAATAATTAAAGTAATGGAAAATCAAAAACAGACAATCGACAATCTAATGAATGCGATGTTCGACTATATGAGAGACATTCATCGCAGTGAAGGAACTATTTTTCGGTATCGTCGAAGATGGTTGAAAGTAAAAGACTTTATGGCGGATAAATCAAATCAATTACTACGATGCCGACGTGGAAAAGACATATATGACTTCAGTACTTGGTTTTTATGACTACAATCAACTCAATCGGAAAGAAAAGGAACTGGTAAATGTAATCGAAGTTCTTTCCGAGTTCCAGAAAACAGGCCGTATAATAATGGGACCAAGAAAACATCACCCAAAGGTTTTCAGCGGGGATACAGGACGTATCATTACGGATTTTATTAGTTTTAGGGAGAATGCATTAAAACTGTCAGAAAAGACGCTCCAATCTTACGTCATTTACTTATACCCGATCTACTGTCACATGAACAGTATAGGAATCAAACATTTAAGCGAAATCAAAGCTTCAGACATACTGTCTTATATTGAACAGATGGATCCTTCGGTATCCGCTAAAAAACATGTTGCTTTGAACACTTTTAGAATTTTTTTCAGATATCTGTATGAACATCATATCTTATCGGTTGATTACTCACGCATAATCCCCAAAGATAATTATAAGAATCAGCCAAAGTTGCCATCATCCTTTACTGATCAGGAAATAGATGCCCTTCTAAAGTCTGTTGACAGAGGAAATCCAAGAGGCAAACGTGACTATGCAATTATTTTATTGGCAACAAAATTAGGACTTAGAGCATCTGATATATGTGAACTCAAATTTGAAAATATCATTTGGGAACGTAATGTCATTATGCTCAATCAGTACAAGACCAGGAAAACATTAGAACTTCCACTTTTACCTGAGATCGGTAATGCAATAATAGATTATCTCAAGCACGGTCGTCCGGTCTCCCAGGACAGCAACTGTTTTATTCATGTGCAAGCACCATATGACAGGATACACACCTCTGATATAGGAAATCTGGTTCGCAGACAGATTACCCTGGCCGGAATAAACTACTCAAACAGAAAACACGGTCCTCATTCTCTCAGACATTCCTTTGCAAGTGCCCTTTTGAAAGAAAACGTTCCATTGCCCATCATATCAGAAGCCTTAGGTCACAGAAATATGGAGTCTTCAATGTTCTATTTACGCATTGACATAAACTCATTAAAGAAATGTGCACTGGAAGTACCATTGGTTCCTTCATCTTTTTACGAGCAGAAAGGAGG
>JBBRSO010000293.1:0-2101 GCA_038245405.1 Bacteroidales bacterium
ACAGAAATTTTCTCCCAGTCTTTCTTACCTTTTCCTTTTCCAGCGTTTGGATTTACAATTACCATCCATTCCTTCCGATCGATATCCATAAAATTTTGTTATGTGGGCAGACAAAGATGCTGAAAAGATCTGTTATTTTCAGTGGAAAGTCCTTTTTCATCTCATCTCTTGTTATGAGACTGATTATCAAAGTTGCCCAATGTATTTTTTATCAATACTAAAATCTTTTTAAATATCCACATATCACGTTATCAGTTATATATAATTTCAAAAGAGAATTTATTCATGTTAATAACATGTTGAAAACCACGAAAAAAATGTTTACAATTACATCTTTTAGTACCGGAAGCACAATTTCATTAATAGTAAATTTGGGACTCTAAATACACGATAATTTATAAATGATGGGTAGGATTATAGCAATAGCAAATCAAAAAGGCGGGGTTGGTAAGACAACAACAGCAATAAACCTTGCAGCGAGTCTGGCTGCTCTGGAAAAGAAAGTGCTGATAGTTGATGGAGATCCACAGGCAAATGCAACGTCAGGTATAGGAATCGATACACGCAAGATAAGATGTACAATATATGATTGTCTGATTGATGGCAAAGAACCACAGGAGGCGTTGCTCAAATGTGAGGTTGAGAATCTTTCAATAATACCATCAAATATTGACCTCGTTGGAGCGGAGATTGAAATGCTCGACAGACACGAAAGGGAGAAGATTCTGAAAAATGTTCTTAAGAAAATTGAAGCTGACTACGATTATATACTTATCGACTGTTCACCATCACTCGGGTTGCTTACGGTAAATGCTCTTACAGCTTCTCATTCAGTAATTATACCAGTTCAGTGTGAGTATTTTGCTCTTGAAGGACTCGGTAAACTTTTGAATACAATTAAAATTATTCAGAATAATCTTAATCCTGAGCTCGAGATTGAAGGATTTCTGCTTACCATGTATGATTCACGTTTAAGGTTGTCAAATCAGGTTGCTGATGAAGTAAATAAACATTTCCAGCAGATGGTATTTAAAACTATTATTCAAAGAAATGTTAAGCTCTCTGAGGCGCCAAGCTTTGGGCAACCGGCTATTCTATATGATGCCGATTCAAGGGGAACTGTTAATTACCTCAATCTGGCCAAAGAGCTTATCGAGAAGCAGGAATCAAAAGTTGTACATTAAAAATCGTATGTAATTCTATGAATATGATAAGAAAAAATGCGTTGGGAAGGGGCCTTGGTGCATTGATAGACGGAGTTGAAAAAGAAGTTCTTGAGAAAAAGGTTGAAGCAAACCTTGATATCCCTTTAGATTCAATTGAAGCGAATCCTTTCCAGCCCAGAACGAGTTTTGATGAAAAAGCTCTCGATGAATTATCAGTTTCGATCAGAAAACTTGGTATTGTACAACCTCTTACAGTCAGGGAAATTTCGCCCGGGCGTTATCAGCTCATTGCCGGAGAAAGAAGGTTGCGCGCTTCGCGTCTGGCCGGATTGACGCACGTTCCGGCGTATGTCAGAACTGCAGACGATCAGGCTATGCTTGAACTTGCGCTTGTAGAGAATATTCAGAGAGAAGATCTTGATGCTGTTGAGGTAGCAATCAGTTTTCAACGACTTATAGAAGAATGTAAACTTACCCAGGAACAGCTCAGCGACAGGGTAGGCAAACAGAGATCTACTGTCGCAAACTATCTGCGTCTGCTGAAACTCCCGGCGGAGATACAGCTGGGTATAAAGAATAAGCATCTCATGATGGGTCATGCCAGAACACTTGTGAACATCGATGATCCGAAAAAGCAAATCAATGTTTATTATAAGATAATAGACGGAGATCTCTCTGTCCGTCAGGCTGAGGAACTGGTGCGACTTTTGCAATCTGAAAAAACCAAAGACCCCGAGAAACTTGAAAAAAAGAAAAAGCTCAATGACGATTTCATACAGCTTTCCGAACATCTCAAAAAGATATTCTCTGCTAAAGTAAACTTCAAAATTAACGAACACGGAAAAGGCAAAATTGTAATTCCATTTGAAAGTCAGGAAGAAATGGAACGTATTTTAGGAGTATTTGACCGTCTTAACTCCTGAAAAATATTATAT
>JBBRSO010000294.1:0-2094 GCA_038245405.1 Bacteroidales bacterium
GTATCCATCACTCCATTTCGACTTTCATGCTCATAATGATTATGATCTGGCTGTAGGAAATGTTTTTTCTGCTGTTACCGCAGGCGTAAAAGGAATACATACCACAATAAACGGACTTGGTGAAAGAGCAGGTAACGCACCATTATCAAGCGTGATAGGCGTTCTTCGCGATCTTCTGAAGGTAAAAACAGGTATTAATGAATTTGAAATAACTAAAGCAAGTAAAATTGTTGAGACTTTCAGTGGAATTCGCATCCCAGTGAATAAACCTGTGATAGGGGAAAATGTATTCACCCAGACATCGGGTGTGCATGCAGACGGAGATTCAAAAGACAATCTGTATTTTAACAGTCTGCTTCCTGAACGGTTCGGAAGAAAAAGAAAATATGCTCTTGGGAAGCAATCAGGAAAAGCTACAATTAGGAAGAACCTTGAGGAATTCGGATTAGCTCTTAGTCCTGAGTCATTAACAAAAGTCACACAGCGCGTAATTGAACTGGGTGATAAGAAAGAAAATGTTACAACCGAGGACTTACCGTTTATTATAGCTGATGTACTTGGCAGTGAGGAGATTAATTACAAAATCTTTATTAAGAATTATTCCCTCTCCCTCTCCTATGGGTTAAAACCATTTGCGAGTGTTCAGATTGAAATAGACGCTAATCTGTATCAGGAAACCTCGTCAGGAGACGGACAGTATGATGCTTTCATGAAAGCGCTACGAATAATTTATGATAAACTTGGCAAAAAGTACCCTGTACTAACCGACTACCAGGTCTCTATCCCTCCAGGTGGTAGAACAGACGCATTTGTGGAGACAGTAATTACCTGGGACTATAATGGCAAGGAATTCAAAACAAGGGGTTTAGATGCTGACCAGACTGAATCAGCTATAAAAGCCACGGAAAGAATGCTTAATATCATTGAGAATATTGACCAAAACACTGTAACCAATAAAAATTTAATTGACATAGCTCATGGATTTTAAAATAGCTGTTTTACCGGGCGACGGTATAGGACCTGAAATAATCGATCAGGCAAAAAAAGTAGTAACCGCTGTCGGAAACAAGTTTAATCACAAATTTTCTTTCACAAATGGTTTAGTAGGAGCTATAGCAATTGACAAAACAGGGAATCCATTACCCGAAGAAACACTGGACTTATGTAAATCATCTGATGCTGTATTGTTTGGAGCAATCGGCGATCCCAAATATGATAATAATCCCGCTGCAAAAGTAAGGCCTGAGCAAGGTCTTCTGGCAATGAGAAAAGAATTGGGGCTATATGCTAATGTACGTCCTGTTACAACATTTCCGTCGTTGATTGACAAGTCACCCCTAAAGAAAGAAATCGTTGAGGGTGTTGATATTATGATGATCAGGGAACTTACGGGCGGCATCTATTTCGGGAAGCCACAAGGCCGGTCAGAGGACGGAAATACTGCATACGATTCGAGTGTCTACAGCCGCTATGAAATAGAGAGAGTTGTGAAACTGGCATGTGAATATGCTATGGCCCGCAAAAAAAAGCTGACAGTTGTCGATAAAGCCAATGTCCTTGCAACTTCAAGACTATGGCGCGAGACGGCTCTTTCAATAGCAAAAGAATATAAAGATATCATAATGGATTTCATGTTCGTGGATAATGCCGCCATGCAGCTAATCCAGAACCCACGTAAATTCGATGTTATTGTAACCGAGAATATGTTTGGTGATATTCTTTCGGATGAAGCCAGCGTTCTGACCGGATCACTTGGATTATTACCATCGGCATCCGTCGGACTTTTGACTTCTGTGTTTGAACCTATACATGGTTCATATCCGCAGGCGGCGGGAAAAAATATTGCAAACCCTCTTGGCACGATCCTTTCCGTTGCAATGATGTTTGAGCTTGCTTTCAAATTGAAGGATGAAGCTAATGTAGTAAGAACTGCTGTTGAACGATCCATCGATATTGACTTTGTTACCGAAGATCTGAACAGGAAAAATCCAAAATCAACTTCAGAGGTAGGAAATTGGATTGCTGAGTTTATATCAAAAGCTTAGATTCCCCTACCCTGTAGATCGGAATTATTTTCTTGATTTAAATTCAAAA
>JBBRSO010000295.1:0-2040 GCA_038245405.1 Bacteroidales bacterium
CATAATTTCTAAATTTAACAAAATGAAAAAGTCTATTATCATTGCAAGTGCCATAATGCTGGTTTGTATTTCATACAAGCCCTGTAATGCTCAGTCAAACGCATCACAATTTGGAGGTAAGGGAGGGGTCAATTTCTCACAGCTTTTCACACAGGATTCTGAAAAGGATAATATGAAGATCGGATTTAACATTGGACTTTTTAATAAGATGCCGATTACCGAAATTTTTTCTTTTCAACCCGAAATTTATTTCACTACTAAAGGTGCCGAGGTAACTTACAATAATGTTTTTGTAGATGGCACCGCCCGTTTCAACCTGAATTATGTTGAAATACCGCTGTTACTTGTTATCAACTTAACCGATAATTTCAATATACATGCGGGTCCTTATGCTGCATACCTGGTGAGTGGAGATGTTAAAAACGAATCAAGCGGAACTATATTTGATTTCGAAGAAAACATAAATGCAGATGATTACAACCGGTTTGATGTCGGATTTGAAGGAGGCGTAGGCATCGACTTCCGTTTATTGAGTTTCGGGGCAAGGTATAGTTATGGCCTTAACAAAGTTGGAAAAGAAAAAACATTCTTAGGAACTACATATACATTTCCCGATGCTACAAATGGAGTGTTAAATCTATATATCGCTGTTCCTCTTTTAAGTAAATAGAAACGGTAATAATCATCAATTGAATGTTAAGATAGTTGAATGTGAGGAGGAGTTGTTTGTTTTAGAATGCCGGGAAGCCCTGTGAAAACGGGGTTTTCTGCATTTATGCTAATAGATGTAAGAGAATGGTCAGATAGTTAAATAAATTTGTTCCTACTGATAAGCTATTCTTATATTTACGATTCATACTCTTGATTTTCAGAAATTACAATTCTGTTTTCAGAACTTCACTTTATCCTTACCTTTGGTAACCCTTACCCATGCACGGGCAAAGCAGTCAGATAGTTTTGTTTACCCGGCAATTAATTCTAACCCATATACTATGAGCCGAATTATCACCTTCCTGTTACCTGCACTATGCATACTATTGCTGAAAGGCCAGGCACAAAATGAGCTGATTCAGAATACCTTGAACCGTAAAACCACTTCCCTCAACGGAAAATGGAATTACATTGTCGATCCCTATGAAACGGGTTATTATGATTACCGGTATAAGCCTTACGACGAGAATCCCAATCCCGGTGACGGAGCATTTTTCACCAATACAAAACCTAAAGATAAGACGGAACGTGTCGAATACGATTTCGATAAATCCCCTACCCTGCTCGTTCCCCGCGATTGGAACTCACAGAAAGAAAACCTTTTATACTACGAAGGAACCATCTGGTATAAAAAATCCTTCGATTATAAATTATCAGAAAAAGACAACAGGCTGTTTGTTTATTTCGGTGCTATAAACTACAGAGCCGATGTTTACCTGAACGGCAAAAAGCTTGGCGTTCACAAGGGAGGATTTACTCCTTTCAATTTCGAAATAACCGGCCTGGTAAATGAAAAGGACAATTTCCTGATCATTAAGGTGGATAACAAACGCAAAGCCGACGAAGTGCCGACCCTCAACACCGATTGGTGGAACTATGGCGGCATAACCCGCGATGTTCAGCTGGTTGAAACACCTGCTACTTTTATAAGCGATTATTTCATACAGCTCAAAAAATCAAGTCCCGATAATATTTCCGGCTATATACAGCTGAATGGTGCCGCTAAAGCAGGAAAATCTGTCGAAGTAAACATTCCCGGCCTTAAACTGAAATTTAACCAGCGCACAGATGCCGACGGACGCGTCAACATTGATCTCAAGGCAACAGGATTGAAACGCTGGTCAACCTGGGAACCGTATCTTTATGATGTAAAAATCGCAACGGATTCCGACCAGCTTTCCGACCGTATTGGATTCAGGAATATAGAAACCAAAGGTGCTGATATTCTCCTGAACGGCAAATCCATTTTCCTCAAAGGCATTTGTATGCACGAAGAAAACGCTATCAGGGGAGGAAGGGCTTATTCGCGTGAAGATGCTTTTATGCTTC
>JBBRSO010000296.1:0-2030 GCA_038245405.1 Bacteroidales bacterium
GACCATCTTCCACAACTTTTTAATGCATTGAAGGGAGAGATCCCCATAATTATTCAAAAACATCCATTCCAGAGAGATCCTGCCAAATAAACGGTATAAACCAATATGATTTCTTTCAGTATTGAACTATGAAATAATAAGTATCTTTCATGGGTCATATGTTTTGAGATATATAAAACCTCTTTTTGTTTTACTGGCTGAAGATGATATCCCCTCAGAATTGTTGATTACACGGCTCGTCGGTCCGTATTCCAAAAAGATTTTAAAAGTAAAGGGCGGTGGGGAAGCGGTAGACACCTGCCGTAAGAATCCGGAGCTGGACCTTATTCTGATGGACATTAAATTGCCTGATATAGATGGCTACGAAGCATCGCGTCAGATAAGACAATTCAATAAAGATGTTATAATCATTGCTCAGACAGCTTTCGGGCTAATGGGTGAAAAGGAGAAGGCAATTAATGCCGGTTGTAATGACTATATTTCAAAGCCGATAAACAAAACAGTCTTTCTGAGTTTGCTGAAGAAATATTTCGACAAATAAATTAGTGCAGGGAGCGCAAGCTAGGCATTGAGTTAGCCAAGCAGTTGTTTTACTTTCGCGGAAATCTCTTTTCCATCGGCTTTACCTGCGAGTTCCTTTGTAGCAACACCCATTACTTTGCCCATATCGGCAGCGGATTTTGCACCAACTTTTTCTATAATTGCTTTTATTATTGTCAGAAGTTCTTCATCACTCATCTTTGCAGGCAGGTATTTCTCCAGAACATCGGCCTCTATTACTTCCTTCTCATACAGATCAGGTCTGTTTTGTTCTTTATAGATAGCCGCTGATTCCCTCCTTTGTTTTACTAATTTTTGAATAATCTTCAGTTCTTCTTCATTTGTAAGTACAGCATCCCCGCTTTTTTCTGTACGGGCAAGTGTAAAGGCAGTTTTTGCTGCTCTGATTGCTTCGAGAACCACTTTATCTTTAGCCTTCATGGCTGCAATAAGATCGCTTTAAATTTTTTCTGTAAGTGACATAATTATGTGGTTTAATGTTCAAATGTTTATAGAATTAGGATATAAAGATACATTTATTGTTCCTGTCATAAAATTAAACCGCCCATTCCGGATGGTTAATGGTTTGGAAAATTAAGTTAATATTGCCTTAAATACTTAACTGAGCGGAATAATAATTTTTTACCCATGTTTTCAAAAAACTTTTAGATGATGAAGATACCAGAAATGATGAATGCTGTTCAGTTTGAAAAACCGGGTGGGCCTTTTATAATGCGATCAGTAAAGATGCCTGTACCGCGAAAAGGCGAGGTATTGGTAAAAATGGCAGCTTCTCCCATAAATCCATCAGACCTTAAAAGGATCAGGGAAATCACTGATCCTTCTATCTCTGAAATATTTATTCCTGGCATAGAAGGAAGCGGAACTATCGCAGCCGCCGGTGAAGGATTTCTGCCAAAACTATGGCTTGGGAAACGTGTTGCATGCTCATCTGCTGGTCCTGAAAGTGGAACATGGGCAGAATATATGGTTACAAAAGCCTTTTATTGTTTTCCTATACCTGATTCAATCTCCGATGAACAGGGTTCAATGTTACTGGTAAATCCAATGACTGCCGTAGCGTTTTTCGACATTATCAGATACGAGAAACATAAAGCTCTGGTGAATTCAGCTGCCGCAGGAGTGCTGGGTAGCATGATAAGGTTCCTAGGAGAAAAATTTAATATTCCGGTTATAAATATTGTCAGGGATGAGGAGCAGGTTAATATACTGGTGTCAGCTGGTGCAAGATATGTTTTAAATAATTCAGATAAAGATTTCAGTGAAAAGTTGCAAAAACTTTCGCTTGAATTAAAAGCCACAATTGCTTTTGATCCCATCGCCGGAAGTTTTACTCAACAGCTTCTCTATGCCCTTCCTTATGGGTCAACGGTAGTACTATATGGTAATCTTTCCGGAACAGAACAGGGTACTTTATTACGTCCGTTACTGGATGATAATAAAAAGCTGCATGGTTTTTACCTGGTGAA
>JBBRSO010000297.1:0-1999 GCA_038245405.1 Bacteroidales bacterium
AATGATTGCCAACAAACTTTCAATTTCTGACCGTACGGTCGAAAATCACCGCGCAAAACTAATGGAAAAAACCAATTCCAGGAATATCATCGAAGTAATTGCATTCGCATTGAAAAACAGCCTTGTGGCCTGTCAGTGATCATTGTACTGATTTGGCAAAACCATGTCTTATTTTGATTTCCCTAAATTGTATAGGTAAAAACCCTCAATAATTATTTAATTAGTTTTCAATGTATTTACCTATTGCCTTCAGTAATTAAATAGTTGAACTTTGATACGTCGGTTTTGGATTATTCCGGTCAATGGAATTCATAGAGTTCAAATATTTGATTCCTCGCTTCAAAATAAAACGAAAAATATGAAGACGATTTTCACATTTTTATTGATAATTATTTTCTGGTTAAACGCTATCCCCGGTGCTTCCGAATCCAGGACACAAAAACAAAAGGAAGCTACAAAGCAAAAAACTGCTGTTGCGGGGAATACCAATACAATACAGAACGATTCACTTTCCGGCTATTCAATAAACGTCAATGGCCAGCAAAATTCTGTTCGGATCATTACAGACTCCCTTGCGGGAAAAAGTCCGGAAACGAATGCGATACCAAAGATTAATTCAAATTCAGTGGAGATCAGTGGCGAAGGAAATTCGGTTTCAGTGAGCTCGGATAATAAAAAATCAAAGGTAAATATCTCGCAGAACGGGAACAACAACCAAATCAGTATAACGCAACATAGGCAATAATATACAGGAATAAACCTGTTTTTAATTTAATCATTTAAAATAAAAAAGTATGAAAAAGTTAAGTTTAGTTTTAGGATTTGTGCTTGTAGCGGGATTTTCGTTCGCACAGACCCACATTTCAACGGTGGTTGAATCAGGTGTTAATCAGCATGCCACAGTTACTCAAAACGGACCTGGTGACATTACATCCAATGTTAATCAATCTAATGCGGATAATGTTGCAATTGTAACGCAGATTAATCCAAATCTTCAAACAGCAAACGACATTCTATCCACTGTGGATCAGTCTGGAATAAGCAACTTGGCAACGGTTGTTCAGAAGCATACTGGTATTCTAGCTGTGCCGGTAGCAGGTAAAATAGAGGCTCATATTATTCAATCAGGTAATAATAATCAAGCATTACAGGATCAAGGTCCTCATAATAAGCAAGGAACGACTTATGCACTCATTGATCAAAGTGGAAGTTGGAATAAAGCTTCCCAAAATCAGTTGAAGTATGGTAACGATGCTCGGATTTATCAGTCTGGTAACGGCAATGAAGGTCAGCAGGCTCAGGATGCAACGCTTCTAGCCGATTATGATGGTAGTATGAATACTGCGCTACTTAACCAATCTGGTAATGATAACTTTGCCACGCAAAAACAAGATGGTTGGGCAAATGATGTTACAGCTTATCAGTCTGGGAACAATAATAGCTCAATACAAACTCAGAATATTTCTTGGGTAAGTGACGCTTTCGTTTCTCAATCTGGCAGTTGGAATAAGGCTACTCAAACTCAATCTGGTCCAACAGTCGGAACCGGAGTACAAGGAAGATTAAACTCTGCCAAAATTGAACAAAGTTCAAATGGGAATGAAGCTATTCAGCTCCAGAAATCTGAAGGTGCAAGAGCAAGTGCTGTTTATGATCCTCTTAATAGGGCTGAAATTTACCAAATGGGTGGTGATAACAATTACGCCAAACAAATACAGGACATGCCTACAGGTACATTTGCCAATGCAACTGATGCCAATGTTGGTATTATTTCGCAAAGTGGGAATAATAACATTGCAACTCAAGATCAGACAGGTGGATTTAATTATGGTACAGTTACTCAAACAGGTAGTTGGAATGAGGCACATGTAACCCAAAGTCAATCTTTCTAAAAAAACCATTGGATTTAAGTAAAGATTTATGCAATCCAGAGTAATCATTTAGAATGATAATCAACATTTTAATTAAAGTATATGAATTTGAATAAATCTTTAAATTC
>JBBRSO010000298.1:0-1992 GCA_038245405.1 Bacteroidales bacterium
ACACTGACCCTTTTCCCTGGGAAAAGTCTGAATAATGACGAAATTATGAAACGCTATTATAAAGTATATGAACCACCTACAAGCCAGAGATCGGCAACAGCAGGAGCAGATGCTGATTTCACTCTCGCGCTTGAGTTCTACAACACTCACGACTACAATAAAGCAGCTATGCTCTTTAGTAGAGTTCTAGAGAGCAGGCCGAATGATATGCAGACTATATTGTTAAAAGGTGTCTCAAATTTTGAAGAGAAGAAATATCCGGAAGCTAAACAGTCATTCGGGAAGGTAATCGACGACAAGAATAACCTTTATATCGATCAGGCACAATGGTATCTGGCTCTTTGTTACATAAATACCAATGAAAAAGAAAAGGCTCAGCGTCTCTTAACGATCATCATCAAAGAAGATGGTATCTATAAGAATGACGCTAAAAAGATAATCAGAAAAATAAAATAATTGCCGGCTCTAACTATTGTATCACTGCAAAAGAATTTAGCTGTATTATAAACTAAATGGATTTATATATGGATAACATTTTAAATTGTCCAACAGTATTAACAGGAATGTCTCATGAAATGAGAACCCACATGAATGCAGTAGTTGCATTCTCATTCCTGATGAAAGATTCCGGATGTAACAATTCAGAGCGTGAAGAATTCAGTGGAGAGATATTAACCGCATGCGAACAGTTGATTGGTTTGTTTGATAGTTTCCTTGATTCTGCAATAATTGACACAGGTAATTCAAAAGCAGATTCCAAAATCTGCAAGTTCGATAATTTACTCGATGATCTTTTTACAGAATTAGGAGAAGATCTGCTGAAAGAAAATAAAAAGGAACTTCAGCTTATCACTGAAATCCAATATTCTGATTCACTGGAAGTTATTATCGATATAAATAAAGTATGCAGGATAATCCGCAGCCTTTTCCAGAATTCTGTAAAAAATACAAAATCAGGCTACATTAAGGTTGGATACTTTCACAGGGATGACAATATAAATTTTTATGTTATTGATTCGGGTCAGGGCTATTTCAAGAGCAGAGAATTTGTAAATACCAATGATCTGAACGAATCTCTTATTCTCCACGGCGATACATATACTGCGGTGAATATTACACTGGCCAAACAATTAATTCATATGTTAGACGGAACGATTAGTGTTGAATGCAACGGGCTTACAGGAACCGGAATTTATTTTTCCGTGCCTGTCAGATCGATAGCAATTTCCGATTTAAAAATTAATAAATTCATAAACACCATGATAGCTATCTGATAAAGCACAAGGTTTTAGTTTTCAATGTCTCTTCAATTCAAAGAGCGAATGGCTGTCTTGCCAATAGGCAGCCATTTTTATTTTTTTAATTCAATGATTTTTGCTTCGGTTCTTCTGTTAAGCTTTCTCCCTTCACTTGTAACGTTATCACCCAAATGAGAAGTGTTTCCGTATCCTTTATATTTAAGCCTGTCAGATGATACCCCAATCTTAATGAGATAATTGACGACCGACAGCGCCCTTTTCTCTGAAAGCGATAAATTGTATTTTTCAGATCCAGTTGAGTCAGTATAACCACCAATTTCCATTATCAGGTTTTTATTCTCATTGAGAAGAGCAGCAAGATTATCCAGCTCATTCACCGATTCTTTCTTCAATTCCCAGGAATCAATTTCATAAAACACGTTAGAAAGAAGCATCTTCTCACCTACTTTTGTTGGATTAAGGACTATCCTTTTAATATAAGGCTGTGATGCTGTATGAGTTCCTTCGAGAGTAAAATTTTCTGAATAAAAAAGATAACCTGTCTTGCTCACATTTATTCCATAATTAAATCCCGATGGCAGACATACAAGAAAGTTTCCTGAGATGTCAGTAGTATTTTTGAGAATTATCTTTCCGGTTGAAAGATTTATCAGTTCATAATCTGCTACCAGTAATTTCCCGGTTTCCTTATCATACACCTTACCTTTCATATATGAAACAGGATCAGGTCTGA
>JBBRSO010000299.1:0-1978 GCA_038245405.1 Bacteroidales bacterium
CAACTCACAATTGAAAATTTTATTTCTGAAGTGGTTTCAGGGTATTTCAACTATATTCTGCAGGTTCAGGAAATGAATAATCTCAAATATGCACTGACGCTCTCCAGGGAGAGGTTACGTATTGATGAAGACAGGTATATTCTGGGTTCAGGGTCAAAGCTTGAAGTTTTACAATCGCGGGTTTACGTAAATTCTGACAGCTCTAATCTTTCACGACAAAATGAAGTAACCCGGTCATCACAGATCAG
This sequence comes from Bacteroidales bacterium, assembly GCA_038245405.1. Classification (GTDB taxonomy): domain Bacteria; phylum Bacteroidota; class Bacteroidia; order Bacteroidales; family VadinHA17; genus LD21. The sequence goes on from JBBRSO010000299.1 coordinate 249, forward strand.
ATTGAATGAACTTATGGCTATTGAAGATCTGGGTAAGAGTTTTGCTTCAAAAGATACAACTATAGATGTTAATCCCGGTTTATTATATGAAAAGCTGCTCGATGAAACACTTACGGGAAATACAAATTTGCTGATTGCAAAAAAAAATAAGATAATTTCTGACTACGATTACAAAATAATCCTGTCGAGGTCTTATCCTTATCTTAATTTTTCCGGAGGATACAATTATACACTGAACACATTCTCAAAAAATACCACCAAGAATCAGCTAAATAATGGAATGAACTATGGATTTACTCTGGGCGTTAATCTTTTTGATGGGTTTAACCAAAGGAGAAATTTACGGAATTCTGTTATTGATCGTGAAAATAAAGATTTACGGTATCGTGAAATTGAACAGGGAATAAGAGCCGATTTACTCACTATCTACAGTGCATATAGTAATTACCTTAGGCTTATAAATCTGGAAGAACAGAACTTTCAGACAGCTACTGAGAACCTGGAAATAGCCCTTGAAAGATATAAGTTAGGCAGTCTTTCCGGGATTGATCTGCGTGAAGTCCAAAAGAGTCTTCTCGATGCAAGAGAGCGGCTCATATCTGCTCACTACCAGACAAAGCTTGCTGAGGTCTCGCTTCAGCTGATCTCAGGTAAAATAATGGATTACTATAAATAGAAAGCGTTTGTCGTTTATTGATTGTCAATGTAAAGAATCTCAGTTCTCCTTCAGACAACCCCCCAACCCCCCATATGGGGGGCTAAGAAGAAAAACACAACCAGCAACCAGCATCAAGCAACAAGAAAGTAATAATACATTATTTTTATATTCAGATTATTGTAAATTTGGGTTCTAAAATTCCTATATGCAAAAGAAGACTGAGTTAATTACGAATAAAGACGGGAGCATCTATCATCTGAACCTACTCCCCGGTGACATTTCAGAAAAGATAATTATTGTTGGAGATCCCGGACGGGTAGAGATGCTGGGGTCGTTATTGTCGGAGATACGGGTGAAAAAGGAAAACCGCGAATTCCGTACAATTACAGGTACATTTGAAAATCAGGAGATAACTATTATCTCTTCCGGAATAGGAACAGACAATATCGATATTCTTTTAAATGAGCTCGATGCGCTGGTAAATATCGATTTAAGTACAGGGATAGTAAAGGATGAGACTGTTTCACTAACGTTTGTAAGATTAGGCACTTCCGGTGGCCTGAGAGCAGATGTTGCTGCCGGTTCGTGCATACTTTCCGAAACGGCTATCGGCCTTGATGGATTGCTGCATTTCTATGAAGGTTATGACTGGATACTGGATACCGGTCTGGCTGATACCCTTGTAGATTTCCTTGAATGGCCGGATACACTCTCCTACCCTTACGCTGTTAATGCGAATAAAGAGCTTTTGCAACTATTTGAGAAAGAATATAAAAAGGGCATAACCATATCTGTTCCCGGGTTCTATGCACCTCAGGGCAGAAGATTGAGACTCGAAACTTTTGATAATGAAATAAATAATAAGCTAGCCGAATTTACATACAGGGGCAGGACCATTAGTAACTATGAGATGGAAAGCTCTGCGATATATGGTCTGTCATCACTTTTAGGACATAAGGCATTAACGATATGTCTGGTGATCGCGAATCGCGTAACAGGAGAGTTTGTAGAGGATTACAAACCGTTGATGAAAGAGCTTGCACTTAAAGTATTTCAGATTCTTTGATTAAGA
>JBBRSO010000300.1:0-1937 GCA_038245405.1 Bacteroidales bacterium
CATCATTGATTATTTTAATAAGAACAAAGTTGGTACAAGCCTTGCTCCCCCTTCATCGACCATGGTAGATCCTATAATGAATGCGCTGGTTACAGATTTCATCAATCTGAATTCCCAGAGGTCGAGCATTATGAGCAATAATGCCGGTAAAAATATATTCCTTGGTCAGCTTGACAAAAAGATTGCTCTTCAGCGTCAGACTATAATTGAGAACGTTACAAATAGCCTTAACACACTCAACCTCAGTCAGAACGAATTAAATTACAGATCTGAAAAACTTTCAAGGGAAATCTCAAAACTACCCAGGACTGAGCTTAACATGGTAAGTATGAAAAGGAAGTATGATCTTACCGATGCAATATATACTTTCCTTTTACAAAAAAGATCTGAAGCTGAAATCACTTTGGCATCCAATATACCAAATTATGAAATACTTGAGCCTGCCCGTGAAACAGCCAGAGTGATCCTGTCTCCAAAAAAGAAACTCAACATGATCATTGCCATATTCTTAGGCATAATGTTCCCTACGGCTTTCATTATTCTGAAGAATTTCTTTAATGAAAAAATAACCCGTGTATACGATGTCGAAAATATATTAAACAGGCCAATATTGAGTAGTATTTATTCAAATACTTATAAAACAGAATCAGTAGTTAAGGAATACCCGGGCTCGCCTATAGCTGAATCATTCAGAAACCTCAGAAGCAGTCTGTTCCTTAGATGCAAACCAAAGTCTCTGAAAGTGGTTGGAATAACTTCTTCACAACCACAGGACGGAAAAAGCTTTATTTCGTTCAACCTTGCTGCTTCAATTGCATCTGTGGGATATAAAACAGTTATCCTCGATTGCGATCTGAGAAGACCTACTCTTCATGAAAAATTCAACGATAGTAACGCAAATGGTCTTTCTACATATATGGTCAGCAAATCGAGTATTGAGGAAGTTATTCATAAAACAAATATTAATAATCTTTCTTTTATACCATCAGGTCCTATCTTACCAAATTCAACAGAACTAATTGAATCTGGCATACTCGACGAGCTCTTTAAATATCTTAAAAACAATTTTGAATACATAATCATTGACACAACTCCTGCAGGATTAGTCGCCGATGCTGCTCTCATGATGAAATATGCCAATATAAACCTGTTAGTTTGCAGAAATAATTATACCAGGAAAGATGTCTTTAAAGATGTATTGAACATGCTGATAGCTAACAGAATTGAAAACTTTGATGTGATATTTAATGATGTTAATTTAAAGAAAAGCCGCTACGGCCGATACAACGATTACTATAGAAATGTTAAAAATACAGATACAAATTAATTTATATATATAATAAAATGGCAGATAATACACTAACAGTCAGGGAAAAAGTAAAAAATTATGTAATACAGGTAGCTTCCGCTGACCATGACAAAATAAAAGATGATTCACTAATATTCCAGGAAGGTTATTTTGATTCGATGGGGTTTATGGTGTTAATTTCATTCCTTGAACAGGAATTCGGTATAAAAACCAATGATGCTGATCTGTTAGAAGAAAACTTTGAGTCGATAAGCGCTATAAGTGAGTTCGTAATTAGGAAAAAGTAATTATCGTCTATGTGTGGAATCGGAGGAATTATTGATTACAACAAAAAAGCAAATAGTCGTCCATTAGTTGAATCAATGCTTCGTTCTATCAGTTACCGCGGACCTGATGAAAGCGGTATTTATCATTCACCATTCGCAACTATCGGAAATGTCAGGTTAAGCATAATTGATATTGAAGGAGGTCAACAACCACTATCAGATCCTGCCGGAAGATTCTGGATAGTCTTTAATGGCGAGATATTTAACTACAAGGAACTTCGGCAGGCCCTTGAGAAGAAAGGAATTATATTCAAGTCTCGCTCCGATACCGAGGTACTGGTTCAACTATATGTCGTATATGG
>JBBRSO010000301.1:0-1900 GCA_038245405.1 Bacteroidales bacterium
GGTGAGATATTTCCGGTCGCAAAATTCCACAAACACAGGTTCATGGGTTGATGATTCAGGAATTGTTATCAGCAAATTAAAAGCCAATACAGAACAATGCAGGATCGTAAGTCCAAGTGATTCGGGAAATATATGGCAATATGATGATCAGTTTGACTGGCATATTAAACCGAGAATAAGAATTGATTCTAATGTTGCTCATAGTTCTCAAAATCCCTTGGTATGTAAGATAATTATTATTAATGATTCAGCAACTGCTATACTCAAGGAGGTTGATATAAGAGCTAAAAATTTCTTAGATCAAAATCTTCATTATGATGGTAAATATTTAGAAGAATATAATTTTTCTCCTGGTACTGATTTAAAACTCCATGGTCCGTGGGGCACAGGTAATAAAGCTTTTTGGCAGGCGAGAGGTAACCGCGCACCTCAAAGTAAAGATAATAAAGCTGATATACAGATTTACTGGTATGGCAACTGTGATATGTGGATCGATTATATTAGAGTAGATAATGAAGTTGCTGATCGCTTATTCAAACCAGACGGAGATGAGGAATATGAACAATGGCTTGAGGATGAAGTAACTCAAATCGCCCTTCACAAGCCCTCTGGAGCAAGCACACCTGCCGGATATAAATTTTATATAGAGCTTACAGAGTTTAATAATATCCCGTGTATGTCTTATGTGAATAAGAGATTGAAATATTACTCTTCTCAGCACAGCGGAGGATCTGACACTGTTGACCTGATTGCAGACTGGGTATTCAGGTATTCTATTCACGTTCCCCAGGAAGACCGCGCCACAGTTATGAATCCAGAACACATCAGACGCTTCTGGATTGATTCGGTTGGCTTTACAACATTTTATGCAGAAAATTATCCTTATAATTCTGATACAGACCCTGCTACATCAAACAGTCCCGGAAGAATACCCAATACATTACCTGTCACTACTTGCCCGGGTTCAGCTCCTTGCGGTATAATGGCTTATCCGGTTCCTCCAAATGAATTTGACACATGGCTTCAAGACAATATGGATCACGACCCATATTTTTTTACTACAAATACACCACACGATCTTCGTGAGTATTTATGGGCTAGGGGATCATTCAGATTTACAATGAACCTTGGAGATATGATATCAAAGACAAGGGGTATACCTTTTATTTTGATGCCTCAAGCACATTCCTGGTACCTTGATAGTGTAGAAGTTCATAATGAGCCCACAAACGAGGAACTTGACCTACAAGCAAATCTTGCTGTTTCATATGGAGTGAAAGGTTTAATGTATTTTGGATGGAATTCACAAAACAATCCTGGCCAAAGCCAATATGCAAGGGGTTTAACAGAACTTACATCAGTTGTTTTACGCAAGCAAAATATTTATGGACAGACCAAGAGTAAAAAACAAACAATGATAGATTTAGTAAACAGGATGAAAAAGTGGGAGCCATATATAATGAGCTTCGATAACATAAACAGAAAGAGCTATATTTACCGGCTTGCTTCAGAGAGAAATGAAATGTCTGCTAATACTTTTATTGACAAACTTAAAGCATTTCCTGCTTTAGAATTCGCACCAGATCCGGATCCTGATTTATCAAGTTCAACTGCTGAGACAATTACAGATGCTTATTTACAGGCAGCATTTTTTCAAAAAGAAAATGAAACCGAGCACTCAAAATATTTTATGATAGTAAACAGAAGATGCTCTCCATTTATAAATTATACATCGGCTAATAATATAGGAGGAAGAAGATTGGTAACTATGAAAATAAATTCCAATCAACTTACTGGCTTTTGTATTGGTTCACCGTAAACAGGAATTTCACAAATATTTTTATGGTGTAATTTAGACTGCATTTCTGAATTCAATTCTTTTTCTTCTTGCTTCAGTTAA
>JBBRSO010000302.1:0-1885 GCA_038245405.1 Bacteroidales bacterium
AAAACATGAAAATTGCAGTTTCAGAGATCCGGTTTTAGAAGAATATATTTCCGGCGAAAAAAAGCAATTGAGTATTGAACAAATTGCTGAGCTGAACAGGCAAACCGAACAGGAAAACCGTCGCCTGATATATGTGGCTATTACCCGTGCCGTTTATAAATGTTTTATTTATAAAAATGCGGATAACAAATCTTCACTGGCCACTTTTCTCGATGCTTTGCCCTTGTCTCCATTGATTGAAATTAAAGATCCTGTTGAAATTGCCGAAGGATATAATTACGCATCGGGCAGAACAGATCAGGTGGATATAGTTCAGAGCCCGGTTAATCTTCGGCTTACGCAACAAAACTGGCGAAAAATGAGTTACACCGCATTAAGCGCTGAGCATGAAGCAAGTTTGAAAAACCGCTCGAATACCCATGAAAATAAATATGAGCAGTTTATTTTTGCTCAGTTGAAAAAAGGAGCAATGACCGGAAACATGCTTCACTATATTTTTGAGAACATAAATTTCGCCGATCCGGGTAAATGGAAATATGTGATCGATCAGGCGATAAGCCACTTTGCAGCGGGGAATAAAGAACTTTATTCTTCAATGCTGCAGATTCTTTGCGATCATGTTCTAAATACGCCGGTTCATGTGGGTGGTAATCAGTTTCTTCTTTCCGGTATATCAAGCGATCAACGGATCAATGAACTGGAATTTGATTTTCCGGTTCCTGTTTTTCGGACTACAGATATGAAAAACCTTTCAGATGACTGTATTGAAATACACGTTAGGGATTTTCAGGAAATAGAGGGGATGATGAACGGAAAGATTGATTTATTTTTTGAAAATAATGGCAAGTATTATATACTGGATTGGAAATCCAATTATCTCGGAGATTCTATTTCCGATTACTCATTAGGCAATTTAGCGGCGGCAATGAATGAAAATAACTACCATCTTCAGTACCTGATTTATAGCATTGCCGTGAAGAAATACCTTGAAAGCCGCTTGCCGGATTTCGATTATGATACCCAGTTTGGAGGCGTGATCTATTTGTTTCTAAGAGGGATCAGAAAGGGATCTGATACAGGTATTTATGCTTATAAACCTTCAATAGAAAAAATTGAAGTTTTAGAAAGAATTCTATCCGGTAAGGAATACCAAATAGTTATTTAAATAATTATCCCAACAAAGTCTCCTGAAAGGGACTCTGCGTAATTAAAATAAAAGGGCTCCTGTTATTATAGCCTTCAGGTACAGGTTATTGAATTAACACGGAATATTTTTGAGCTGTAATTGCTATCCGTTCGCTGATCTTATTTCTCAGGCTTTCGGGTTCCAGAACTTCCAATTCATCGGCAAAGCCTAAAAGGAAATTTTCCAGTTCATAATTTAAAGTTAGCTTCAGTTGAACAGTGATATGATCTGTGTTCTCCTCCATAATTTCCTGGCTTTCGTGCAAGGGCTGACTTTTGATGTAAGGGATCATGGAACTGCCGAACTTTAGAATGATGTTTTCGGGCTCTGAACCGTTCAGGGTGATGCCTAAAGTGTTTTTAAAGTACGTTTCCGGATTCGGTTTATGCTTCTCCAGATACACTTCTCCCGGCAGAATATCAAATCCACTGACCCTGTCAAGGGCAAAAGTTTTAATAATTTTATCAGCCTCAAACCAACCCAGAACATACCAGCGATTGCGATATTCTTTTAGAAAATACGGGTGGTAGATGTAGGATTTTTCTTCCTCAATATTATACTTTTTATAAGTCAGGTTCAATACCTGCTTATTTAATATAGCCTGCATTAGTGGCTTTACCTTTTCCTGTCCGCAGCTTGGCGGCACCTGCTCAAAACAGATGATCTTTTGTACTTCCTGATATGTTTTATTGTGAACCT
>JBBRSO010000303.1:0-1860 GCA_038245405.1 Bacteroidales bacterium
ATCCTCACCTGAACATTAGGGATAACCTTTCCGGTGCTGCCTGGTCTCGAAAACTCATGAGAGTTGACAGAGATAACAGGAGATGTTTCCGTAGCTCCATAACCCTCAAGTAATGCCACCCCATGCTTTTTCATGAATCCGGCTTTCAGTGTTTCCGGACACTTATCCCCTGCCGCTGCCATTATCCTGATGCTCTTAAAATCGCCAGGATCAGATTTCTGCAGGTAACCCCAGAAGAAACTCGGGGTTCCAACCATCAGTGTTGGTTTTTCATCCCTCGCAATATTAGCGATTTTCCGGAAATCGAGTGGATTGGCATAAGAGACCATGGTCATGCCATGATAAAACGCCATCCACAGGTTGATTGTCAGTCCGAATACATGAAAAAAGACCAGGTTGACAAGGATTATATCCGACTCGTAAATCTTGAGATATGATCCGAAGTTTTCAATATTAGAAGCAATGTTAAGATGAGTCAATGGAACTGCTTTCGGGTCTTTTTCACTGCCGGTTGTGAATAATATTGCACAAGTATCGTTCTCATTACCTTTGTGGATTCTATTGAGAATATTTTTAACCGGCAGTTTAGAGATCATTGCGGCTCTTAGCTTCTCCCCTGTTGTTACACTGTCCATAAGGTCCTCAATCATTACCATTCCGGGAATTACACGACAGCTGATCTTCTCCAGCAGGGCTCTGGATGTAATGATTGTCTCAAACTTGCATTTTTTCTGAGCATACCTGGCATTCTCTTCAGCACCTGTTGAGAAATTTATCATTACGGGTATTCTTCCGCTCATCAGTGATCCTACTGTGGCAAGGGCACATCCGGCTGATGTCGGGATCATTATTCCGATGAATCCCTCATCATATTGCCTGAACTTCCGACAAAGAATAAGAGCACCTATCAGTGCGGTGCTGTAAGTGATACTCTTGTTCGTGGTTTTATCGATAATAGCAAGCTTAGCGGCGTGTTTTTTTGCTTTAATAACAAATTGCTGGTGAAGTAGCATAAAAATCAGTATTGGTTTGGTTAGTTTGCCCAGATGGTAAGATAGGGTTAATTTCGGTTTCGACAAAGAAGTTTGACCGCATGAATGTATCAGGATGATCGACTGTAAACAGAAAAGTACATGGAGTAACCAGTCAGATGAATTCAGCATGGCAGTTATTGCAACAAACAAGCACGTAATGCCTTGTTAATATTTACACAATCACCGTATTCGGTGCATAATTTTATTGACATCCTGAAGCTCCTGCCACTTGAGATCTATAATGCGATGTATCTTGAAGGATTGTATATATTAATTGAAAAGTATACCACCTTCTCGTTGAAAAGTATACCACTTATCAAAAGTAAACCGTTGCTTTGGCAAAGATCAAGCAACACAAAACAGGATGATAAGTATGGATACGAAACAAGAGATTACGAGGCGCTATTTACGAGAGGGCGACAGCGAGCGAAAAATTGCTCGTGATTTACAGATTAACAGAAAAGAATTTTATTTTTAAAAAACTTCCATTCGTAAACCACATAGATTTTCAGAATGCAATATCTGCATCTATAGGCGTGAATAATATAAAATTTGCCGAGGACTTCTTCTTTGAATACAAAAACAAATTAATTCCGGAATTCAAAAAAGATACAATCAGCCTTGCAAAAGCTCAGATACTTTTTGCGCAAAAGAAATATAGTGAAGCTTTAAACATTATAAATAAAATTGTTTATCTTAACAGTATCTTTTATCTGAAATCAAAAATACTGCAATCAAAAATTTATTATATGCAGAAAGAAATGAATGCGCAGTTTTATCTGATTGATTCGGTGAAGCATTATTTAAAGAGAAATGAACATAAAAT
>JBBRSO010000304.1:0-1817 GCA_038245405.1 Bacteroidales bacterium
AATACTTCATTGAATATCAACAAAAGACTTGAGAACGAAAAAAAATTCTCTGATTGGGAAGAGCTGTCGGATGGAAAAAGAAAGTATTGGTTTGAAATAAAAGGACGAACCGGATGGAAAGCGCACTATATCAAAACGGTGGACCATAAAGAAGTAACTTTATCATTTCGGCAGGAAATATTTAATGAAGTAGGGACTCTTATGGAGATTCACGAGAAATACCCAATCGATAAAGGACATCAAAAAATAGATAACCCATGAAAATCACAAAACAAGTACTGGCAGTAAATTTACTGAACTATTTACAACACAAATCCAGCCTCAGTGACCTGGTAAACTGGGCAGAAGATGCACTTATGGAAGGTGTATTTGAAGGTGAGGCCACAGATGTTGTACGTGACATTTTGGCCAGACTTGGTCTGGCAGATGTAAAAGCATTTGGGCTATATTGGGAAGATTGCGTTGATATGATGCAAAAACTTGGCTATGTTTTGCGGATTGATGCTGGTTTGGTTGCCTAATATCTTCTATTCGATCACATTCGTTAATCCATACCTAAACATTTAGGAAGGAACCAAATCATTACATTCATTGTTTCTTACCTAATCTATTTTTGAACGCCCTTACCCTGAAAGGGTAACATGATTTTAGCAGTAAATTGCATGTGCAAAAAAAGGTGCATCTGCAAATCTCCATCAAAATAAGATGACTGTCTGCACCGCATATAAGGGCCTCGACAGATAGATATTATGCGTTCTGCAAATCCCCCCGTTTACCAGGGCAGCCTAAAACAAATAAGGGCTTCACCTGTGCGGGAAACCCTTATTCATTCATAAGAAAGCAGTTTTGTCAATAGCTATTCCTTTTCAGGGATATCGGTTGTTTCTTCATTTTCCTTCCCCTTTTTGGGAGGCACCGTTTTCTTTTTACCACCGCCCGTATAGTTGACGATTTTCCGGGCACTCATATAAGCGTTGAAAAAATCAGGATGCGTAAAATGGAAAGGACGCATGAGTGAATCCATGGTTTCTTTAAGCAGCTTATCCACTGTACTAAACTCATCACCAATATTTATCGTCGAAACTTTCGCATACCCTGTCGCTACTCTTCGTTGCGGGATGGTCAGTCTTAATTCGTCCAATAAACGTTGCATCTCTATAAACTCATTGTCGCCGACCGAATATTTTGCGATATCGGCCCGGATAGGATCGGCGTGTTGCATCAGGTAAAAGCCAATGTCATACAAAATACTGTCCGGTTTCTTGTTCAAATCAGAACGAACATAATGGGCTCTTATTCTTAATGTGTCATCCTTTTTCGAAGTGGCATAAGCCTCGACAACGGCAGAGAACTGCAAAACACGGTCCGTTAGTTTTGTCCGCAATACACTTTTGGTGATCGTCATACCTGAAGTATTATCTACCTGCACCTGACGGTTTTGGTCGATGATAAGTCTGCTCTCTTTTAACTTCTGGTGAGCAGCTAAAAGGTCATCAAACAATGCAACAATTTTGGAATTGTCGTCCAATACCTTATCGACACTTCCATACATCCGGGATTTGTTAACTTGAACTTTTTCCATACTAAAAATGTTTAGACTGTGATTAATTGAATTTTCGAACAATAATATCTTTTGTTTTATTTTATACTGATATCCCCTTTAAAAGTTTCATAAATTAAGTAATAGGAACTATTTCTTGTCGCATTTTAAAAAATGGATTTCGTCCTGAAAGGACCTAATCTGAATAACCGTGGGTGTAAGCCCACGGGAAAAATGCAAACTCCAACATTCAGCCCTGAAAGGGTTGAATAATAAT
>JBBRSO010000305.1:0-1801 GCA_038245405.1 Bacteroidales bacterium
AGATGTATGCGGATACTTGCGGAGTATTTCAATTTTGGAATTGTTCTAAAGAGGGTAAATGCATATGGAGAAATCATTTGGCCAGCAGGATTCAGGAATTGCACAGAGAAGTTTTATGCTGCACTAGTTGATGATGGATTATCCTATGGGTACATCGAGAATTCCCGCAAAGTAATAAAAGACCTTATTTTGTTTCTGGATGCCAATGGCATTCATGAACCATCTGATATTCTTATCGAACACAATGACAGATTTATAAAAAGTTACTATTGGCTGAGTCCAAAAGGTATTGAGACTAAGCTGTGTATGCTTCGCCGCTATTACCGTTATCTTTATCTAAACCAATATATAATTCTTCCATTGGCAGAGAGACTTCCTCACGCTTCCATCCAAGGTAGAATGAAATTTCCTGCCATTTGGGATCTGAATCAAATTGAAAAAATCAAAGTGGCTGCGGACAGAACCAGTCCTTCTGGGAAACGGAGCTTTGCCATGATTATGCTTTGCGCAGAACTCGGCCTCCGTATTGGTGATATCAGAAATCTTAAGCTTCAGGATATCAATTGGAATATAAAACAGATTTCTATTATTCAGCATAAAACAGATAAAGCACTTCTACTTCCATTGGCTGATGGTGTTGGATGGGCAATCATTGATTATCTTAGAAATGGACGTCCATATACTGACAGTCCAAATGTATTTGTAAAACACATACCGCCTTACGATGCTTTCCCTATCAACAGCACAATGAATCACATCTTCTCTACGGTAATGAATAAAGCAGGTATTCCACCAGAGAATAAAGAGCATGTCGGATGGCATACCTTCAGACGATCACTGGCAACAAACCTTCTGCAAAACAACGTAGAAATATCAACCATCTCAGAAATACTTGGACATAGTGACCCAGATGTTGCCGGCAGGTATTACATCAAGCTGGACATTGAAAGCTTAAGAAAATGTGCTTTATCGATGGAGGTAAAAGACTATGTCAGAAAATAAATCTATTTTTACAGGAACCCTTGCCTCCTACCTGGAAGCCTTTATTACTGAAAAAAGAACCCTTGGATGCAGGTATATCGAAGAGGAACGTCTGGCACACGAGTTCGATATACTGAGTTTGCAATTCGACTGTAGTGAAGGTATGTCAAATGGACTGGTAGATGAATTCATAAAGTTCAAACCAAATTGGCAGGCTACTACACAGAAGCGACATATCAGTTTTGTTCAGAACTTCGGCAGATATCTGATTAATCATGATATTAATGCATTTCTGCCAGGGTATACATCTCTAAGGAAAGCAGCATCGTGCTTTAAACCGTGTATTTGTCAAGTGAAAATTCCCCCACATAATAATCGAAAAGTACCCCACTTAGAGCAAATAAAAAAGCTATTGTTCCTTAAGCCACTTTTCGGTTTCTTTGTACCTATAGGAATTCCCATTCATATTAACAATGTATGCTTTATGTGTTAATCTATCAATCATAGCTGCTGTCATTACAGGATCTTGAAATATTTCATCCCACCTTTCAAATGATAAATTAGTTGTAATAATTGTAGATTTTCTACCAGCTCTCAGCGATAAACTTGTAAAAAGAAGCTCTGAGCCTTCCTTATCAAAGGAAATATAGCCCATTTCATCTGCCAGAATCAAATCATATTTTTCAAATTTATTCTGAAATGTTCTTAATACTTGGTTTGAGCGACTTTCTTTAAGCTGGTTAACCAGAAGCGGTACTGTTGTGAAAAGCACTCTGTAGCCTGCAAGACAAGCCTTAATTCCAAGCCCTATAGCAAGTGC
>JBBRSO010000306.1:0-1796 GCA_038245405.1 Bacteroidales bacterium
ATCACTATCCTCGACCTCACCGAATAAAAGTAGTTTTTGAGGATAACTTTTCTTCGCTTCCTCTGGTGTTTTACTCTTGTATTTGTTGAATGAATAAGAACTCAGAATCAGACCTTCAGCAAAATCTTCAATTGCTCCACGGTATGCATTATCAGAAGTAATAACCAGTGAGCTGTGATTATTAGATTTTATCACCTTCCTCAGCTTATAAGCCGACCGTCTTAGTTCTTCCCGTATCTTATGAAGTGGTAAATCTTCCTTTAATCTCATCAGGTATATGCACCTGTTGTAAGAATTAATGAAAAAAATTTCTTCTTTTTGTTTAAGACAAGCGAGGGCATACTCATTTTCTTTTTCTGTGAGCTTCAGACTCCCGGGAATAGCACTGCTGCCAAGAATACATACAACCGATTGTTCAGATGATATTTGAGAAATTTTTTGGATTTTAGATTTCATATTTTTACCGGTAGTTTTTCGAAGTTGTAAAGTTATACAAAATATTTATTGTTTCGTTTCCAAAGAGTTACCTTTGCCCTGTTTAATTCAACCATGAACGAAGGTACTGGCTTAACTTATTAAATTGCTTATTTACATGATATTAGAAGATATATATGATAAAGCGATACAGCGGATTCCTCTTAATATAGATGAAGGAATTGCTCTTTACATCAAGGCTCCTGTAGAAGAACTCATGTTTGTGGCAAATAAACTCCGTCAGATACATAATCCCGGTAAGATTGTTGGATGGATTATCGACAGAAACGTTAATATCACAAATATCTGTTATTCGCAATGCACTTTTTGTAATTTTTGCAGGAAAAAGGATTCCACTGATGCGTATGTGACAACAGTTCCGGAATACGATACAAAAATCAAGGAGTTGTTTGCTCTTGGTGGTGATCAGCTCCTGCTGCAGGGGGGGATGAATCCTAAGCTTGGACTTCAGTTTTATACTGATCTTTTCAGAAGTCTCAAAGAAATGTATCCATCCCTTAAGCTACATGCGCTCGGGCCTCCGGAGGTAGTTTATATTGCCAGAAAGGAACATATGTCGTTTCATGAAGTTCTTTCAAAACTTATTGAATCGGGTTTAGATAGTCTCCCTGGCGCTGGTGCAGAAATCCTGTCTGACAGGGTGCGGAAGATCGTTTCTCCGGCAAAGGCGACTACCGAAGAATGGCTTGGAGTTATGGAACAGGCGCATATCCTGAATCTCCCTACATCCGCCACAATGATGTTCGGGCATGTAGAAACCGTTGCCGAGAGGATTGAGCATCTGATCAGGCTCCGTGATCTTCAGTCGATAAAACCTGAAGGCCACTCAGGTTTTATCACTTTCATCCCATGGGCATTTCAGGATGAGGGAACAGTTTTAAGAAAACAGGGAGTGAGAAGCGGCTATAATGGTCGTGATTATATAAAAATGATTGCAATAAGCCGTATTATACTGAATAACATAATCAATTTACAGGCATCAATACTGACAGTGGGAAAAGAGATCGGTATGCTTTCACTGCATGCCGGAGCTAATGACCTTGGGTCGGTGATGATCGAAGAAAATGTGGTGAGTGCAGCCGGATCAGATAACCGGTTTAATGCTGAGGAGATGCAATCGATAATAAAAGAAGCCGGATTCATTCCGGGTAGAAGGAATCAGAAATACGAACAGGTATGACAAAACCAAAAAAACCCGCATTTTCATACGGGTTTTTTAAGATATGATAAAGTCAGATTTAGTCTTTATGTGCCACCTGCTTATCTTCATCAGCAGGATCAAATTTTGAAGCTTTCTTAAA
>JBBRSO010000307.1:0-1788 GCA_038245405.1 Bacteroidales bacterium
CTTGTTGATAGTATGAAAGTAGAAGTCATTTGCAAAGAAAATGACTTGGCAAATATACTGGGGATCAAACCAATGAGTTACGAAGATGCTATAAGAGACGCATTCGAAAAGATAGATGTAAATAATGTTACATCGAGCTGGAAAGATGCTCTTACTACAAATACGCTGAGAGAAGGAATATCAAAGTATGCAGAAGTTCCGATACATGGCTGTTATTTTGACAAAAGGGAAATAAAGATCAGTGATAGCAGCCAGATTCTCAGAAGAATATGGGCAATTGGAGGTACTACCGGATGGTATTATGGAAATTGGCTATGGGGATTTCGTGGGTTTATTGATAAACTATTCGGAGGTGTAGGTTTGCGGCGAGGGAGAAAAAATGAGACTGAAATCTCTCCGGGTGATGCACTAGATTTCTGGAGGGTACTCATTGCTGATAAACGTGAAAAACGATTACTTTTGTTTGCCGAGATGAAACTTCCGGGAGAAGCATGGCTGGAGTTTAAGATAGATAATAAAAATATTCTGTACCAAACTGCAACATTCAGGCCATTAGGATTATGGGGCAGGTTGTACTGGTATTGCGTTCTTCCGTTTCATGGGTTTATTTTTAAAGGAATGTTAAAGAATATTGCAAAATAAACAGGATGACTAATTCTGCCTTTATTTAACTTTGAATTAATTTGAACTTCAATATAGGATGAAACCAATTCAAACAGGAGATATGATACCTGATTTTTCTCTTAAGGATCAGGATGGTAATATGTTTGATATCAGCACTTACAGAGGAAAGAAAAAGCTTGTTATTTTCTTCTATCCGCAGGATGGAAGTCTCAATTGCACCAATGAGGCTTGTTATTTCCGCGATCTTGCAGATGTATTCAATGAAGCTGATGCAGTTCTCATGGGAATAAGCGGTCAGTCGGTAGAAAGTCATAAGAATTTTGCTGAGACAAACAGGCTCACTTATACTTTGCTGAGCGATAATCATGGAGTTGTAAGAAAGCTTTTCGGGGTGCCTGGCAGAATTTTCGGATTGATACCCGGCAGGGTGACTTATGTTACTGACAGATCAGGGAAAGTTGTTTTCATTTTTGATTCACAAACAGAGACACAGCGACATGCTGATGAAGCTCTTAAAATCTGCCTCCTCCTGAAGAAAACTGATACTGTTAAATATTAACTTCTTCTAATTTTCTTTTTACTAATTTATCGTTCGCTAAGGTACAAGACCCTGTGCAGGTGAGTCAGATATGTTTCTCTGATTCTTATGAAAGATGATTTTTCAGGTCATCGGGTGACCTTAATGAAAAGACATTGGGATAATTACTTTTATCTGCCTCATCTGCAAGGAATCCTCCTACAAGAATCTTTTGTTTTGAGAAAGTAGCGCTGAGGTCTTTAAGATATTCCTGTGGACTGTGAAAGGACATTGATGAAACTGTCCCTGTAACCAGGATATCTGATTGCATTTTCTCATTTACTTCAATCACCGACTCAATGGGGGTCGCCTGGCCAAGATAAATCACCTCATGTCCCATCATGTTAATCAGATAGGCATAAAAAAGAAGGCTCAATTCATGTAGCTCATTATCGGGCAAATACATTATTACTCTCGGTTTTCCTCTACTATCTGGCACGATCAGGGAATCAATTGCAAAAATCAGCCGGTTACGGAAAATATTTGAGATAAAATGCTCTGCCCCGGTATTTACAAAACCTGTCTGCCACAATATACCCACTCTCCTGAGAAATGGAAAGACTAAACCAGTGAAAGTCGCTTCAAAA
>JBBRSO010000308.1:0-1783 GCA_038245405.1 Bacteroidales bacterium
ACTAGGAGTTGAACTTGGTGTTGAACTCGGTGTTGAACTAGGAGTTGAACTTGGTGTTGAACTCGGTGTTGAACTTGGTGTTGAACTCGGTGTTGAACTCGGTAATGAACTTGGCGAGCTTGGATTACTTTGATTATTACTTGGGGTTGTAGGAGTTTTGCTCTTATCTTTATCCCACTTTTTATCCATATCCATGGTTCTGCCAGCACCTTCTTTGCCAGCATCTTTTGATTTAAGGGACTTGCCCATGCTATCGAATGTAAGTGTTTTTGAATTCATTCCTTTTGAAATGACTACTTCATAAGTTGTAATATTATTTTCAACAACTTTTGATGATTCTTTAACTGTATACCCTGAAAAATCTTTCGATATACTATCAGAAACACCCTTTGGAAGATCCGCAAGTTTTACCGGGCTACGTTGTGCATTCACAATTAATGCGCCCATCACTAATACCATCATTACAAATAACTTTTTCATATCTATTATATTTAATTGGTTTGACATTACAAAACTAAGATCAGATTCTGAAGACGATCTGTAGTTGAAAATTTTTAACAAAAATTTAAGGATCCTGCTAACATCAATTCTCACTGGTGCGGTATCTCAGTCTGATTTCATGAGTGTTATCGCGATGCTGGTATGTTATACTCATACCATATCCTTCAGTAATTTTTTTTATTATGGAAAGCCCAAGACCTACAGAATGAGGATTATCAGTTCCTTTATAGAATCTTTTAAAAAGATCTTCGGGTTTTATTGTCAACGGTAATCCGGAATTCGCAATACTAAAATCCATTTTGTCAATATGACATTTTATAAATCCATTGTCAATATTGAAACGCACAGCGTTGCTAAGGAGATTTGATACAAGGACTTCAGCGAGTACATCGTTCATTTCAACAACAGCATCATCTGTTGCTGTCAATTCAACCTTTATTTTCTTTAATTGCATAATCTCCTTATAATTATCCAGCCCCTTTTCCAGTATTTTTCTGAGTGAGATTTTTTTCGTTTCATGAAAAATCTGATTATCGATCTTCGAAATAAGAAGCAAACCCTGGTTGAGTTTGAACAGTTTTGTAGTGGCTTCATTAATCGATTTCAGGAGGTTAATGCTTTCTTTATTGAGACCTCTCTGCTGCATAAGTAAATCTGCCTTTGACCGGATTACTGCAAGAGGAGTCTGGATTTCGTGTGCCGCATTTTCACTGAATTCTTTCAGATTCAGGTAATCATTTCTCATTTTAGTAGTCATATAATCAAAGACATCGTTCAGCTGGTTAAATTCCTTTATATCAGTATCAGGTAAATCAAGGGGTTTATCAGACTGGATGTCAAAATTCTCGGCCATATTGACAGAATGGTAGAATGGTTTCCACAGTCTTCTGGCTATCAAGTAGTTTATGAGTATAGAGATGATGAAAAGAGAAAAGAACAGGAAAAACATATACAGACCAATGGCTTGCAATAATTCATTTTTCTCTTCTGTTACCCTGTATATTGTTATTATGAATCCCTTTTTCTGTGGAGTACTTCCTGATGCAAAAATGTAACGGAAAGGCGTGAAAGAATTTGTTTTCGCATCATAAATATCAGTGTCTTTTATTGATTGAAAACTCCTGATTGGATAGTCAAATAGTTTCACACCTATCTGGTGACCGAAAGA
This sequence comes from Bacteroidales bacterium, assembly GCA_038245405.1. Lineage (GTDB taxonomy): Bacteria > Bacteroidota > Bacteroidia > Bacteroidales > VadinHA17 > LD21. The sequence continues at coordinate 1,670 of JBBRSO010000308.1, forward strand.
AGCATTTAATTCCGGTATACTATCGGTAAGCTCAATCTGGTTCTCAAGGATGGTTTTTTCGATTACAAGACTATAGTCGGTCTGCGTATAAATAACCTGTTTAATTGAAAAATA
>JBBRSO010000309.1:0-1731 GCA_038245405.1 Bacteroidales bacterium
AATATCAGAGTACACCGGTGGACCAGACTGCCAATATGCTCCCGTTATCTGCTGAAGCGGAAAATCTGCTGAATTAGAAATTCCTGTAACATAAATATTATCATGAGAATCAGTACAAATTGAAAAGCAATGATCATCCATACTTCCCCCATAATACGTCGCCCACACCAGCGGATCAATCACCAGCGGTTTTGTTTTATCATACTCCCCAACTTCAAATTGAATCAGGTGGTTTTTATCAATTGTATAACTGGTTGTAACCGACTGCTTCTCATTACTGCTTTTTATATAGGAGTAAAGGCCGCCTTCTTCAATGGTGCCAGCAATAGTTTGTATTTTCAGCTTTGTGTCGTTATCGGTCAGAGTAGTGCTGTGGGCATTTACAAATTTCATTTTGATAGCTTTGTAATCAGCTTGCGGCTGAACCACAAAATCATATTTCAGGGGTTGTCCCTTTGAGGCGGAATTGGTATAAATTACCCAGTCGATGCCTTTGTAAATATTCTTTATGGTTATTTTGCCGAATTCTTGCACACCGTAAATGCCATCGGGGCAATTGGGATAAAAGTAATTGGTAACGCCCTGCTTGCCAGGCAATTCTTTAAGTATTTGTTCTTTGCCAATGGTTGCACCCTCCAGGTTCATATCCATGCGGTAATAGGAAGCTTTCCGGTTCTCTTTCTCTTTCTCTCGTTTGTCGGGAAAATTATCTTTAAGCCCGCTTTCGGTTTTTTCTTCCGGCTTTTCTTCATATTTAATAAATACATAACTAATACCTTTGGTAGTTATGTAGATATCAAGATTCCCGGATGATGCCTTAAATAGAACATCTTTGGCTGGTTTGCCTTCGGAATCTGTAAATTGCCCTTTGTTTTCTACAAATGAAAGTGGTTGGTTTTTAAGCCATTCCTTCGCGTCAACTGTTTTATCAGTGGTAACATTTCTACCAGATAAAAGGATTGATATCAAACTAAATAATACCAGGCAAATAAATTTCATGAGTAATATCTAAAGATGTAAAAATACAAGATTTTTTTTAACCCCATTAAACCGAACTAATTTCATTAAAAATATTTTCAGCCCCTTGTCGGATCAGAAATTTTTTGCATTACTTTTGACCGTATGGTTAAATTATTTGGTTAAATCAAAAGATTAAATCAAAAAAAGAATGACAACAGCCGGCGATAATACCGAAAACCAGATACTTGTTGCAGCCCGTGAAGTCTTTATTTTAAAAGGTTTCGAAGGAGCGCGCATGCAGGAAATCGCTGATAAGGCCGGGATAAACAAAGCGCTGTTGCATTATTATTTCCGGAGTAAGGAAAACCTTTTCGAAGCCATTTTCAGCGAAGTTGCTTCACGGCTTTTTCCGGCGGTAAGGCAATTGTTTGAATCAGAGCTAGCCATAAAGGAAAAGATCGGTTTTTTTGTCAAGATTTACCTTAACATGCTTCATGAAAACCCATATGTTCCGGGCTTCGTGATCAATACACTGAATACCAATCCAGACAGGTTCCTGAAACATATTATAAAATCAGGATTAAATCCGATGCTCCTTCAGCAACAAATTGATGAAGAAGCATCCCTGGGTTTGATGCGGAATCTCAGGGCTGAACATTTGCTTGTAAATATCCTGGGACTCTGTCTGTTTCCTTATTTAGCCAGACCTATTATTCAGAATGTTTTTAACATGAAAGAAGAAGAATATCTGGCATATCTGGAATCAAGGCA
>JBBRSO010000310.1:0-1725 GCA_038245405.1 Bacteroidales bacterium
AAAAAAAGATTCAAGGGGAGATCCATGAATCTCATCATCTATTTTCGTGTCGTATTTTTTAAACCCGTCAATATCTTTTTGATAAAAAATATATTTATCAGGATCGAGGTCGTCTATATATTTATTGAGAACTTCATGTGAAAATTGATCGTCAATTGTCTTAGGGCTGTAGTGGCCCTGTTCTAAGACAATACCCACATTCCGAAGTATTCTTTCATACTTAGTTTTAGGATTATCGTCTTTCCTGTCTCCGCGGCCCATAACGCCGTAGGTAAGAAATAAACCTCCACAAATGAGTACTAGCAGTACTGGTAAAAATTTTTTGCTCATAATAAATTTCGTTAAAGAATTCATACGTAAAAATAACAGAAAATAGATTCGTGCCTTAAAATTAGGCTGTTTAATTAACAAAGGTTTGTAAAATATATGGACGGTTATTTCAGGATATTATTGCCTGCAGAAGTTATAATTTTAGTACAATTCGCCGATGCTATTTAATTCATGGAGATATATTGACTATTGAATACATAAAAGGCGTTGGTTTGCTTAAGAATTCAATTTGACATAAAACAATAATGCCCCAAGAATACTTTGAGTTTAAACAATTCCGGATAGACCAGGATAGATGCAGCATGAAAGTGTGTACAGATTCCTGCGTATTTGGTGCATGGATGGCCGGTAAGATTGCGGGGAAATCACAGCAAAAAATACTCGATATTGGAACCGGCACCGGCCTTTTGAGTTTGATGGTGGCACAAAGAAACAGTTGCTTAATTCATGCAATAGATATCGACAATAATTCGCTGCTCCAGGCAAAGGAAAATTTTCAATCGGCGCCGTGGAGTCATCAAATGCAGGCATTTTGCAGTGATGTAAAAAGCTGGTCTTCGAACCCTAAGTATGATTGCATAATTTCAAACCCTCCTTTTTATGAGAACGATCTTCTGCCGGCAAAAAAAGGAAAGCTCGATTCCAGGCATAGCAACAGCCTCTCCCTTTCCGAACTGATTATCGCGACCGAAAGGTTACTGACTGAGCATGGTTTTTTGGGCGTGCTCCTTCCATATTCAAGAGCCGAATATTTTGAAAAAGAAGCTCTGAAATACTCGCTTTTTGTGAACGAGAAATTATATCTAAGACAGTCATTGAAACATAATTATTTCAGGGCGATATTCATACTGGAGAAAAAACAAAAGCCTGTTGTACAGGACGAAATTTCTATCAGGGATCATACCAACGAATACACCGCAGAGTTTGTCTTTTTATTAAAAGATTATTATTTATACCTCTAAATTAACTCCACCACCTTCACAATATTTAACCGGAAAATTAAACGCCTGCATACTCTTTCATATAATCATAAGCAGATGTAAGGTTGCCATTTTTCACGATGGTAGCGTGGGTAAGAAGTTTAGAGCCGCCGTTCAATAAATCTTTAAGAATATATTTAATAAGTTGCTCTCCAAAATACCTGCTGGCATCTCTCGGCAATTCATTGGGAAGATTACCCACAGCCATCACATCCACAGACCCCGCAAGGTAAGGTTCAGTGATAAGCCCGGAGATTTTATCAACACCATAAACCGGATTTTCAATTGTTGCGTCTCCAAGGTTACACGGTACTGAACCATTGTGGTCATCAGAAATATCAGCAATGGTATTTGTGTTGAAATCTTCCCGCTTAAGATCTTCCATATCAAACAGGCGTGGAATCCTTTCTTCCCA
>JBBRSO010000311.1:0-1696 GCA_038245405.1 Bacteroidales bacterium
GTCTTTAGGTGCCTATATCGTCGGTGTCCACCTCTTCCCATTCCGAACAGAGAAGTTAAGCCCGCCAGAGCCAATGGTACTGCCGTAACAGGTGGGAGAGTAGGTCGGTGCCCAATTTTATCAATAAGCCTTGTACAGTTTCTGTACAAGGCTTTTTTTGTGGATAAAATTTTCTAAATGTCATATATCTCCTAACACATTTATTTGTAATATTATAACTCTCTATTCTACGTTAACATCTCCAAGATGTTAATTTCCGTAATTTCAGTGTATCAATTAATTAGATTATAATATGAAATTTTTTAATAAATATGTATTTCTGCTGGCTATCAGCATTTTACCTTACCTGGGCATTGCTCAAAGTATTGAATCTCCCAAACCCAATTGGCAAAACCTTGATCTTAAACAGGATGGGGTTTTTGGTATCAGCACAGAGAAAGCTTATAATGAATTGTTAAAAGGTAAAACTTCAAAGCCTGTTCTGGTTGCTGTTATTGATGGTGGAATTGACGAGGAACATGAAGATTTAAAATCTGTAATGTGGAAGAATTCTCTGGAAATAGCCGGAAATAATCTTGACGATGATAAAAACGGGTACGTTGATGATATTTATGGATGGAATTTTATCGGTGGTGTTAAAGGTGATGTTCAGTATGATAATACAGAACTTACCCGTCTGATTAGTAAATTTCAGCCCAAGTACGGTGCCGCTTTAAATACAACTCCTTTTAATGATATAGAACGAAAAGAATTTTTGGAATACCAGAAATTAATTGCCGCCTATATGGACGAATTGCAAAAGGCGAAGATGGGTTATGAAAACGTAACTCTTTTTAAAAGGTATTTAGACGAGATTAAATCTAAAATGAAAACCACTAAACCCGGTTTAGATGATTTTGAAGATTACAAGCCTGCAAATGAAATTGAATCTCGTGTTGTTAAAGGTGTTAAATCTGAGTTGAAGAAAAATCCGGATTTCAGCAAACTGGAAAAGGACTTAGATGAAGCGTTAAAATATTATACGACTTTAATTAAATATCATTTAAATCTTGAGTTCAATTCTCGTGATACAGTTGGCGACAATTATGCTAATAGCAATGAACATTTGTATGGCAATTCTGATGTAACCGGGCCAGATGCTGAACATGGGACACATGTGGCCGGAATTATTGGTGCTATCAGAACTAATGACTTAGGAATTAAGGGCATAGCCTCCAATGTTCAGATTATGAGCGTGAGAACTATTCCAGATGGTGATGAGCGTGATAAAGATGTTGCCAATGCCATCCGTTATGCAGTAGATAATCATGCTAAAATTATAAATATGAGTTTTGGTAAATCATATGCATGGGATAAAAAAGTTGTGGATGAAGCTGTGAAATATGCAATGTCTAAAAACGTATTGTTGATTCATGCTGCCGGTAATGATGGAATGAATACGGAGAAAGAAAACAATTTCCCTACGAGAATATATACTGATAGTTTAGGTCATAATACAGGTCGGGCTGATTTATGGATTGAAGTTGGCGCTTCTGGGTGGAAAGATGATGATGAATTAGTTGCTGATTTTTCTAATTTCGGAAAGAAATCTGTGGATGTATTTGCTCCTGGTGTTAAAATTAACTCTACAATTCCTGGTTCTAAGTATAAAGAGAATGATGGTACAAGTATGGCATCACCTGTTGTAGCTGGTTTA
>JBBRSO010000312.1:0-1689 GCA_038245405.1 Bacteroidales bacterium
AATTTCATGATAATACCTGCAGCCACTACGCCCAGGGAGACCAGTGCATCAGCCGCAAAATGAAGAAAGGCGCTGCGGACATTCAGATCATGGTTTTTATCTTTCATGAAAAGCCATGCAGTAAAGCCGTTTATTATTATTCCGATTGAAGCGACAATTATCACGCTTCCTGCTTTTATTGTAACAGGTTGATTTATCCGGTTTATCGTTTCAAAAAGAATGAATCCTACAGCAACAATTAATAAAATTGTATTAAGTAAAGCGGCGAGTATTGTAGACCTGCGAAATCCGTAGGTGAATTTCAGAGTAGGCTGTCTTTGAGAAAGGGTAATGGCAATCCATGAGAACAGAAGGGTCAGCACATCGCTCAGGTTATGCCCGGCATCAGCAATAAGAGCCATGGAATTTGCAAGATAACCCGTAATGCCTTCGGCAATAATGAAAACAATATTTATTGTAATGCCGATTTTAAAGGCATTACTTAGATTGATAGAACTCTCATTTGTATGACTATGTTCCATTCCTTGTATTCTCTCCGGGGAGCAAATATATTAACAATCGAGGGAAATCCATTAAACGCATAGTTCGCAGAGGAAATAACGCAGAGAACGCAAAGAAAGGATGAAGTGCTTTACTCTGCGAACTATGCGCATCCTGAAAACTATCTGGACTCTGCGAACTCTGACTCTCTGCCACTTTTCAGGGACACTCATAAGCTTTCTGATACACTCCTTCTGTACAACAGGTTTGGTTTAAATATTGTTTGCAGTTCATACCATTTTAGTGTAGGGTTCTTCCTTTGTGTTCCTTTGATTTGCAAAAGACATTCACGGTGTGGGAGGCTGATTGCTCGCGGAATATTTTCAAAAGTTTATTCAGACAATGGATGGCCTATTTCCCAGTGAAGGCCAAATGGATCAGAAAGTCTTCCTAATCTCCATCCATGTTCTTCACCCACGGGGAATACTTCCATAGCACCAGCTTTTATTGCCTGAAGAAACAGTGCGTCGGGATTAGCCACGGTTAATATCAATCTTATATTTTCACCGCCCAGAGCGTTACCGGGGGTTCCGTTACTCACCCAGAACTCAGCCCCGTCAATTGAAAGACGTGCAACAAGATCTTCTTCTGCACCTTCCATCCTGTAGACTTCCATGGCCCCGAAAGCGGATTTGTAAAAATCTATTGCTTCCATAGTATTCTGAACAGTCAGCCATGGCGTTAATGTATTATGTATTGCAGTCATTTTAGGAATAAATTAAATACTCTGATCTAAAGTTGAATAACAACAATTATTCAAAATGGTTGAGAGTTCGTCCTCTACATCCCTAAATCCCTCCGTCCCTCCGTCACTTAGTCATTCTTCTCTTTCGCTAAGAAACTATTGTACCAGTAAAGTGAGATATCTGCATAGGAATATGTTTCACCCTTGATTAGTTTAGTGCTAAAAAATTTTCTGATTATCATGGCATCCACGTCCTTTCTTGCTTTGTCAAAGCCAAAATTGTATGCCGTGGCGAGAAATCTGATCTTATAGGAGTCTTCCAAACGGCTTATCTTAAATTTCCTTTCACAGATCTTAATGAATGCAATAAGATAGACTGCCTGGATTTCAGGATTTTCGAGGTCTTTTACAATCGACTTCCTGAAGTCTTTTATGTTATCGTATTCTCCAATTTTACGAAACAT
>JBBRSO010000313.1:0-1687 GCA_038245405.1 Bacteroidales bacterium
AAAATATCCTGTAATCGATTTTCATTCACATGATTATCCGGAAAATAATGGCGAAGTTGATAAATGGGTGAAGACAATGGATGAAGCTGGCATTGCAAAAACGATGATTCTTACTTATACTACAGGCCCTTCATTTGATTCTGCTGTTACAAAATATTCACGTTATAGAGATAGATTCGACATCTGGTGCGGCTTTGACTATACCGGCGCTGATAAGCCGGGATGGTCACAAAAGGCTGTGGCTGAACTGGAAAGATGTTATAAAAAGGGTGCAAAAGGTGTAGGAGAATTAGGAGATAAAGGTCTCGGAGAATTATATTCCAAGCCAACTCCGGGCTATGGAATTCATATAGATGATCCGCGGATGAAACCGCTTATTAAAAGATGCGGTGATCTGCATATGCCCATCAGTATTCATGTTGCAGAAGATGCATGGATGTATGCAAAGCCAGATTCTACAAATGACGGGCTCATGAATTCTGCTAAATGGAATGTTGATCTTACAAAAAAAGGAATACTTGGCCATGATGAATTAATCAGAACTCTTGAAAATGCGGTAAGGGATAATCCCAGAACTACGTTCATTGCCTGTCATCTCGCAAATACCTGTGCAGACCTTAATGTGCTTGGAAAATTATTCGATTCGTATCCAAATCTATACGCGGATATAGGTGCCCGTTATGGTGAGATCTCTCCGATTCCCAGGTTTGTTCATGCGTTCTTTGAAAAATATTCTGACAGGATTGTATATGGCACAGACATGGGCCCGACAAACAAAATGTATGAGGTTACTTTTCGTATTCTTGAATCATCTGATGAACATTTTTATGAGCATGACATGTTCGGCTATCACTGGCCTTTATACGGACTTGATTTAACTGACGAAACCCTTAAAAAAATTTACAGCAATAACGGAGAAAAGCTGATGAAGCATTAGTGCAATTGAAACATTTAAGGATCATTTTTATACTTTTTACTATTTACTTTATTGGAATATGAAGCAATTACTCTGTTATATTATACCTGTTTTTTTATCAACAGGCTTGTACGTCTCTGCGGCAGATATGAAAGATTTTGAGAAACATTTCAAGCTGATGCTGCAACCTCAAAAGATTGAATTGCGAAATGGAAATGGCATTTCTGCTACATCACTTCAATCTATATTTTTAAAGGGAACATCCACCAGACCTGTATTATATAGCTCATTAGCTAATCTTCCACTTACAACAAACATCGGTTCAGGTGTATTAGTTTTAAACTTATCAACAGATAAAAATATTTCTTCTTCCAATGAGGGTTATCTTTTGGAGATCAGGAATAATCAGGTGACTGTAAGTGCCAGTGACAAGGCCGGATTATTCTATGGATGCCAAACATTGACACAATTATTAGAGGATGCGAGAGATCAGCAGATAAACATTCCTGCGTGCAAAATCACTGATTATCCTGATGTTGCTTACCGGGCTGTTCATCTGGATTTAAAGCATCATGTTGATGCTACGATCTCTTATTATAAAATGATGGATAAACTTGCAGCCGTTAAAATAAATGCTTTGATCATTGAATTTGAAGACAAGCTTAGATATCGTAAAGCGCCTTTGGTTGGTTCAGGAAATGGGATTTCTGTTGATGAATTTGCAGCACTCAGCAGGTATGCAAAAGATCGTAACATTGAAATTAGCCCGTT
>JBBRSO010000314.1:0-1650 GCA_038245405.1 Bacteroidales bacterium
ATAGAGAAGTTCACTTCCCCCGAATGGGCATTAGATATTTTCAGCGAAGGTGCGGTAATGAGCAAAGGTACCACAACTACAACCGGTTTGGTCCATTCCTATTTTGCAAACATATTCGGACCTCCTGAATATAAGAAGGAACATGATATGATAGCAGCAAAATACTTTGCAGCATTCTTTAAGAATAATGTTTTTGTAGGGCAGATGAGAACCAGGCTTGGTATTTCAGGTTATGAATCCAATGGGCCCAAGGAAGCTGCAATGGCATTACTGAGAATTATCGGCGTTACAGACATCTCATAAAATCCGCTTAAGTACACTGAATATTAGCGGATTTAACTTTCCCCTCCTTTTTTCAAGGAGGGGTGGACCGGAATATCAAATATAATTTTATATAGCAACCCTATCTCCGGGACGGGGTGGTTGGTTAGACTGGATATTCAAATCAAGTAATTAATTTTATCCTAGTATCCCTGATATTTTTCAGGAGCTGCTTCTCTCATAATATTATACACAACGTCAAAAATATCTTCAGCGCTTGGTTTGGAGAAATAGTCACCATCAGTTGTATAGGCAGGTCTGTGCTCTTTTCCTGTAAGAGTCCTTGGTGGACTGTCGAGATATTGCCAGCCATGTTGTTTTTCAAGTACCTCCTGCATCATGTAAGCAGTTGTTCCACCGGGAACGTCTTCATCCAGAAATAAAACCCTGTTTGTTTTTTTCAGTGACTCAACAATCATTTTATGCCTGTCAAACGGGACAAGAGTCTGAACATCGATCAGCTCCACAGAAATATCATGAGCAGCGAGTTGCTTTACAGCTTCGATGGCTATTTTCACTGTAGAACCATATGTGACTATCGTAATATCTTTACCCTCTGTCATTATCTCGGGAATACCCAGTTCAAAACGGAATTCACCAAGATTCTCGGGTAGTTTTTCTTTAAGCCGGTAACCGTTGAGGGGCTCAATAACAATACCCGGATCATTTCCTTCAAGCAGTGTATTGTAAAATCCTGCAGCTCTGGTCATGTCGCGTGGAGAACACACATACATTCCACGAACTGAATTTATCAGCATGCTCATAGGTGAACCGGAATGCCAGATACCTTCCAGTCTGTGCCCGCGTGTACTTATGATCAAAGGAGCTACCATTTTGCCAGCTGTGCGGTAATGTGTTGTGGCCAGATCATCGCTTAAGATCTGCAGAGCATACATCAGATAATCGAGATATTGAATCTCTGCTATTGGTCTCATTCCTCTGAGGGCAAGACCGAGCCCCTGACCCAGTATTGTTGCTTCCCTGATACCTGTATCGGTAATACGGAGCTCTCCGAATTTCTTCTGTAATCCTTCGAGGGACTGATTTACGCCTCCTATCCCACCGGTATCTTCGCCAAATGTTACCAGGAGCGGATTTTTGCTAAAAAGTTTATCATAATTATCACGAAGTATCTGACGGCCGGGGACCTCTTCCGGTTCTGCCGGATAAATAGGAGCTACAGGCTTTACATTAAGAACTGAAGTAGAAGTCTCATTGTAAAGAAAGGCATCATAATGCTTATATGCGTCAGCATAATTACGCTTCAGCCAGCCATGTAACTCTACATTCAGGTTATCAGCCTTTTTACATGTGCTGCAAACATTTCTA
>JBBRSO010000315.1:0-1641 GCA_038245405.1 Bacteroidales bacterium
AAATATGGATACCCTTGTCGCCCTAAGTACAGGAATCGCTTATTTATTCAGCACTTTCAACACAATATTTCCACAATTCTGGCTTAACAGGGGGCAACATCCTCCTGTATATTTTGAGGCATCGGCTGTGGTAATCGCTTTTATACTATTGGGTAAAGTACTTGAGGAACGGGCGAAATCCAACACTTCGTCGGCGATTAAGAAACTGATCGGATTACAACCCAACACTGTTAATCTGGTTCAGGACGACGGACACGATGTGGAAGTACCGGTTTCACAAGTCAGGACCGGTGACAAACTGTTAGTTAAACCAGGTGATAAAATACCAGTAGATGGTCTGATCATTTCAGGTTCATCCTTCATTGATGAAAGTACAATCACCGGAGAATCATTATCTGTTGAAAAAGAGAAGCAAGCAAAGGTATTTGCAGGAACAATCAATCAAAAAGGGAGCTTCGTTTTCATTGCCCAAAAAGTTGGAGGTGAAACCTTGCTTGGCCAGATTATCAAAATGGTTCAGCAAGCCCAGGGGAGTAAACCTCCGGTACAAAAGCTGGTGGATAAAATCGCCGGAATCTTTGTCCCTATTGTGATAGCTATTTCATTAATCAGCTTTACCATGTGGATGATTTTCGGTGGAGAAAACTCCTCTTCCCAGGCTTTCCTTGCATTTGTTACCGTTTTGGTCATTGCCTGCCCATGTGCTTTAGGTCTTGCAACACCCACAGCCATAATGGTTGGTATGGGTAAGGGCGCAGTAAACGGAATCCTGATCAAGGATGCCGAGAGCCTCGAATTAGCTCATAAAGTCAACGCCATAGTTCTGGATAAAACGGGAACAATAACTGAAGGTAAACCTGAAGTAACAAACATCACCTGGAATGTTTCCGAACCGGAACTTGCCCATTTTCAGCAAATCCTTTACTCGATTGAATCACGATCAGAGCATCCCCTGGCAGAAGCAGTTGCTGCTTCATTAAAAACCACCCATGTACAACCTTTATCAATTGATCAATTTGAAAGCATTACAGGAAAAGGAGTAACCGCAAAATATAAAAATGAAGTCTACCTCATTGGCAATAAAAAATTATTGGACGATTATCAGGTTAACATCCCGGAACTCAGTGAATCACAAATAAAAGAATGGCAGAATGAAGCTAAAACGGTGATTTGTTATGCACGTAATGCTGAACTGTTGGCTATAATTGGCATAGCCGATAAGATTAAAGAGACCTCTTCCAGTGCAATCATGGATTTGCAAAACCAGGAAATTGAAGTGTTTATGATAACCGGTGACAATGAACAAACTGCAAAGGCAGTTGGAGATAAAGTCGGGCTTAAAAACATCAGGGCAAATGTGATGCCTTCTGAAAAGGCCGAATTTATCAAACAATTACAAAAGCAGGGGAAAGTTGTCGCGATGGTCGGTGACGGGATTAACGATTCACAAGCCCTGGCTCAGGCCGATGTGTGCGCCCTGCATAAGCAGCGCGCACTCGTTGTAAGCTCTTGAAAAACTTCGAAAATACATATTTTTGGATACAAAAGAGATTTTTCAGCGAGTGTATTTGTCCAGAGGGTGTAAGTCCCTTATACACTGGGGTAACGCTCAGAAGTATTAGCAAGTGGCTAGGTGGTTTG
>JBBRSO010000316.1:0-1613 GCA_038245405.1 Bacteroidales bacterium
ATCAGTTTTCCCTTTGTCCATGCAACCGTTTTTTCAACATCTGCTTTAGGTGAAATAAGTACATTTTCAAAATGAGTATTTACCTTATCGGGTTTTACGACCTGTCCATCTGTTTTCTCAAGCAGGTATCTGTTTGCATCTTTGTAGAAAATTGCTTTCTGATTAGGACTCAGATCAATCAAATCTTCTTTCTCCCGGCCTTCTGATGAAGCGTCTAAAATTTCAACCTTTCCGTTGATCAGTGTAGTTTCAATGGTATTCTCATCAGGGTATGCTTTAATATTGAATTCCGTGCCTACTGCAATAACATTAATAGAACCCGCACTTACTACCATTGGGATTTCGGCATTTTTTGCAACTTTAAAATATGCCTCGCCTTTGAGAATAAGATCTCTATTGCTGATATTAAAATCGTTACGGTATTTTAGAGAGCTCCCTGCATTTAAATTTACCGATGTGCCGTCAGGAAGCTTTATCTCTGCTCTTGATCCGTAGGGCGAATTAATTTCGGTGTAAGCAGTTTGACTAAGTACCTTATTCTCTGATCGTGAAAAAGAAAATATATTTCCGAGCAGGAAAACCCCTGCCAATATGGCTGCTGCAGATGAAACATAAATAATTATTTTTGAGAGGGAATGCTTTCTTATGATAACATGTTTTGTTTTAAGTTGCGAAAGGATATTGGTGTACACTTCATCGAAATCAACACTCCTGTCATAAACAGAATTCCCTTCGTGAAATTCAGTTATGTGTTTATAGATTATTTCTTTAAAAGCTTCCTCATTCTGATCGTCGGTTATCAAATCATTAAACTGACGTCTTTCATTTATTGTCAGCTTCCTCTGTAGATACTTGTCCATTAAATCTTCAAGGAGGTTCAGGTTCTTCATAGAAGGCTATTTTAATATTAATACATCTCAGGAGATAGAAATACTCACGGTAATGCAAAAAAAATGAAACAGATCTTATGAATTCGTTCAGGATAACAATTCGCGTCTGAATTTTTTTTTGAGAACATTATTGACTCTGTAAATCTGGTTCTCAACTGTCCTTACAGAGAGCTGCAGTCTCTCAGCGATCTCCTCACAGGTAAGTCCTTCCCTGCTTTTCAGATTATATATCTCTCTTCGCTGGGGCGTCAGTGAATCAATGACACCACTGATCTTTTCGTCGAGATCCCTGTAAAAGATCTGTTCGTAAGGATTGGAAAAATCTTCGGGTCTCTTCAACTGATCAAGCATGAATCTTTTTCTGACGGCTTTTTTCTTTAGTACATTGTAGATGGCATTCACGGCTGATCTGAAGATATAACTTTTTACTGGCCTGAGTTCATCAAGGGATTTTCTATGTTCCCAGAGACTTATAAAAACCGTCTGCACCAGTTCTTTTGATTCCTCCGTGTCGAGAAGATACCTCAGCGAGAAACGATAAACTATTTTACTGTAACGATTATACAGAGTCTCAAAAGCATCAGGACTGTCGTGCCTGAGTGCAGAGATAAGAGCACTATCATCACCTGTGCATTTAATCATATTTCCATAGGTTCGAAACAAAACAGAGAAAAACCGGCATCTGGTTGATCATAAATCCATCCGCCGGACTGAAATTTAACA
>JBBRSO010000317.1:0-1580 GCA_038245405.1 Bacteroidales bacterium
AATTGTAATACATATAGATACAGCTCCACAACAGAGCCTTAGTTTTTAAAGTCCGTTCCCTCATTTGTGTTTTTTAAAGGCTGATCCCAGCCTGTTAACTTTGATCTAAAGATAAATAAATATTTCATATAATACAAGAAAAAAATAAATTAAATAGCTAATAATCTTATAATTACATCAATCGACGATGACTGCCCCTTCTTTTTCTCAATCATGCAATTGGTCAAAACATTTTGCACAAATCTCTGAATTGAAAATCCTGCCCCTTCAACTTTTATGGATGTTTGGGTTTTTACGTGTTCGCAAAATTTTCGAAGATTCTTCATCATTTTATTAAAACTTATCGCCTTCCTTTTATCCATAACAGAGCTGGTTATTTTCCAGTAAATGTTCCAACCAAGAAGTGCCCAAAGCAACTTTCCATATAAATGGCATTCTATTCTTTCACGTTTGGCCCTTTTTATTTTATCAACGCAGGCTATTGATTTCCAGACTTTAAAGACCAACTCAATCTGCCAACGCAATCGGTAAAGACCCCAAACCTGATCTGTGGGTAAATCTTGGCAATTCAAATTTGTCACGAACAGGTTTAACCCGACTCTTGCAATTGTATCTTCACCTAATTGTCGGCCTTCCCTTTGAGCTGCCCTCTTTGCTTTTCTTAGCTTTTCTGCTTTGACTTCTTCAGGCAAACATTCAATAATCAACCGGCAATTTACTTTTTTATCATTCCCAAGATAGACAGAATACTCCCTGGTATTAATGTTTGATTTGCGCATTTGCTTTTCAATCTTCGCCAGGTCAAGAAGCTTAACGCAATTGTTGTCACCTTTGGTAAAAACATTTAAATTACTTTTTATCCTGTTCAGAAAAAATGCTCCTCTGTTTTCAATCATTTTAAGTAAATCCAACCCAATATATCCTAAGTCTCTAATTAACAGATCCTTTTCATATACGCTTCCCATCGTTTGTTTGCTGTTGGTAAGATCAGATGTTGTGTAGGCGCCAATCGACAGTTCCAGAATCTTCCCTGATTTAAGGTCGTACTCAAACTGGATCTTTAGACATGCTTTTGATGTACTCCCTCCACTGCCAGGGTAAATATCATGTAACTCTTTAGGCACCTGGAATGATGTAGCATCTTTTATCCTGATGGTTTTGCAACAGATAAGTAAATCCTTATACTTATCTGTTGGCACATGACGTGAAAGAACTTCTTCCATCAGTAACTTCAGAAAGGCTACTGCATTTTTATTAAACCTTGCGTCCAAAGACTGTTTAGCCAACAATTTACCTTGACTGTAATCCAAATCCTCGCACATTTCCAATAGACTGGTTTGTGCAAGATTCGTATTCGAGAATACCATCAAGTGTGCAAAGAGTGAGCCAGTTAACTTTGACTTTCTCTGTACAAAACCACTTTCACGCGCTTTCATTTCCAGTAAAGTAGACTTTAAAAGCACATCAAAATCTTTTTTTATCGAAGCAGATACTACCGCACAATCATCCCGTTCCCTCCATGAAACACGCGTTATGATAAATAGAATAATAACATAACCTTAACCTGACGGCTATGCGCA
>JBBRSO010000318.1:0-1560 GCA_038245405.1 Bacteroidales bacterium
ACTCAAGATCGTGAACTGCTGCAGATTTGTTGGTCATGTGCATCACTGATTTCTCGAGCCTGTTTTTTAAAGTATCGGCAAGTGATGAAATAGGGGCGACAGAATTCATTATTTCATGCGTCATTACGCCCAGCAATCTTTGCCAGGCCTGCGATTCGCTTTCATCCAGCGCTTCGCTGATATTTTGAAATGCTATGAGCTTAAATTTTTTTCCTTCTGTAGCAAAAGCAGTCGCGGATAGCAACACCTTAAACGATCCTTTTTCCAGGTGGGCTTTTGTAACTTTCCCATCGCCGGGTTTAAGCGCGATGACATCATTGTATAAATCATTGTCGCGCTTTGCAAGTGAGTGAATGGTTTTTAGATAGGGCAATTGCAGCATTTGTTTTAAAGATTCATTCATCCACATTACCTCACCCGATTCATTTTCATAGGAAAGAATTCCTGTCTCTACCAGTTCAAGAATTTTTTGCAGGTATTGATACTGGGTCTCTTTTTCTTTGCTTATTATTTTAAAAGTACTGTTGATCTGGTTGAATCCCTCACGCATAGGCTGTAACTCAGCCGGGGCATGTTTTACATCAAAATATCTTGAGAAATCACGGTAGTGTATTGATTCCACAAATTGTTTAATCTCATCCTGCGATTTGTGCTGGAAGCGGTATAATTCAATAAGCTGGTATGCAATAACAGGAGCAATCAAAATAAGATAAGTATGCCATCCCTGCAATAAAATAAATGCAAAAGCAAAAAGGGTGGCAAATAGAAACACCACTCTCACCGCTATCCTCAATTCTAATCTTTTTATCATAGCAAATAACCCTGTTCATAAAGGGGAGAACCAACAATTGTTTTAAAATATAATTTATGCATTGATACCTTCACTTTAAAAGTAAACAAGATAATTTTCAATTTATCGAATTAATTTATCCGGCAATCGCTCTTATTGCGCCTGTATGGGATGGGGTTTCATATATCGTATTTACTCAATCTCCTGTACAATGCAGTCCTCGTAAGCCCTAGCTCTTTTGCCGCCCTGCTTATGTTTCCATTGTGTTTTTCGATCACAAGTAAAATCGTATTTTTTTCTACCGTGTTTAAATTTAGATCCGCAGGCTCCGCCTCCTGCAGTACTTTAGATTCGATAGGAGAAAAAATAAGGTCAGATGCTGTTAGTTCCTGTCCATCTGACATAATCACGGCCCGCTCCATAGTGTATTGTAGCTCCCGTACGTTGCCAGGGAAAAGATATTGTTTCAGTTTATCAAGTGCCTTCGAATCAAATACAGGCTCTGGTTTTAGGTATTTTCCCGCATACATTTTTGCAAAATGTTTTGCAAGAATAACAATGTCGTCTTCTCTTTTCCGTAATGGAGGCACCACTATCTCAACAGTATTTATCCTGTAAATAAGATCTTTTCTAAAACGGCTTTCGTTGGCAAGTTCGCCAATATGCAGATTCGTAGCGCATATTAATCGTATGTTGATGTCTATTGCCTGGTTACTTCCCAGCCGCGTTACCTGCCTGTTCTGTAAAACACTTAATAGTTTTGCCTGCTG
>JBBRSO010000319.1:0-1556 GCA_038245405.1 Bacteroidales bacterium
CCAACTCAATTACAGATTAATTGATTTAACCGGAAGAATCACTGACAGTGGAATACTAAATGACAATAAAATTGCGGTTCATACAATTCCAAACGGAATATATAATCTCTGTTTATTCAACTCGCAAGATTTAATCACTTCGGTTAGATTAACAATTTTACATTAATAAAAACCGGGAGCATCTTAATTGTATGCTCCCTTTTTCGTCCTTATGAAAAAAAACTTCCTTCTACTGTTCCTTTTATTTTCTGTGTTATCCATATCGGGACAGGTGCGCAGAGATGCTGTCTGGTGTTTTGGTGATAGTGTAATGGTTGATTATAATCAAACTCCACCAGCTATGAATTATTGCGCGACGAGAAGCCGTGGGACCGCCTGTTCTATTGCTGATAGTTTAGGCGAACTTCTTTTTTATACTCAAACGGGATATGATCCACTTTGGCAAACGGGATATTATAGATTAGGTGTTGTGTGGAACTCTGATCATCAAATCATGGAAAATGGCGATTCTTTAATAGGTGCAGCCTGGTATAAAGAAATGATAATCGTTCCTGATCCGGAATCAGCCACTCGTTTTTACTTGTTTCATACTGATGAAGGAATTTATAAAGCAATTTATTATTCTGTTATAAATTTAAATTATAATGGAGGATTGGGCAAGGTTACAGAAAAGAATATTTTACTTGATAGCCTTAATGGAAAGTCTGTGACAGATGGACTTACTGCAATTAAACATGGCAATGGCCGAGATTGGTGGCTTATCTTCAGAACGTATGGTGGCAATGGAAATCCTGATAACATTTTTTATAAATTTCTGGTTACTCCTCACGGAATTTCACCTGTAATAAATCAAAATATTGGTTACCCTACATGGGCAGGTTTTTTAAGTCTGACCTTTAATAACAAAGGGAATCAAATGGCTTTAATTAATGCAGCAGGTTTAACAGAGCTGTATGATTTCGATCGGTGCTCAGGAATGTTG
The DNA here is from genome assembly GCA_038245405.1 of Bacteroidales bacterium. Classification (GTDB taxonomy): domain Bacteria; phylum Bacteroidota; class Bacteroidia; order Bacteroidales; family VadinHA17; genus LD21. Next base: position 983 of record JBBRSO010000319.1, read on the forward strand.
AGCAACGTAAGAAGGATTCATAGTGAAACTTTTGATGTTCAGAATGCAAACTGGGCTGCAGAATTTTCTCCCAATGATTCAGTCCTTTATGTATCAACGAATGATGTCATCTCTTATCTTTATCAATACGATTTAACCGCTACACCGATTTCAAGTTCAAAACAAACTATATCGATGGATACATTTCCACTATATTCCGGAGCACTTAAGTTGGCAATAGACGGTAAAATTTACCGAGCAAATGCATACACCACCGGGTCAAATCCATTTCCATATCCCAACTCTATATATAACCAATACAACATGAACTTAAGTGTGATCAACAATCCAAACGTTATCGGGCTTGGCTGCGACTTTCAGCCTTACAGTTTTTATCTGGGTGGCCATCGCACCTACTGGGGCTTACCAAATAATCCGAATTATGATATGATTGCTTTGGGTGGTTCTGTTTGTGATACATTAGGATTGCCCAATGAAGTTGGCAACATAAATCTTGGCGGAAAAAAATTATCGATCTACCCGAATCCGGCAAGCGACAACATTACATTATTCTTTGACCGAAATGCTTTAGAAC
>JBBRSO010000320.1:0-1547 GCA_038245405.1 Bacteroidales bacterium
CAGGGAGATCAGTAATTTTAAAGTTTTTGATATTTTGATACTCAAGCACATTAAGATACTGGCCTCCAATCTTTATGGTACCATATTCACCAAATATCGTCAATGAGCCTTCCATATTCTTATCATAGCTGTTAACTGTGTAATTTATTGTACCAATAGCCCCATTATAAAACTCCAATATTACTACTCCAGTGTCTTCAAATTCAATCGTATTTTCGTGATTCAGGTTTTTAGTTATTGCTTCTACTTTTCTCACATCCCCGAACATCCAGTATAATAAATCAATAAAATGGCTGTACTGCGTAAATAAAGTTCCGCCATCGAGCTTTTTCGTTCCTTTCCAGTCAGAATCAGCATAATAATCTGTATTCCTGTTCCAAAAGCAATTAAGCTGGATGCTGAATATTTTTCCGAGCCTGTTTTCATCGAGGGCTTCTTTTATAGCCTGAACAGGAGGATTATATCTGTTTTGCTTCACGACAAAAAGTCTTTTATTTGCTTTCTCAGCTTCTTTGATCATTTCTCCGCAATCGAATACGGTTATTGCCATTGGTTTTTCGCATAATACATGAAATCCTTTCCTGAAGGCTTTTATGGAATGTTCAGCATGCAAGCCGTTTGGAGTACAAACTGCAATAACATCAATATCTTTTTCATTCTGGAGAAGTTCTCCGTAATCAGCATAAACCTTTGATCCGTATTTTTGTCCTAAAAGACTGGCTCGTGATTCTATGATGTCGCAAACAGCTTTCAGATTTGCCAGCCGGCTAATCTGTTCCGCATGTCGTTCGGCAATTCTTCCACATCCAATGATTGCAAAGTTCAAATTTCCCATCCGAGTGTGTATATTTGTTATTTATCGTCTTTTCTGTCATTGAATATGTTGAATCCTTTAAAATCCATTGATCGTTTCTATGATCTGATAGATGTCATCCTCTGTATGAAATGACGAGATTGGCAAAGATAAAGTCGTTGAATGAATTTCTTCAGAGATAGGAAGGCTCAAAGAACTCATAAACTTCATTGCATTTTGCCTGTGAGGAGCAACAGGATAGTGAATCTCAGTCTGGACACCATTCTCAAAAAGGTACTTTTTAAGTTCATCACGCTTTTTGTGTCTGATATTATAAATATGATAGACATCAAACAGATTAGAATCTACCGATGGTTTAATAAAGTTTTCCGAGATTCCTCTGCGATAGACTTCAGCTAATCCTCTTTTGTGGAGAACTATATCATCAAGATGTTTCAATTTAACCCTAAGAAAAGCAGCTTGAATTTCATCAAGCCTTGAGTTAACACCTTGATATTCATTAAAATACTTTTTTTCAGACCCATAATTTCTGATCATCCTGATTTTTTTTGCAAAATCAGGGTTATTTGTGGTAATCGCCCCTCCATCACCCAATGCACCCAGATTCTTTGTAGGATAATAGCTAAAAGCGGCCAGATCTCCGAATGTGCCAATTTTACCTCCCTTGTATTTAGCACCGTGAGCCTGTGCACAATCTTCGATAAGATAAAGATTACGTCTTTTACAAATCTCA
>JBBRSO010000321.1:0-1545 GCA_038245405.1 Bacteroidales bacterium
ATTTAATTTGACATTGTAGATGTCTTTACCTGTAATATCGCAAATGATAAGTTCTTTTGAACCCAATGGCAAGGAAATTCTTAGATCACCTGAAATCCATGGATTAGGCATTATAGTAAAAGTATTATCATCTTTTTGATCTTTAATGCCTGTTATTAACGAGATGGAAACCGTATCTGAATTAACAGTTACGAGATTCTTGAATAAACCGGTTGCATAAAGATTGTGAGTCCCTTTGGCGAGCTTTGTCTTAAAGCTGAAAGTATTTAATCCTGAAGGATTTCCTAAAGCTAAAAGTTTTTTGCCATCGTAAAAACTAACATTTGTAAGATCAGAACTTCCTTTGACAACTTCAGCTCCAAAGGTTATGCTGTCATTAACATTAAATGATGTTTTATCGGAAGGGTTAGTCATGGTAATGACAGCATCCGTTTTAAGGGTTAAAGGATTATAAGCTGCAAACAATCTGGAACCAGGGATTGGCCTCTCCATGGTAGCATCAGGCAATTGCCATCCAACAGCAAGATTGTCTCCACCACTACCTTGGTGCATTATAGCTTCGAAGAAAACAGGAACGCCTTTAACAAGAGCTACTTTATCCGATTGGGTGGGCTTTCCATCACTCCAGCATTCAGAACAAGACCAATCAGGTTGAGTTGCTAGTTGTGTTAAATGCGTACTATCCGGAAACTGTATCATAAAGGATGAATTATCGTCACTGGTTATCCAGAAGACATAATCGCCAGTTTGAGGAGGACAAATATAACCGGATATTCTTTGATCATAATTATCTTTTCCTCTATTCAACGGGCCTTCCAGTTTATTCACCAGAAAAGATAATGAGGGTGCGGTGCCAACAGGTATTTTGCTTAAGTCGGAACTGCTAATGTTACTCCAGATATCGTCATTTGCAAGCCCTGTATTATCACAATCAAAAACGTCGGGGATAACAGAAATGGTAGGACCGGTAAGTGAGAATATCCGTCCGTCTTTTAATGACAGCGCAGCTTTTAATTGGAATGAGCCTGATGGAATGTTTTGGAATACAAAATTTGAAATATTTCTAAGCGTATCCGATATTTTGTTATTGTCGTTTGCATAGAAAATCAAATAGTTAATGAGATTTTTAAAGGAAGAAATATCTACACCAACATTTATATCGGCACCCTTACTTACCAATGTATCATTGGCCGGAGTGAAATTGCCGGGAATCTGATCCAGAATGGTTATTGTATTTACTGGTGTCGTCGTCGAATCATTGTTGTCATCGGTAACACTGGCTTTTATGTTAAATTCGCCGGCTTCCGTTTTATTCCAGGAATACGCATAAGGAGCTGCATTTGCAGTGGAAACTAATTTATCATTGATATAGAAATTAACTTTAGTAATGGAACGATTAAAACTATAAGCATTGGCTGTAAGCCCGGGAAACCCACTGCTCTCGGTGTTTGTTCGGCTCACGACTCGCTTATAGATTCAGTTCGTGAAAGAGAGCATCATTATCCGCGGCGCACGACAGCATAATCTCAAGGGATTCGACCTCGA
>JBBRSO010000322.1:0-1523 GCA_038245405.1 Bacteroidales bacterium
CTGGTATGGTGGGTAAGCTGGGCTGAATTTTGAAGAGATGCATGCATGCCTTTAGCAATAAGCTTTCGCATATTACTCAGGGGGATTTCCATAAAATCATCATTTGAAATTATCGGTGCAAAAGCAGGAATGCTGACTGTTTGTTCTGTTTTAGCAGCTTTAAAAGCGGCTGGTTCAGCTTTTGGAACGATCAGCGCGGCAGGTTCGGCTTTTGGAGCGCTTAAACCAGCAGATTCAACATCTCTGACAATTATTCTGCCATTTGGGCCGCTACCCTTTAATGCCTGAATGGAAATTCCTTTAGCCTGGGCGATACACCTGGCCCGGGGAGAAATCCTGATTTTTACATCAGAGGGAGTTTCAACACTCGCGGCATCCTGGCTTGTTTCAACAGGATTCACAGTTGCCTGATCAGCTGTAGGATTTTCAACCGAAGAAGCTGTGGAAGATGGGGCGCGAAATGCATCAATAGATTCACCTTCTTTTCCAATAACAGCAACATTAGCCAGTACCGGCACCTCATCGCCCTCCTGGTAAAAAATCTCAAGTAAAATACCTGACACTTTTGCTATTTCATCAAACGAAGCTTTGTCTGTTTCATAACAAAACAAAACATCACCTTCATTCACGGTTTCTCCTTTTCCCTTTTCCCACCTTGTAATATTGCAGGATTCGACCGATTGCCCGAGTCGAGGCATAAATACAGCTTCTGCCATATTGTTTAGTTATTAATTTGAATTATGGGAATATTTATAACTTGTTAACATAAGATAAAACATGTTCAAGAATTTAATCTCTATTATAACGTTATATCAGTACATTAAAAATTTCTGTAAAATTAGACATTAAACTTGTATATACAAGTAATTATAATTAATTTTGTAAATTAATTTTAAAATTTTTTATCTAGTCCTTAAACTATGACTCTGCCAGCTCCGAAATTACCTCATTACAGGAGACTTTATGAAAAGCTCCGCAAGCAAATAATTGATGGAGTTTATAGCGAAGATGATTTACTGCCTTCGGAAAATGAACTATGTGCCATTCACGGGCTAACCCGTCCTACAGTGAGGCATGCCCTCGATGCTCTGGTTAATGAAGGGTTTATCGGAAAGCATCAGGGGAAAGGAAGTATTGTACAAAAACTGCCCAAGGGAATTGGGATTCTTTCAATCGCCGGTACAACTTCGGCTCTTGGAGGAAAAAACCTGCGGTCAGAGATACTGGTTAAACCCGTTGTGAAGCCCTGGGATGATCCTTTTATGTTCAAACTGTCAGAAACCGAAATAAATTCAGGTTGCATTTATATGGAAAGGATCCGGTATTATAATGATAAGCCGATATTTTATGATATCAATTTTATTCCAAATATGAATATCCCCCGTTTCACATCCCGTTCATTTGAAAATCGTTCACTTTTCGATATTCTCAGAACAACCTACCAGATTGAAATAAAAGGAGGAGAACAGAAAATCAGAGCAATTGAGGCTGATTCAATAATCGCTAAGCATTTATCTGTTAAA
>JBBRSO010000323.1:0-1505 GCA_038245405.1 Bacteroidales bacterium
CATAGATGTCGCCCTGGAAGCAAAGAAAAAGGGAATGAAAGTAATAGTATTTGGTGCTGCCTCTGAGGCAAAGGGGAAAAAGACCCGGCACTCATGCGGAAAAACAATTTTTGATATTGCAGATATTGTAGTTGACACCTGCGCCCCTTTGCAGGATGCTTCAGTTACCCTTAAAAACCACCAGGACAAGATCGGCCCTGTTTCGACAATGGCATTTATTACCTGTGTTTGGATGACAGTTACCACAGTAGCGGAAATCCTTGCCGACAGAGGAGTAAAGCTATATATCCACCCGTCGCATAATGTTCCCGGCGACAAAACAGCAGGAGAACGATTGGATGAAGCACTGGCAGAATACAAGAAACGAATTGCAGGAGTATAAATTAGATTGTTGATTACATATTGTATTATAAAGAGTTGAATTGAAAAGTAGTTCAATTCAACTCTTTTGTTTAAATCCAGGCTTTTACCTGCTGATCGCTCCTAAATCAATAATTATAATCTGGAGCCAAAGGAATAAGCTCCGGAACCAACATTATAAATGGCATACCCATTCTCCATTCGTTGAAAACTTATGGCTTTCTTATCCTTTATTGCCTTACCGTTTTCCGTGATACTTTTTATACTTGATGTGGGTACATAAACACTGGCAGTGCTTCCCACAGGTACCCTGATGTCTAATTTGAATGCCCCGGCCTCCTTTTCCCATCTCACTGAAACTGTGCCATAAGGGGTTTCATTAGAATATGATGCAGATGTCAAATCTCCTGCAGGTTGCGGTTTAAATATAATGTTCTTATAGCCCGGATGCAAAGGATCTGTATTGATACCTGCCAGAACACGGTAGAACCAAACAAGACCGCCACCGAACATCGGATGGTTTCTTGAACCTTCTCCATCCCACCTCTCCCATGATGTTGTGGCTCCTTGTTCTATCCACCATCCATATGAAGGTTGTGTTCTTTTATTCATAGCTTCATAAGCAAGCTCATTTAATCCATTTTCAGCAAGAACCTCAAAAAAGAACTGGGTACCAAAAATTCCGGTATCCAGATGACCATCATTTGCAGCAATGTCAGATTTTAAAGCAGCTACTACCCTTGGATACTGATCTTCAGACACCCCCATCTTAAGGGCAAATATGTTACCACCATTAGGGCCATAGCTCCCTTTCCCTTCATCATAGAATTTTTCCATGAAGGCTTTTTTTGTCCGGTCTGCAATATCAGCATACACTTTAGCCTCGGAAGTATAACCAAGGATCTGCGCTGTTTTTGATGTAATATCCGAACATCTCCACAGATAAAATGTATGTATCATATCATTGGGTGGCAATTTGCCGGGAGAGCACCAGTCCCCCAGGTTCATCCACACGTTTGGTTTTGTCGTATCAGGTGCCTGAGAGAACATAATACCGGCATTATTTGTCCAGGTGAGCATATATCTGATATATCCCTTCATGCCTTCGTAGTTATTCTTCAACATATCCTGATCGCCATAATGCA